>PLTX01000079.1 GCA_003164675.1 Verrucomicrobiota bacterium | reverse complement strand
TACGGCCAACGACGACCAAATCATCTTCAGTCCATGGTGTGCGGTCATGGCCGGGTTGGCGGTCAGGTGATCGTCGTCGTCCCAGACGAAGCCCGCGCGCCATGTTGGCTGGTACGCTGCGAATGTGACGACCGCCAATACCAAAGCCAGGAGCCAGGGGCGGTGCGCCAAGCGGGTTCTTGTTGCAGGGGACGACACCGCTGTCCGTTGAGCCGGGGCGTCATCGATGGGCTTCTGTCTTGTCATCGAGTTAATAATAGCATGTCACAACCAAAAAATAGAACAGCCGGTCTGACCCTGGCCTCACCGATCCGCTCCGTCGTCTGCACCACCCGCTGGTGAGCCGCGATCATGTCCCGCGGCTCCCCGCGGAGGGCTCGAACCTCTCGATCCAAAGTCTACTCAAACTGATGCCCCCATTTGGCGCAGCAACCGTATGCGCTGGGGAAAGCGCACGCTACACCGACGTGATGATTGTCGGTGGTGACAGGGATGCCGCGAAAACGGCAGTCGCGGGTTTGCGACCTGGGCAAGACTGGTCGCGTCTTCGCTTCGGTGCCGTCGGACCCGGTTTCCCGCCCCAGCAGATTGGGCAGGCGCGGCGACAGAGCGCCGCGGCGGCAACTGGGCGGATCGATTTGTTGGGGATTCCAAGAATGCTACCACAGCTCGTTCGGCCCGGCGGGCACCTTGACGGCGGCAGCGGGTTCAACCGTCATGCCGGGTTGACGCGGCTCGTATTGCGGGAATAGATGCTGGTTTTCGTCGAGGAACTGGGCGCGCCAGGTGCGATAGACGGCAAGGATGTCGTCGAACCCGGCGCGGGTGCTGAGGCGGACGACGAGCTTGTGGAACTCTTTCGCCGGGCCGAGGGTCCGCGAGTATTGCAGGGCGACTTTGCGGAACATGCGGCAGCCCCGCGCTTCACCGAAGACTTCCACCATCAAATCGAGATGACGTTTCATCACGACGATGCGCTCTTCGAAGCCGGGTTCGGGTGGTAATTCACCTGTGGAGAGAAAGTGGGCGACGTGCCGGAAAATCCACGGGTTGTAGAACGCGCCGCGTCCGATACTGATCGCGGCGCAGCCGGTTTGATCGAACATCATCTTGGCGGCCTGCGGCGTCGTGATATCGCCATTACCAATCACGGGCGTGCGGTTCAACGCTTGCACGACGGCGCGAATGCCGGCGAGGTTCACCGAACCGCTGAACCCTTGTTGGCGGGTGCGTCCGTGGATGGCGACGGCGGCGACACCGGCATCTTCCAACGCGCGAGCGAGGTCGGGCGCGGTGAGGTTTTTATTGTCCCAGCCCAGCCGCATTTTGGCGGTGATGGGGATTTTCACGGCGGCGACCATCGTGCCGACCAGTCGCGCAGCTTTGGCGTGATCGGCCATCATCGACGAGCCGCCACCGTTGCGGCAAATTTTGCGAACGGGACAACCCATGTTGATATCCACGGAACTCACGCCGAGTGATTCAAGCAACGCGGCGGCGTCCCGCATCTCTTCGGGCACGGAACCATAGAGCTGGACGGCGAGCGGACGGTCTTGCGGTCGGGTCTGAATGAGTTGGAGCGCCTTACGATTCTTCTCGAGCAGGGAGCGCGCGTTGACGAGATCGGTGGTGCAGAGGCCGACTCCGCCGATTTCGCGAATGATGAGACGGAATGGCAGGTTGGTATAACCCGCGAGCGGTGACAGGAACAGATTGGAGTCAAGCGACAGTTGGCCAAGGGCGAACGCCATGGGCCAATGAATAGAGCATCTGGAGGCGGTTTGCAACCCGGCGGCGAGTGAAAAAAAGACAGTCGCTTTTTTCGCCGGGATGAGGGATAGTTGGTACTGTTTGATGACGAGGAGGCGCGTGTTGACTGAAGACAGCGCGACACGCGAACGGTTCGCGTTATGCTCCTGTCAAGCTGCGGGGTCGCAGATTGCCTCGTGATTTGAACCGTGTGGTGGATCAGTCATGCCATTAGAAGCCGTTACATCGCTGGTGACGTTCGGAAGCGAGCTGCTGAACAATCCGCGGCCGATCGGGTCGGCCGTGCCGAGTTCTCGCTTTTTGGCGCGGCGCATGGCGAGCTACCTGCCGCGGGCGCCTCGGGGATATGTGATCGAATTGGGCGCGGGGACGGGCGCGATTACGGCGGCCCTGCTGAAGCGCGGAATCCCACCCGAGCAGATCATTCCGGTGGAACGCTCGGAAAGCATGGTGCGATTATTGAAGCGGCGGTTTCCGTTCCTGAAGATTGCGCTTGGTGACGCCAGCGAACTTCGCACTCTGCTCCGAACGTTCCTCGCGAAGGACAACATCGAGATCAGTCATGTCGTTTCCAGTCTGCCGTTGCGGTCGCTGCCCGAAAATGTTGTGACGAACATCATCCGCGAGGTGCACGCGGTGCTGCCCAAGGAAGGCAAGCTGGTGCAGTACACCTACAACCTGAGCAAGACCTCGCATCCCTGCCTGTCTGGTTTCAAGCGTATCCGCACCACCATCGTCTGGGCCAACGTGCCACCCGCCCGATTGGACGTATTTCAGAAGAATGGAAAGTCTTCCGGCTAGCGCTGGCCGAAACCTTATTGAAACGGCAGGTCTTCTGCGGCGTCGCAATTGAATTCTGACGCAACGCCAACATTGTCTTATTGTTCTGGCGAATTGTTGCCGCCGCGCTAATGGCGGCAGGACTGTGGCCGGAAAACGGCAAGCTGCCTGCTGCTCAGGGGAGGCATGAGACTACCGGACGACAAAATTGGACAATCAAATGCGGTCGGGTATTACGGCAGCCACGCCTTCCCGCCACTCACCGCCGACGGTCCCCGCATCTGCGCTCTGGCCATCGACGACGACGAAGAATTCCTGAAACCCATTAAGGAGTTGTTGGAGCCGTATGGCGTCGATGTCCATGCGTTTGCCGACCCAATCAAGGCTCTCGACACGTTCGACCGCGAGAAGAACCATATCCATCTCGTGTTGCTCGATTACAACATGCCGAAGCTTGACGGGGCCAAGACGTGCGGGTGGCTGAAGGAACTCAACCCCAACGTGAAGGTCATCATCGTCTCTGGCTTCGACGAACTGCGGGTGCGGGAGCTTCCAGCCAAACACCCGATTGACGGCTATATCCACAAACCATTCCGCATTCAGGAGGCGCTGCACGTCATCCGTGATGTCATGACCAAGACCGGGCCAAAGCCTGTCGCCCACTGAACTCGGAGCGGCTTGATACCTTGAGAACCTCGAAGCCGCTGGCTGGCGGGTGTCCGTTTGCCATTGCCAAGATTCAGGAATCGCCGATATTGAGTTTCAAGAAAGGAGGTAGGCTAGGGCAAGCATTAGAACTGTAGCGGCTTTGCAGAAGGCGCTAAAGGGTATTGACCCGGAAACACCGCTGACTCTCTGGTTTGTATCGACCGCAAAGATGAGCGGGACTGGGTGGGAGAGTACGGAACCCGACAGGAAATGTGAACTATCTGTTGATGTGACCTCCGGAGCCGCACCAGCGGGGCCAGTGGTCAGGCTGGTTGGGAAACCGGAAGGGCCTTAGTTTTCTTCTCGGTGCGTGTGGGGACAGGATTGTCTGTACGGGGAAAGGATAATGGTTTTCAGCTTCATCATTTCGGTTTTAGCGCCATGCGACGTTGCTTGTGCTGCTTTGCAGTGGTTCTCTTTCTGCTTTTGGTCTGCGGCCCAACCCACAATGGCCCCCTCACTGTTTTCCCGCAGTGGGGACAGATTACCTTCTGTCGCTCGACCCGGTCACGCCAAACGTGCTTGCCTAACGGCTCAACGCTAATGAAGAAGATTCTTCTACAACGCTCGCAAAGCAATTCGTGCGGTTGTTCCGGACTACGTTCTTTTACGCCTCGTTCAGGTTTCACGGTTTATTCCTTTTCCTCTTCGTTATCCTCATCGCGCCACTTCCCAATTGTGCCGTCTTCGGCGAGAACGTGAGGAACGCCTACGATGGCAAACCCAACGGCGAGAGCCAATGGCCGCAAGACGCGCTTCATACGACCCATGCTATGATGTGACGTCCGCGAACGTCAAGCCCGCGCGGCTTCCTGCCGTCCACCGCCGGACTTTCGTTTGCACGCGCTTGGGCAAAACATTCGGGTAGTCTCCACATCCAGTTTCTCGCGTTCCTCTGCCGTCAGCGCCGGTTGCTGTGTGACGTTCGCCTCAAACGGTTGCTGTTTTCGTTGTTGTTGTTAGTGCTGACCTGTTGTTTTCCTGCGAGGGGCTCAATTGTGCTCATGCTGATTTCCTGTTTTAAAAAACGACCATCGTGGCACGGTGTGAAGGGGTATGAAGCCCGGTCGCGGGGGAGCGACTCGTATCCACGGTGATCGTGAAGTGTGTTGTGTAATCATTCATACTTTTCACACTTGCCTACCCGTTTCTTTGGTCGCCCCGAAAACTCCTGCACGTATTTTTCAAAAAGTTTTCAGCCCAAGTTGACGCCCGTAAAAACGGGGCTTCCAAGGGGGGTGAAGACCGCGCAGGCGGAGCCGAACGGAGCCATCCATGCGGCAGGGGTACTGGCGTGGAGCCGCGCAGGGAGAGGGTTTAACGCGCGCGTGCGCGATATATTGTTGCCTCCTGGTCAGGTTGGGCCACCTTGGGCCTCTTCAAGCCGCCGCCAGCGCCGTGACCACCGTCACACGAACTGAGCGCCATCACCGCGGTGCCGACGCCGACGGCTTGACCTCATGCGGCAAGCTTATTCCACTCGTCACCAACTGCAACAGGATTGAGTAAAATCCGCTTCGCCGTCTCTCCGAGCGGTCGTCCCGAAGGTGTCCTTGGGCAGTTACAGCGAGGGCCCGTCATCCTACGCCGCCACCGCCACGGTGTAGGCGCAGACCGCTAAATTGCGATTTTTTGATTCCACGCAGATTCGCCTCTCCGAGCGGTTTAGACTAGATATTGGCGGCAACAATGGAAAATAACATCTTCATAATCTGCTCGGCGCGAAAAACAGTGGCGGCACGCGCCGAATCACGGTAAAGGTAAGGGGAAGGGCTACAACGATTCAATGCAGGAGGACGCTATGAGCCAGCAGGCGGAACTGGAAGTGGGCGGCAAAGTCTATCAACTGCCCGTCGTCGTCGGAACGGAAAACGAGCACGCGATTGACATCTCGAAGTTGCGGGATGAATCCGGCCTCATCACGCTCGATGATGGATATTCCAACACCGGCTCGTGCAGCAGCGCCATCGCGTTCATCGACGGCGAGAAGGGGGTGTTGCGGTATCGCGGGATCCCGATTGAGGAATTGGCCGAGAAATCCACGTTTATCGAAACCGCCTACTTGCTCATTTACGGACATTTGCCGACCAGCCAGGAGTTGCGCCGGTTCTCGGAATTGCTCACGCAAAACGAAATGTTGCACGAGGATATGAAATTCCATTTCGAAGGTTTCCCACCCAACGCGCATCCGATGGCAATCCTCTCCTCCATGATCAATGCCGCGAGCTGCTTTCATCCACGCCTGATGGAAGGGTACCAACCGAGAAACTTCGAACTCCAATCCGCGCGGCTGATTTCCAAGGTCCGCACCATTGCCGCGTTTTCCTATCGCAAATCGCGCGGGTTGCCGATCGTCTACCCGAAGCCGGTGTACAAATACACGGCCAACTTTCTGCACATGATGTTCTCCGAGCCGTATCAGGACTATGATTTGAAGCCGGAAGTCGTGCGCGCTCTCGATCTCATCTTTCTTTTGCACGCCGACCACGAGCAGAATTGTTCGACCTCGACCGTCCGGATGATCGCCTCGAGCCGGGCCAATTTGTTCGCCTGTGCCGCCGGCGGCGTGTGCGCGTTGTGGGGGCCGCTGCATGGCGGCGCCAACCAGGCGGTCATCGAAATGCTCGAGCAGATCCACCGCGAAGGCGACGATGGATCGAAGTTCATCGCCGACGCCAAGGACAAGAAGAGCGGCAAGCGACTCATGGGGTTTGGCCACCGCGTGTACAAGAATTACGACCCGCGCGCCAAGATCATCAAGGAGCAGTGCGACAGGATCCTGCACCTGCTGCGCAGTGACGACCCGTTGCTGGCGATCGCGAAGAAGCTGGAAGAGGCGGCCATGCACGACGAGTATTTCATCGAGCGCAAGCTGTATCCCAACGTGGACTTTTACAGCGGCATCATCATGCGGGCCATCGGCATACCCATAGAGATGTTCACGGTGATTTTCGCCATCGGACGGATGCCGGGCTGGATTGCGAACTACAAGGAAATCATGGACGAGCCCAACAGTCGCATCTACCGTCCGCGACAGGTCTACGTCGGCCCGCGCGAGCAGCATTACGTGGCCATCACACAGCGTGATACTTGATACGACCGACGCAGTCCGCCACCGTGCCCATGTCCTGAAACCTGCAACCCCCGACCGCCCCACACAATCTCAAGGCGATACGAGACAAACAGGCTCTCAAGGCGTTACGAGACGCTAGCGCTCTCGTGCTCTGGCAACCACGACACAGACTCCGCTCAATTCGGATGCAGCCCCCCCAGCATCATGCAACCGCCGATGTTCAATACCAATGCCGGAATCAAGACCACATACATGGCTAAGAAGCGTGTTCTTTGCGGACAACCAACCAAGGTGTAAACAGCATGGGCAAAGTAGAACACATATCCGCTCCAGCTGAAGGGAAGCCAGAGACCACCCAGCCAAACCCCTAGACCCATGGGGAACGCAAAAGCAAGCGGTATCAAGTAGACTGGCGACTCCACACATCTGAACATCAGTAGTCCCATAAGAAACAGCACCCCCCCCATGTCCCAAAGTACAGACGGAAGCGGTCTCGAGGATTATCAAGATCTAGGGGCCAAAACAGTTGCCAAATCCGGTACCGAACAACGCAGAAGACAACGCAGATAATACCCACCAGAAGCACGCCAACTTTAGACGAGGTTTTCAGCCGCCTCTCGCGAATGGACGGGCTTCCGATTGTTGTGCCGTCTAGCCGGAGACCTCTCGCATTACAATAGCGAAGGGTATCCGGACTTTGACATATGCCGAACCGAAGATACGTTGGCGCGTTCCCTTGGCCGTGTACATTGTACTGTATGATATCAAGCGTAAAGTCAGGCTTCTCCATGAAAAACCAGTCGCATTGCCGCCCCGAAGAACTGACGAAACCTACTTGTAAACTCGGGTTCCACGCGCCATTAAGATTAGGTTGGGTGATTTGCGTCAAACTCAGAATTTCTCCACTGGTGAGCTTAACCTCTCTCGGCCCAATTCTGCAAAATGCTGTTGCCGGTGAAATCAGTTCACTTGGACGCGCTGTGATACCGAGTCCCTCTTGTCTTTCGTGAAGAAAAAACTCCCCACAATACTTGGCCGGAATCTCCCGTAATTTGTCCGGTGCCTTGGCAGACGCAACGTCGCCCGATTTCACTGTGCTGTTGGTTTCATCGCAGAAGACAGAGCCTCCTGTAAACATCGCCACCAACAGTAGAGAAACGGTATGGATTCTCACGACACGAGTCTCCGTCTACAACACAGCGATGGCAAGGGGATTTTGCGGCGTCAACGGCTACTAAGCGCTCAATAAGAATTCGAGCGCCAACGACAACACCACCACACAACAAAGAGCCCAAGCGTCGCTCAAAACGACCGTTCATCCGCTCTACTCCCCATGCTCAAAATAAAGGAGTAGAGCCGATGAACAAAGATCAACGTTGGACAAGAGCAGTAATGGAGCGGGACAGTTGGATGTGCCAGAACTGCGGCACGACGAAGCACCTCGACGCCGCGCACATTGTCGGCAGACATGTCAATCCGAGCCTGCGACACGACATCACAAACGGGGTAACGCTCTGCCGATGGTGTCACGACTTCTACCATCAATTTCCAGCACAATTCAGGTGTTTCGCGACACAATTTCGGCAGAGCGGCCCCGTTTATGTCGCCGACTCCATTTGACATGACAAGCGCGGCGTAACGGTGTTTAGCCGCAGCCCCGTCACACCAACTGCTACGCTCCGACGGCTCTTGTCCAACACGCGACGCAACGAACCCAACACCGCTTCGCAAATACACACCAGCCCAGGTAGACCACAATCAACAACCAAAGACTATGGGGGGGGGCGGGGGGCCTGTGGGCCGCTAAAGCGTCTCCGCAGGCCCCCACCGCCCCTCCAACCGAACACGCCCCGCCCTCTCTCAACCCCGCACTTCTCACACCGATTTCCCCGCTTCCGCCTCACCGCTACCGCCAAACTCTGCCACCGTTTTCCGCGCCATGCCTGACAACTACCCCTCCTTACGCAGACCCAATCGCACCAAGTCCGCCCCCGTTGGATACATCGGGTACACCACACCCCGCACCGGCTCATCAGGATACCCATTTTCCCGCCGCCACTCGCCATCCCACCCCCACGCATCGATCAATGTCCCGTCACAATCCTCATATGCACAGCACACCTTATCCCACTCCTTCTCGCCCATACCCCGCAACGCCTCACTCGGCACCTCGTGGAATACCCGCATATCCCTCACCATAAACGCCCGCTCGCAGTGCAAGCACCATCGCCACTCAAACTCGTTTCCATTCTCCACGAACGGACTGAACTCCCGCAGCCTGCTCCCCAACTTCCCCACGTATTTGCTCTCAGTATAATATTTCCGTTTCCGCCCCATCTTCCGCCTCCTTATTGCTCGAAATCCTCCACATCAAAACTCACATCTCCCCCGTCCAATTCCGCCGCATCTCCCAACGGCCCATGTGTTTTCCGATAGCCCGCCGCACACGCCTCGCGATACTTATCCCACTCTGGCCCCAAGCTCAGAAAACCCGACAGCCACGACTCATACATCTCAGGCCCGCGCACTCCCCACATATGCGCCGCCGTCTCCCCCGGATCACGAGTCGCCCACACCAGCCTCCGAATCTCGCCCGCAGGAGAACGCAGCAAGAAATCCCTCATCCCGCACTTGCCCTCAAACTCCCCCATTGCCCCAAAGTGCCGAGTCCCATTGCCCCGACAACCGACGCGCTTGCCCATCTCCTTGGCCAGATAGAACGGGTCCCAACCCACCTTGACATTGCAACGACCAATGCCCAACGCCTTTTTTTTCGCCTCCTCCACCTTGTCCAGTTCCAAGTAGCCAGACCATACCTCCTGCTCATGCAGCCGCCGATTCACCCCGTTACGCTCCAACGCCCACACACACTCGCGACCCGTCAGCCGACGCACCGCCCTCCGAAACTTCACCAACTCGGCCACCAGACATTTCGACCACCCCATCTGCTGCATATACTCGTTGTCATACATGAACGTGGTCGTACCCAACACCGCCTTCCGCCCCAGTTTTTCCGCATGGCCGCTCAACGCGGAAACATTTTGAGTCACCACCAGCATACTTTGCAGGGTACGCTCCGAGACCCGCCCGACGTAGCGATCCTCAAAATCAGCCAGCATCTTCGGAGTCAGAAACAGGGGAGAACCTGCAAACCCGACCTTGATTCCGAAGCTCGCAAACTCAAATTCTTCCATATGTTACCAATGGTAACATTATGTGAATCAAATAGCAACACCTGTTTTGCCTTGCTCTGCTGGAATCGAACGCGCCGCCCGCTACTTTTCCCACTCCCGCTTCAGCCCCTCCCAGTACCCCCGATAACTTTGCTCACCCGCACCCGTCCACTTCCCTGTCGTCTTTTTGTTTTCCAACGCCTTCTGGATTGACCGATCGGAAATATACGCAGCGTAAAAGCCGTCCTTGTCGTACACCGACCTTTCCAAAACACCCATTATGCACAACTTGATGATCATCGTCCGATGGCACCCCAATTCCAATGCTGCTCCACTAGGCGTGGTGCCGCCCAGTCCCCGCAACCACACGTCATCATTCCACGACTGAAATCGGAATACTTTCCGCAGGCGAGGTTCTAGCTCCTGCTCCGTTCGCAACCGTTCCCCGCACCTGTTGCAGGTGAATGTTGCGACCCCTTCCGCTGGCCAACTTGTCTGTTTACACCTAAAACACCACCCCCGTTTTATCTTGTCTGGATTCACTTGCGCCATACCAGCATTCTCGCACTGTGAATGATAACACTCAAGTACATTCCACGTTTTCTCGCCGCCACGTCCGCGCGAGTGCAGCCCAATTGAATCTCGTAAAAAACCAACGCTCCAACTGACCAA
>PLTX01000120.1 GCA_003164675.1 Verrucomicrobiota bacterium | reverse complement strand
ACTTGCTCTTCCAGCGGTAGTAGGTCCCCTCGCAGATCCCGTGCTGACGGATCAACTCGGGCAGTGGCAAACCGCCCTCGGCCTGCTTGAGAATCCCAATAATCTGTTCTTCACTGAATCGCTTCCGTTTCATCTTGGCTCCTCGTGGCTCCCGCCACTTTATTAGCCAAGACTCTCTTTGGAAACTGTCCAGTTTCAGGGGGCAAGGTCAACAGCGCCCTCGTAGTTGCCCATCGATGTTGCGGCCGCCTTTGTAGCGGCCTCCCCCTAAGAAGAAGGAATCGCAACTTGGGGACGGCGAGAGAGAGGAAATATAATATATCTAGTAAAGACTACCGAATAGACTGGACGGCAATGGGTTAAGGATGTCTTGCTGCATATCCGAAATAGTTTTGCAGGGCCAGCAAAATATGTCTTATCCGGGCGGACACGGAGAATCTGACAGCCGGCGCGGTTCACACCTACTGCTTGGCTTGACCGGTCTTGCGAGACGCTCCACAACACGACACAAGCCGGATTAGCATATGTTTGTGGGCATATAGGAGAATCCGCAACCAGTTCTTGTGGGTCATCGTCTCTGGAGATCCCCTAGCTCGGCAGACAAGCGATCGACAAACCGCTCGGTTTTGTTAGATCCGCGAGGGAATTGCCGCCCATCCGCAAGAGTAGTTAGATGAGTTTGGGCGAAGCTACATGCGTGTACGCTGTAAGGCTCACGGCTACAATGTAATAGAAGTGGTACAGGAGCATACATCGATTTGCGCTGGTTGCAAAAGGGTGCTCTTCTGCGCCGACATGGAGAATCTGACAGACAACGCGGTTCACACCTACTGCTTGACGCTTTGGCTTGCGCAAGACACCCAAATGGTCAATGCCACAGCCGACGCTACAGAGACGGCAAGCGGCGCGGTGGGCCGCCGGGCCCGCGAAAGAGTTTCGCGGCTACAACGGACGAAGATGGCGGACAAGATGGCAGACGAGATGGCGGACAAGGGGGGAGGCGGCACAATAGACGGCGGGCGGGAAACGACAGAGACCCTTCGACTGCGCTCCCCTCGACATGCTCAGGGTAAACCCTTCGACAGGCTCCCTTCGACGGCCTCAGGGTAAACAGGGCAGGGCGCCAACGGCCCGCGAAAGGGTTTCGCGGCTACAACACCCGGACCGCGCTCACCGAGCGCGGCTACAGCGGAAACGGGGACGGACCCCGACAAGGGATGTCGGGGCAGGGGGCGGCGTGGCGACGGCGGAAACGGCAACGGAGCGCGGGGACGCTCTTTTTTTTGACCGGGCGTGAAAATGGGCTGGACAGCGGGTATGCGATAGGGTATAGTCTGTAAGGTTGTTGTTTTGATCTTTGACATAAGGGGAAGAAGGGGGAGGGGGGAATGGAACCCTCACCCTGACCCTCTCCCTTGAAAGGTAGAGGGGAACGTGGGCAGCGACGAGGGTTCAGGAGACGCGTAGTTCACCCCGACCCCGACCTCGAAATCGGGGTAACCCTCCGATGTCGGGGCAGGGCGCTGTGGCTATAAGAAGGGGGTACCCCCCCCATATATGTAAAATGGCAGCGTTCTCCCCCGATCTCGCTGCCCTGCGGGCCTCGAAACGACGCGAGGCCTTCTCGGGGTTTCCCAAACCCCTCGAATTACCAAACGAAGCAAATTTTTCCGGGTGTTGGAGGATCTGGAGTGGCTTGAGGGACAATGTGTTAGGAACCAAAGTGTGCCATTTTGTCACTTGGCTTCGTTTTGCTAAAAATGGCTTCGTTTGGGGGGTTCCGGACACTAAAGAGGGGCTTTGGGATGAGGTAGAGCCAAGGTTGCGACCTAGTGCACGGCCACAGTTCATTTGACGGGCTGCCCCCCTCACCTTGATCCTTTGCGGCCAAAGCACGGCGAGGCCGCGTCTCGCTGACTCGGCTCCCCTCAAGGGGCGAGGAGGCGGACGGCTCGCCCCGAAACGGCCACGTGAAACGTGGTGAAATTTGGGGTAAAGAGTCGGGGTAAACTCGACGGTCGCCGGTCCGCGATTATGAATCGCGGCTACAACACCCGGACCGCGGTCTGCGCCCGCGACTACAACACCCGGACGGCAGGCGGCGCATACGAGCGGCGGGCGGACCCCTCGCCTTGATCCTTTGCGACCAGGGCACGGCAAGGTCGCCTCTCGTCGGACTCGGTTCCCCCCGGAGGGGAGAGGAGACGGAGCGCGGTTCCCTCGCCGTTCTTAAGGGAGAGGGTCAGGGTGAGGGTTCGTTTTCCAGCCGTGACGCACCCATCAAATCAGGTGCGTCGCAGCACTAGGGTCAACACCCCATATCATCCCGGCACTGTCTCCCGTATCTTGGCTGCATGAACCACCATCCAAAATGGTCAACCGTGAGATTGGCGGTCTTGTTGGGGGCAATGTCTGTCTTGCTTACGGGATGCGTTTTCTCGCGAGACCGCAGTGACGCTCGCAACCAAACGCCTCGCCAGGAGAATAAGAATCAGTCTGATCAGGCTCACCAGGACGACCGGGACTACCACTATGATGAGGGTCATCCGTGAGTAAACATCGAACATCCCCTGGCGCATCTCCAGACCGGTTGTCGGTGCCCTGAATTCCGTTGCCGCCGCCGGCGAAGGAACACGGGGGCAGGAAGCCGCCCGGTTTGCCACTCGACACCTTTCCCTCGCTCTAGCGTTGGCGTGGATGGATCGTCCTCGACTACACGCGCTGGGCTACGCTCTTCCCGTTCGCCCCACCGCTATGGCCGCCGCATTTCGCTTCATTTGTTCTTCGGAGGCCAGCGTAAGGCATACACCGAGGCCATAGCCTCTTGCGCAACGGTCAAGTTGAAAGGAGCAGCAGCCTGGGGTTTCACGCGACACAGCTTTTCCAGTCGGTTGCGGAGATTTTCGATTAGGAAAAATTTGGAGAGGAACTCGTAACCGTCAGCGGCGGAGGGTGCACGAGCCAATCCGTCTGAGATCAACAGAAACGGCACCTGAACCCCCACCTGCCGCTTCAACCAGTCGAGGAGTTCCAAGCCGTTGCCGTCCGGCAAATGATAATCGCAGACGATGGCCGCAAACGGTTCTTCCGTTAGAACAATGTTTCGCGCCTCGCGAAAACTGGCTGCCAGGGAAGGCGCGAACGACCATTCTTTCAGCACCCCGCCAAACCCCACCCTCATCAGCGCATCCTCGTCAACGACGAGTACCCTTCTATTGGGAACCGGTGAATTCTCGGTACGTTCCCCAGCATTTCCGATTGTGTCTTGTTCCATGCTTTTTGCCTCCTGTAGAGCATTCGCACATTCGGATTTGTTCTCTATAGGGTAAAACCCTACCCCCTCGGCAGTGTACAACCCCAGTCCCCCCAAGGGTAAACCCCTGCTTCTTTGGGAATGTGCGCTTTTTCGCGCCATAACGACTTCCATGCTACAGCGCTGGGTCTTCTATTGGCGAGGCACAGGCCATACGGCCGCGGCGAAAGGAACACAGGGACAGGATATCGGGCGCCTCGTGCATTTCGCACGAGGCACCTGTGTCTTTGTTGGGATGCAGTTGCTGACCGCCAGTGCGGTCAGGCTTTCCCGCCAAAACTCACGTAGTCGTCGAGATCGAGCAGGTCAGACCACGAGACAATGTCTTCCCGCTCCTTGCTGAACTTGGCCAGCATCCCGTTGAAATACTCTCGTGACTCCAAATCCGCCGGGCCGCGCTGGTCCTGGAGCGCGCTCCACTGGGCGATTTCCCACGGTTCGCGCTTGTTCCTGGAGTGGGCGGTGACCCAAATCAGAATCTCGCCGTCGCCTTTGCCGAGAGCCAATTGCTTTTTGAGGTCGTTGGCCTTGATGCCCACGAACTCGAAAAACCTCTGATCGAGTGGACAGGCGTAATGGTACTCGCCGTTCTTGCCGGCGAGTGTGGCGCGTCCCTTGTCGAGGCAGCGCGGGAGAATGGCGTAGCCACCCAGCCGCATGCGCGGGCTGCGCGGCGGACGTTGTGTCAGGTCAGGTGCATGGATGTTCTTGGATTTCATGGTTCCTCCGTGAGTTTCGATGCGCGGATCGAGTGTCTGGTTTCACGGATGCCTGGTATTCGATACCTGAGCCCTCGATCTCTTCACTTGCGCTCGTCTCGATGGCGGCGTTTGGTTGGTTTGTTGGGCGCCGCCGTGCGGGCGGCTGATGCGCGAAGTTGCATCACGAGCTCATCAATCCTGCGGTTGCGACCGCGGCAACATTTTGGTATGGAAAGCCATCAATGAACGCAGAGTCGGAATGCGTGGCAAGTTCCCTGTGGGTACGGTCGGCAGCGTGCTTCTGGTACTCGCCGTGAATTCACGCGCAAACGCCCCCAAACCAGTCGTGCTATGGCCCGAAGGCGCGCCGGGGGCTCTTGGCACGAATGACTGGGATGTGCCGGCGCTGACTCCGTATCTCGCCGATCCGAAAATTGCCACCGGCGCGGCCATGGTGATCTGCCCGGGGGGCGGTTACGGCCATCTTGCCAACCACGAAGGAAAAGATTGCGCGCTGTGGTTGAACGAGCATGGCGTGAGCGGTTTCGTTCTGAAGTACCGACTCGGTACCCACGGTTATCGCCATCCGCGGATGTTGGAAGACGCGGCGCGCGCGGTGCGATTGACGCGGTCACGGGCGAAAGAGTGGGGGATTAATCCGAAGCGGGTGGGGATCATGGGGTCATCCTCGGGCGGGCATCTCGCGGCGACGTTGCTGACACACTTCGACGCAGGCAAGGCGGACGCGACCGATCCCATCGAACGGAAAAGCTGCCGGCCGGACTTGGGCGTGCTCTGCTATGCCGTCATCACCATGGGGGAAAAGACGCATGCCGGCTCGAAGAAGTTTTTGCTCGGTGACAATCCCTCGCCCGAATTGGTGAGATTCCTCTCGAACGAGTTGCAGGTAACACCAGAGACGCCGCCGTGCTTTGTCTGGCACACGTATGAGGATACCACGGTGCCGGTCGAGAACAGCCTGATCTTTGCCGGGGCACTACGGAAGGCGGGCGTGCCGTTTGACCTGCATATCTACCAACGCGGAAAACACGGCATGGGCCTGGCGGACGGTCATCCATGGACCCGGGATTGTCTCTTCTGGCTCAAGTTACAGGGGTTCGTCAAGTGACCGGCCGTGCGTCATGCGAGAGGAGCCCAAGGGCTTCGAAGCGCAGGTACAATTCACGGCAGGCCCACGCATCGGTCGCTGCGTAGCAGAGTTGGTTCGGGGAGAGATTGGGGCGCGCCCAGTTCGACGTTTGCGGCCCTTTGGTGATGCGCCCGCCGAGGAACAACCCCGCCAGATTCCGCAGGCCCGTCTGTTCCATCCCGCGGCGTTTGGCGATGTCGCCGAGGTCCACCACATTGGCGGGCGTGAACGGGAAGAGCTTCTGCAGTTCCGCCAGATCACGCGTCAGGGCGATGCCGGCCTTGATGATCGTCGCATTCCCGAGCACATCGGCGAGCGCGTGCGAACAATCCAGCCGCGCGAGCTGAAAGAGGTGCACCGAGTGGCTCGTGGCGATCTGCACGAGGCTGGGCGCGTGCGACTTGCCCTTGCGAAACGACGGACGCGATTCCGTGTCGAACCCGACCACGCGCTCGGAGCGGATTTCCTGCACCGCGCGATGCAAATCCTCGTCCGTGGACGGGGACCGGATTGGACCACAATATCGAACGATAGGCAGCCCCATCAGTTCTTCATGCGGAATCGTACGTCGCGGTCCCGGCGGTGTACCGGGCGGTGTTGACGGATGGTCAGGAGTCAAGCTTGGCACGCTTTTTTGCGGTGTGATCACTTCATCAACCCAAGCAGTGTTTCGCCCATTTCGGCGGGCGTTTTGGCAACGGCGACGCCGCAGGATTCGAGCGCCTTGATTTTGTCGGCGGCGGACCCGCTGCCGCCGCTGATGATGGCCCCGGCGTGCCCCATGCGGCGGCCTTTCGGCGCGGTCGCGCCCGCGATAAACGCGGCGACGGGTTTGGTGAAGTTATCTTTGATCCAGCGCGCCGCCTCTTCTTCCGCGTTTCCGCCGATCTCGCCGATGACGATGACGGCTTCGGTTTGCGGGTCGGTCTCGAACATTTCGAGCAGATCGACGAAATCGAGTCCCTTGACCGGGTCGCCGCCGATGCCGATGCAGGTGGATTGCCCGATGCCGCGCGAGCTGAGTTGCCACACGGCCTCGTACGTGAGCGTGCCGCTCCGTGAGATGACCCCGACGGGGCCGGGTTTGTGGATGTAGCCGGGCATGATGCCGATTTTGCACGCGCCCGGTGTGATCACGCCGGGACAATTCGGGCCGATGAGCTTGACGACGGTCCCTTGCAGCGCGCGTTTTACGCGCACCATGTCAATGACAGGAATGCCTTCCGTGATGGCGACAATTAATTCGATGCCGGCATCCGCCGCCTCGAGAATCGCATCCGCGGCGAACGGCGCGGGCACGAAGATGCAGGAGACGTTGGCGGCGGTCTCGCGCACAGCCTCGCCCACGGTATTGAACACGGGGATCTTCTGCGAATCGAGTTGCACGACTTCGCCGCCGCGATCCGGGGTGACGCCGGCGACGAGTTTCGTCCCGTATTGGAGGCATTGCTCCGCATGGAATCTTCCGGCGGAGCCGGTGATGCCCTGAACGATCAACCGCGTATTGGCGTCGACCAGAATGCTCATGGACGCACGGAAGAATGCTTCTCGTGGACAACCGCCATCAATCCGGCGATGCGGAAGCTGGAGTTTTTCCACTGGAACGTCTCGACGGAGGTGTCGTGCAGCGCTTCCTCGTACTCCTGCAAAAACCCATCGATTTCGTTGTCCGGTATCTCGACCGCCAGCGGGCGGTCCACGTTTTCGTAATACAGATAGAGTTTCATGACCTAGGACTTTCGTTTGTGAATCATAATCTTGTTGCCGTCGGGGTCGCAAATCATCGCAAACCGGCACACCGGCGTGTCCATTATCTCCAGATGAATCTTCGCACCCCGGGCCTTCAGGCGTGACATCTCGGCATCGAGATCATCGACCTCCAATGCGACGCACGTTCCCTGTGGCGAGGGGTCCCAGCCGGGATATGAACCAATCCCCAAGGTGCCGGCGCCAATATCGTATTCGACCCCCTTGCCGCCGGCGGACTCCCGGGTGAACTTGAGCCCGAGAACGCCCTCGTAGAACGCGCGGGCGCGCGGGATGTCGGTCACGGGAATACCCGTTACTGCGATTTCAGTGATCATAATGTTTTTGAGGCGTGAACAATTTTCTGTGCCGCATCGGCCATGGAATCCGCGGGAATGATGGCCAGACCGCTTTCCTTGAGGATCTTCTTGCCCAGTTCGACGTTGGTGCCTTCGAGACGCACGACGAGCGGCACGCGGACGTTCACCTGCTTGACGGCGGTCAGAATGCCATTGGCAATCACGTCGCATTTCATGATGCCGCCGAAAATGTTGACCAGAACGCCGCGCACGTTCTTGTCGGCGCACAAGATCTTGAACGCCTCGGTGACCTGTTCGGTGCTCGCGCCGCCACCGACGTCGAGGAAGTTGGCGGGCGAGCCACCATAGAACTTGATGATGTCCATGGTGGCCATGGC
>PLTX01000097.1 GCA_003164675.1 Verrucomicrobiota bacterium | reverse complement strand
CGATTTTTCAAACACGTTCTAAGGGTGGAACAGACGGAGGGACTCGCCCTCCAGATAACAAATAATCCAGAGGAGCAACGTCATGAAGAGAATATGCCTTACCATCCTGCTGACGCTTGGCATGTCGGCACTCAGTGTACTGGCCCAAGATGACGGCGGTTCGAACCGCGTCTTTACCGGCATGAACAGACCGCCCCCACCGTCACCCGTGTTTGCGGTATTGGATACCAACCATGACGGCGTCATCGATTCGAACGAGATCACCAATGCGTCGGCGGCCTTGAAGACGCTCGATAAGAACGGCGACGGTCAATTGACCCAGGATGAGCTGTTTCCACCACCTCCGGCCGGACAGGGACCCGGCCAACCGCCAGACAGCGGCGACAGTACGCGGCGTCCGCCACCACCAACGAATATCACGATGGCGGGTACGAACCAGTTCGGCTCGAGCGGCTTTATGGGCCCTCCCGACCCGCTCATCGCGGCACTGGATACCAACCATGACGGCGTTATCGATTCGAACGAGATCGCCAACGCGCCGGCGGCCTTGAAGACGCTTGATAAGAACGGCGACGGCCGATTGACCCCGGATGAGTTGTTCTCCCCGCCTCCCGGTGGCCAAAGAGGCAATGGTTCGCCTGGCAATCCTCAGGGTTCAACGGTGGTCTTCTGAGTGTGCTACCGCGGCGTGAACCGGGCAAGGTCCCCTGAGTGGGATCTCTTGGCCTCCACGAAGAGCGCTGCCCGGTCACCCGCGGCGACGATGTGACCGGGCCTTGTCCGCAAGCAACGCGGTTGGTGGCCCAAACAACCCCAATTCCCGGCTGCGGTTGGCCTACGCCCTCTCTCTCGGGGATGGACAAACCCAAAACCCTGGTTCAAAATGAATGTCGTCGGATCAACACAAACCCTGGCCCGAAAAAAGTGGTCTGGTCACCAATTGGAGAGGTGGCAGAGTGGTCGAATGCGGCAGTCTTGAAAGGCGTTACGAACCTGCGCTTTTTCTGCAAGTTCTTGCGGACCAAGGCTGGCACAGTCCGTCACAGTGTGCCAGAGTGCTCCAAAGTCCGATTTCTTTGGCAGCAAATGGGCAGCATATTTGAGCGGCTGTGTCCGCCGTTTTCTTAGGGTAGCCCAAGACGACGCATCCTCCGTTTGTGACGAGGCATGCGGACACTTGGCTGCTCGAAACGGTCGAGCATCGCGTCCAATGACTTGATCGAATAGCGCACGTAGCGACCATGCTTGATCCGATTCACGTAGCCGAGGTTCACCCATTTGAGGAACTGGCTGTGGTTCGCGTTGCAGTACTCCCATGCGTCCTTAGGCTTCAGCAAGCCCGATTCTGGTTGTTGCCGGCGCGCCGTTGCGGATCGACGAGGTTCGGCAAGTTGCTCGCTATTGGAGCATTCGTCCGCTTGCCCAAGCGCACGCTCCAACTGGTCAGGGCTCGACATCCCTACCCAATGCCAACTGTATTCACCACTGTCTACATCGAACCAGTTCTCGAGTTTCCAAAATGAACCTGACGGCCGTGGCGGCGGCAAGCCCTTGGGCAGAGGTACCCCGCGTCGGCGTGCTTCCTTATTCGCCGCAGAAGGGCCAACGTCTCAGTACTACCAACGTCACCGCTTGCTTTCTTCCTTTTCGGCGCCATTAACGGTATGATGAACAGGTTGCTGAGATTTTCAAGCTTGGAACGGGCTGGTTACGGTGTGGTGGGTACCACCGTGAAGAGATTTCATCGAAGCGCTCGGGGAAGCGAGAGAATGTCGATCCCTACACTGCCAGGACAATGTCCGTCCTTTTGCGGGCTCTGTCAAACAGGAGCCGATGAAACCTCACGTTTTCTCCTCATGGTACGGCTTCTTCTGTTCGTAGAGACTGAGCCGTTGGCTCATTCTCTCCAAGGTGGCGTACGACGCATTGGAAGCCAGAGATTTGTTCTCCCACTTTACGGCGTTGTCAAAGTCGCCAACCTCGGCGTAGGCTGCCGCCAGCGTATCGAACCAATACGGATCTTTCCATTCCGACATTTCACAGGCCTTCGTCGCATACTCGACGGCTTTCTTTCCATTCCGAACATTGGCATCGGGGCAAACGGCTAGTAGCCAGGCAAGGTTCTTGTAGTCCAATGCGTTTGTCGGGCCTAGCCGGATGGCCTCGTTGTAATCGGCGAGGGCCCTATCCCAGTCGCCTTTATGTCTGTAGGCGTTGCCTCTGTTGAAATAGGCCGTGGCATACTTCGGATCGAGACTAATGACTTGGGTTTCATCGGCAACAGCCCTGTCATAGTCGCCTTTCTGGATGTAGGCAGATCCCCGGTTGTTGTAGGCCTCGACGAAATCCGGTTTGAGACGGATCGTTTCGCCGAAATCGGCAATGGCCCTGTCATAGTCACCTTTGCGGTCGTAGGTGAGCCCCCTGTTGTAATAAGCCATCGCATCATCCGGCTTGAGCCGGATGGCCTTACTGTAATCGGCAATGGCCTTCTCGTAATCGCCCTTTTGGCTGTAGGCAAGGGCTCTTTTCTCCTCGCAGATATAGGCATAATCCAAATTGAGACGCATGGCTTCGCTGTAATCGCCAATGGCCTTGTCGTAGTCGCCTTTGCGGTTGTAGGCATTGCCTCTGTCGATAAAGGCCGTGGCTTGGTTCGGATCGAGACGGATGACCTTGTTGAAATCGGCGATGACCCTGTCGTAGTCGCCTTTGAGGTCGTAGGCGTGGCCCCGGTCGATGTACGCATTGACAGAATCCGGCTTGAGGCGGATGGCTTCGCTGTAATCGGCAATAGCCTTGTCGTAGTCGCCTTTGTTCTGGTAGGTGATGCCCCGGTTGTAATAGGCCGTCACAGAATTGTGATTAAGCCGGATGGCCTCGTTGCAATCGGCGATGGCCTTGACCCAGTCGCCCTTGTGGGCGTAGGCCCACCCCCGGTTGTTGTACGCAGCGGCGTATTTTGGCTTGAGCCAGATAACTTCGCTGAACTCAGCGATGGCGAGGTCGTAATTTTGCCCACGCATCGCATCCACACCTCTCTCAAAGGCTCTCTTTGCCCGGTATTTCCCGTACCCTAGGCCCGCCAACAGCAACAAGAGGAAGATCGCCAGAAATGCCAGCGCTGCCAAAAGCCGACGCACTGGCGACCTTGAATGCAGGCCGGGTTCCGGAGCCATCACTGTCTCAGACATGGAGCTGCCCTCTGGATTCCAATACGAAGTCGATTTGGGCTTCATACTCGCCGATGCGGTATTTACCGACATTTCCCATATGACCTACGCTTCCGGGCCATCGTGGCCCATTCAGTCACTTTGACCGACATAATATCCTCTCTCACAGTGCGCTCAAGCCTTTTCGCGGCTCCCAGACCGGAAACCTGACCATAAGGGCGACGGTTTCTGCCCTTCGTCGCGTTCCGAACCGATTTTCGACCAAACGGAGACAAAACGTCGTCTCCGGCACGTTTTCCCTTTCCGCATTTGCCGCCCGGCAGGCATCAACCCGTCAACGGTGTGGGCATCCGTGCCACCGGTCACTTGCCCGGGCAAGCCGTGCTTGGACAAAGGGTTCACACGGTCGACCCACGGGGTCAACACCCCATAGCGCCGCGCACGGTTTTCATGATTATTATTATGCCATGAAACACAACCGTTCCCACCATAATGAAAAACCAGCCAGCGCAGCGCTGTCGGTGTCAGCCGTGGACTCAACCCAAACCGGAGTTGATTTTGTGCCGTCACCAGATGAGATGGCTTCTAGTGAGGCCGACGCGTCAGCTCCATGATCGCGCAAGCTTCTAATACTGCACCCATTCGCACGCTGACGGGCTCTGGCCTCCATTCCCGGCCAATCGTGCCGGGCACTTCGATCTCCAAAGTGAAGTGGACTCAAAAAGAGGTTGAGGAGATGTTAGACTGCGAGAATGATTGCCAAGCGCACAACTGTAAGTCTCGTCCCATTCAGGAGGGGGGTATTTGTTTCGTTACTGCTGGTGACGTTTCAAGCGGCGTCTCAAGCACAGCCACCGAATATTCCGGCAACCGAGCTGGTGCGCCAAACGGTGGCGCATGAACTGGCAGCGGCCAATGCGAGCGGCCACTATCGGTACCGGATTGACAAACAGACGTCGCACGGCTCGGAAACCCGCGATATGGTCGAGACGCGCAAATGGTTGATCGGTCGTCTGGTTCTCAAGAACGGTCAACCGCTTCCTCCCGCACAGAGACAAAGAGAGGATGAACGCTTGCGTGACCTGTTGACGGATCCTGCACGTCTGGAGAAATTCCAAAACTAGGCGCACAAGGACGAAGCGCGCGTCCGCCGGATGATCAAGTTATTGCCGGAGGCATTCGTTTTTCAGCACGATGGCACGGAAACGAACGGTTCCGGCCGCGAACTGATTCGGTTGAAATTCCGTCCCAACGCAACCCTGACCGCGCGTTCCCTGGAACTGCGGGTATTGCAAGGGATGGAAGGCACGATGCTGATCGACCCTGTGGACGAGCGTCTGGTGCGGGTAGAAGCCGAATTGTTTCGCGATGTTGATTTTGGCTGGGGCATCTTCGGCCGGATCCGTCGCGGAGGCAGTTTCTTGTTGGAACAGCAAGGTGTCGGGAGTGATCGGTGGGCAATCACTACGTTGTCCATGCACTATACCAGCCGTATTGTTTTGTTTGTGAATACCCGCACTGACTCAGTGAGCAAGAAGAGCAACTTCCAACGGATGTCGAACGATCTGACGCCGCAACAGGGGTTGGAACTGTTGCTGAACCCGCGTTAGGACAATGGGCTGGAGTTCATCGCACAAGCCGTCGCATCATGGCTGCTTCCTCGCTTCTCTTTGAGAAATCCGTGCGCATTATGGTAAATTGAAAGTCGATGAAACGAATCACGGTTTTGCTGGCGGAAGACCACACGATTGTGCGCGAAGGGCTTCGCAAGTTGCTGGAGCAGGAAGACGACTTCGAGGTCGTCGGCGAAGCGGAAAACGGCCGCCAGGCGGTCGACTTGGTCAAGAAACTTCGTCCTGCAGTAGTCGTCATGGACATCGCGATGCCGTTGCTCAATGGTTTGGAAGCCACCCGTCAGATTCTCAAAGCCGTCCCCAGCACTAGAATACTCATTCTCTCGGCGCACAATGATGACGCGTATGTCAAGAACGCAAGGGAGTCAGGTGCGGCTGGATTTCTGCTCAAACAAGCCTGCGCCGAGGTTCTGTCCGAGGGGATTCGGGAGGTTAATAAGGGGCATAGCTTTTTCGGCCCGTTCATTGCGAAGCTACTTCCCGAAGGCGAGCAAAAGTCGTTGGATCGAGGCGGACAGACGAAGCCGCGCAAAGACCGCCTGACTTCGCGCGAAGTGGAGGTGATCCAACTGATTGCCGA
>PLTX01000088.1 GCA_003164675.1 Verrucomicrobiota bacterium | reverse complement strand
CAGCCTATTGTACGAGTCTCAGTAGAATCACTCCGTTCCGCTTGGTTAGTTGGTCAATGGTTCCGTCAATGTCGTTCCACGGCCCGTCCATGGCCGCTCGTTGTATGTACGTCGCAAACGCATCCGCAGTCGGCGCCTGATTGGCTTTCACCACGTACTTGCGGCCATCCAGGAGGGTGATCATCCAGTTGCCTCCTTGCTCATTGGAAACAACCTTGCCCGATGAATTCGTGACAACCGATCCGGGTTGCCCAACGAGAGACTCGATTTTCATTCCATTCGCAATGCAACTGATCGAATTGCTGACCGAGTGCTCTCGAAATTGCTCCAGCATCGCGGTGGCTTGCTGGATGGTGGCGGGATCATCGCCGGGTCTGTCGTTCCAATAATTGATGGTGATGAAGGTCGCCGCCATCATCCCCAGAAGGATTGAGACGCCGACTCGTATCGGATGGAACAGCGTGCTCCAGATCATCGCACGACTATTTTCCTATACCCATCCCCACCACGCAATACCAAATCAATCCTCCGCGGCCCAACCTGCGCTTCCCGCTGGCTTCGCCGACTTCTCGTTCAACTTCTGACGAACTGCCGATAGAGTTCCGCGTACGCGCCGTCGGCGGCGAGAAGTTGACGATGTGTCCCCCGCTCCACGATTTTCCCGTGGTCGAGCACCAACACCAGTTCGGCGTGACGGATCGTGCTGAGCCGATGCGCGACGACGAAACTCGTGCGGCCCTGCAGCAACCGCGTCAGCGCCCGCTGGATTCGCGCTTCGGTCATCGCGTCGACGGAACTCGTCGCCTCGTCCAGAATCAGAATCCGCGGGTCAGCCAGCATCGCGCGCGCGAAACAGACCAGTTGCCGCTCGCCGAGCGACAGATTCGTGCCGCGCTCTCCAACCTGCGTCGAAAAACCCGCCGACAGCGAGCCGATCACATCCAGGAAATCCAGCTTGCGAACGGCATCCACCACCTCTTCATCCGTCGCCGTCGGCCGCGCGAAGCGGATGTTGGCCATCACCGTGCCCGTAAACAGGAAATTCTGCTGGCTGACAATCCCCATCTGCCGATGTAGCGAGTCGCCCTGGATGTCGCGCGTGTCGAATCCGTCGATGAGCACCTGACCGCTCTGCGCCAGATAGAATTTCGTAATGAGATTGACGATCGAACTCTTGCCGCTGCCCGTATGACCGACGAGCGCGATGGTTTGCCCGGCTTCGGCGACAAAACTCATGTCGTTGATCGCGGGCCGGTCCGCGACGTAACTGAAAATGACATTGCGGAACTCCACACGCCCGTGAATGCGTGGCAACTCGCGGGCGTTGGGCGGTTCCTCCCAATCGGGCTTGGTGTCGAGCAATCGAAACACGCGCTCGGCGCCCGCCATTGCGGTCAACGCCTGGCTGAACTGCTGGCCGATGGGCTGGACCGAACTGAAGAACATGTTCGCCAGGAAGAAGAATTGAATGAGCGTGCCGACGTTCATGTGAACCGCGGGGCTCAACACGCGATAACCGCCAATCACGATCAACGCCGCGGCGAACATCTGGCTGTTCAATTCCAGCATCGGCAAAAACACGCCCGACGCCCGCGCCACGCCAAGGTTGTAACCCGAATGGTCGCGGATCAGGTCGGTAAACAAGCCCGCGTTCACGTCCTGTCGGACAAATCCCTGCGTCACACGGATGCCCGTGACCGATTCGGCCAGCGTCGCCGTGACCCGGCTCCAGCTCTCCTGCACCTGGCGGTTTGCATAACTGAGCGTGCGGCGGAAATGGTAATTCAGGACACCCAACGCGGGCGCCATCGCCAGTACGACGAGGAACAAAACCCAGTCGTACCAGATCATCAGCAACGCCGAGATGAACATTTGCCCGGCTTGCACGGCGGTGATGAAAAACACGTCCTGCCAGCCGACCCGCATCGCTTCCGCGTCCGACGTATAGCGGCTGATGATGCGCCCGATTTTCGTCCGATTGTAAAAGCTCATCGGCATCCGTACCAGATGTTGGAAGATGTCGCGCCGCAAATCCTGGATGACCGACTCGCCCAATTCCAGCGCCAGCCGTTGGCGGAAGTGGAAGCAGAACTGCGTCACGGCGGCGAGCACGAGAAACCCGATCGCTCCCCACATCACGCCACGCGGGTCATGGCGCGAAATCGGCCCGTTGATGACCGCGCCCATCGCCCACGCCAGCATCGGCAATTGGATCGACCGAATGATGACCAGCGCGAACAGCCAGTTGCGTTTGCGCGCGTGCGCCTTCGTATAGCGGAACATGCGCCAGATCAGCGCCAATTCCAGCGGTCGCTGGCTGATCTCGTCTTCATCATTCGGCTCGCGCCGAATGTGCGTGATCGTGACTGTTGGTTTTGTCGTCATGGTGATGTCGTCGCGGCCCGCCCCTACTCCGCAAACTGGACCTCCGCCGTTCGCCGATAGGAACCGCTGGCGCGCATCAATTCGTCGTGTGTGCCGACCTGAACGATCCGCCCGTCTTCCATCACAATGATGCGGTGGGCGCGGCGAAGCGTGCTGATGCGGTTGGCGACGATAAACGTCGTGCGCCCGCGCATCGCGTTCTCAATCGCCACCAATATCTCCTTCTCCGTCTCGGGATCGACTGCCGCCGTCGGGTCATCGAGCAACAAAATCGTCGGGTCGAGCAGCAGCGCGCGGGCGATGGCCAGACGCTGGCGCTGACCGCCGGACAAATCCTTGCCACCTTCACCCAGCAACGTGTCGTACCCCTTGGGCAACTTGACGATGAACTCGTGCGCCGCGGCGATCCTGGCGGCCCGCTCGATTTCCTCTCGGCTCGCGTGCGGATGCCCGAAGGCAATGTTGGCGGCAACCGTGTTGCTGAAGAGAAAGCTCTCTTGAAACACCAGGCCCACGTTGCGGCGCAGGTCGTCGAGGTTGAGATCGCGAACGTCGGTTTCGTCCACGAGCACCCGCCCGCGTTGCGGGTCGTAAAAGCGCGGGATCAAACTCAACAACGTGGTCTTGCCCGAGCCCGTCGCGCCGAGGATGGCAATGCACTCGCCGGGGCGCGCCTCAAACGAGACGTCCCGCAGTTCGGGGTCATCCGACCCGTTGTAGCCAAAGCTGACATTCTCAAAGCGGATCGCCCCCCGGGCGCGTGGAAGCGATGTCGCCTTCGGTGGGCTGACGATTTCGACGGGTGCATCAAGCACTTCGAACACGCGCCGCGCTCCCACCAGGCTCTGCTGAATGGTGTTCGCGATTTGGGCGACGTTCGAGATTTGTCCCGAGAACTGTTGCAGCAGCCCCGCGAACACAACCATGCCGGTGCCCAGCGGCAGCTCGCCGGTGATGACCAGGTGTCCGCCGTAGAACAGCAGTACGAAGATGCTGATTTGCGTGAGCATGCCAATGCTGGGAATGAACACGCTCACCCGCCAGAAGATGTTCTGCTGCTGCGTGCGGACGGCGTCATTACTCGCCTCGAAAACCTGGAATTGTTCCCGCTCGCGCGCGAAGCCTTTGATTGTCTGGATTCCCTGCGCCGTCTCGGCGATGTGCAGGATCATGCGGTCCACCAGCTCGCGGTTGCGGACGTACTGGGGCTGGACGACGCGGGAAAACGCCGCCGCCACCACCCACAGGAGCGGCACGACCGCCAGACACGCGAGCGTGAGCCGGGCGTGGATCGTCAGCATGTACGACAGGTACAGGGCCAGCGACAGGACCATGATGATACTTTGCATCAGCACGTTGTTGACGAAATTCGCCACGGCGCGCGAATCGCCGGTCACGCGGTTGATGATCGAGCCCGTCTCGTTCGCGTCGTAGAACCGAAAACTGAGGCGCTGGAGTTTTTCGTACACGCGCGCCCGCAACTCGACAACGATGTACCGTTCCACCAACACGGCCACCGCGATGCTGTAGGCATACGACAGCAACGCCCGCAGCAATGCCAGCACGAGCATCACCGCGGCAATCGCCATCAGCACGTTCATCGGCGTCCACGACGCTGGCGGCGCGAACCCCAACGGCCAGTGCGGCGGGGTCACGGTCGGCTGCATCTGGTATCGGACGTAATCAATACCCAAACCCGTCAGTCCGAGGCCGCTGAGTCCCATCGCCAGCAGAAGGAATTGATAAATGAAAACCTTGATGCACCCCGAACGATAGCGCCAGCTCAAACCCAACAGACGACGAATGATCGTCCAATCGGTTTCGGTGTTGGCCTGCATGGTCGCCGGTACTGACATCCCGAAAAGCAAAGCATGTTGCGACGGCGCTCACAAGAGAGAACTCGGGGGCGACAACGCGCTTGGTTTCGTCGCGCCGCTCGGTATAATGAATTCGCCATGCCTACCAAGAACCTGCTTTTTTCATCTCCCAAACCCGTTATCGCCATGATCCATTTGGACGCGTTGCCCGGCACGCCCGCCGGCGGGCGAAGCGTGCGCGAGATTGAAGCCACGGCGTTGCGCGAGGCGAAGATGTACCACCAGTCGGGCGTGCACGGAATCATGATTGAGAATATGCACGACACGCCGTACCTGCGCGGCGCGGTCGGCCCGGAAATCGTCGCCGTCATGTCGGTCATTGCTCGTGCTGTGAAAGACGCAAGCCAACTGCCGTGCGGCGTTCAGGTGCTGGCCGGGGCCAATGCAGAAGCTGTGGCCGTCGCGCACGCGGCGCGGCTGGATTTTGTCCGCGTCGAAGGCTTCGCGTTCGCCCATATCGCCGATGAAGGGTTCATCCAATCGTCCGCCGCTCCCCTGCTCCGGTACCGAAAGCAGATCGGGGCGGAACACGTCCAGGTTTGGGCGGACATAAAAAAGAAGCACAGTTCGCATGCGATCACCGCCGACGTCAGCGTCGGCGAGACCGCCGAGGCGGTCGAGATGATGCGCGGCGACGCCGTGATCATCACCGGCACGGTGACCGGCGACC
This sequence comes from Verrucomicrobiota bacterium, assembly GCA_003164675.1. Classification (GTDB taxonomy): domain Bacteria; phylum Verrucomicrobiota; class Verrucomicrobiia; order Palsa-1439; family Palsa-1439; genus Palsa-1439. Next base: position 20,713 of record PLTX01000088.1, on the reverse strand, counting down.
CGCCGGCGCTGCCCGACATACGCGACGCCAAAAAACATTGTCGGATACCTGTTTATCTGGGTTCCGGCGTGACCGGACAGAATCTGGCGAAGTATTACGGCGCCGCCGACGGGTTCATCATCGGTTCGCACTTCAAGGTGGACGGCTTGTGGTCAAACACCGTGGACCCGAAACGCGTGGCGCGATTCATGGCCACCCACGCGCGACTTGGTTCGTGACATCAAGTCGGCTGGTCGAGCGAACCGGTGGATTCATTCTGGTTGGTCTGCGACCGCTGCCGTTGCAGAGCGCGCGACGCGCTCACCGCCATAATGATGCAAAAGGCGAGGACGGGAGCCGATACATAGGCCATGAATCGCGAAAAACCGATGTATTCGTAGTGTGGGTCGGGATGAAACCAGCCGTCTCGGACACACCAGATTTCCCATGCCAATAGGACGACGGCGCCGATCCCGTACTTCTTGCGCACTTCCTCGGCGGTCAAGCGGTGCCGTGGCTGTTGCTTGTCTCCCCCCATGGCGGTCTCCGTCTGAGTAGAAACTCAGTGCTGCCGTCGCGGGCGCACTTGCTGGATTGAGTTTGCGGCGTCGGGATTGCGTCCGCTAATACATTGCGGTGCGGACGAGCTCGACAATGGACTTTGTCCTGGATTTGCCACGCCCCACAATCGGCGGCATCATCTCGGCGAGTTTGCGAACCGGTAGCTGGATCAACTCGTACTCGGCTTGAAGCCAATCATCCACATCGTGCCCATCGGTGCGTCCCCGCTCGAGATAGAGTTGGTAGGCGCGAGCAGCGATCTGTTCGGTCTTCGGACTTTGTTGCGTCATCTTAGCCTGACTCCTCCTCTCTTCTTCTTCCTGTGCGTGTACTACGGGCCGGGTATCCGGCCACCACCTCAGGCACGCCAGACCTCCTTGTTAAAGTCAGACACGCCGTAACGGATATTCGCTCAATTCTACCAAATTGCAAGACTTTCATTTACCGTGGCACAGTTTGACCAGACCCCGCCGATTTGTTACTAGATGTCCAGATGAACGCGTTGCTGCAACGGCTTCGGTCAATCAGCAGCAAATACCAGGCGCAGATCTTTGCGCAACTGGGGAAGCGCTCCGCCGGTCAAAACGCTTTTCTGGCGCTGTTGCCCATCGTCGGCCTCATGGTCGGTTTCACGACCGTCGCCACCGCACACGTGATCTCCTTCCTCCAAAACCAGTTCTGGGGCAGCGGTCAAAACCTGCTCGCAGCCGCGCATGACAATCCGTGGTATTCGCGGCTCGTCATCTTGTTCGTAGGCGGCATCTTCGTCGGGTTGATCGGCAAGTTCTTCCGCGTCCGCACCCGCGGCGGTGGAATCACGACCATCATGCAGGCTGTTTCCCTCAAGGGCGGATACATTTCTCTTCGTCAAACCGCGCCCCGCGACTGGGCAGCCATTGTGACAATCGCCACGGGAGGCTCACTCGGACGCGAAGGCTCCATGGCCCTCCTGGCCAGCGCCATCGGGTCGTATTCCGGCCGCCGTTTCCGGCTGTCGACGCAACAACTTCGCGTCCTTGTCTGCGCGGCGACGGCCGCCGCGCTCGCCGCTGTCTACAATGCGCCCATCGGCGGTTCCCTATTCGCGATGGAAATCCTGATGGGCAATTTCGCACTGGAAGTTCTCGGCCCCGTGGTGGTCGTATCCGTAATTTCCACCCTGGTATATCGCAGTTGCATGGGGAACCTCCCACGCTTCGACGTTCCCCACTACGATCTCGTGTCCGCGTGGGAGCTGCTCCCGTATCTCGTGCTCGGGCTGTTGGCCGGCGTGTTGTCCATTCTCTTCGTGCGCGCGCTGTTCGGTTCACAAGACGCATTTGAAAAAATCCCCATCCCCAACTGGCTGAAGCCCGCGGTCGGCATGTTGATGGTCGGGGCCATCGGCATTTGGTACCCGCACGTATTCGGCAACGGTTTCGAAGCCGTGAACCTGACATTACGCGAACAGATCCCCATCCTGCTGCTGCTGGCCCTCATCCCCATCAAGATCGTTGCGTCGTCGCTGACCTTTGGAGCCGGTGGCGCCGGTGGATTGTTTACCCCGTCGCTGATGGTTGGCGCGCTGCTGGGCGGCTCGTTCGGCTACGGCGTGCACTGGTTGTTTCCCCATGTCACCGCCGGGTCGGGCGCTTACGCGCTGGTGGGCATGGGCGGCGTCCTCGCGGGCACAACCCACGCGCCGCTCACCGCCATCATGATGATCTTCGAGCAGACCAACAATTACCAGGTCGTGCTCCCGTTGATGTTCGTATGCATCGTCAGCAATTTCACGACGCGGTTGCTCAAAGGCCGATCCCTCGATGAGGAATCGCTGCGCCGCAGGGGCATCGTGATGCCCACCGGCCCGGAGGCCAGCATCATGCAATCGCTGCGTGTCGAAGACATCCTGCACGAAGACATCCACGCCATCAACCAGACGGCGCCGTTCTCCACGGTCGTCGAGCAATTCTTCAAGGAGTCCTACAACAACATCTACGTCGTCGACAGCGGCGGCAAGTTCCTCGGCGCGATCCGCCTTCACTCGGTGAAAGACGTGTTGCACCAGGGCGAGTCATTGTCCTCGGTCATCGCCGACGATCTCGTTGACAACTCGTTTCAATTCGTCACCCCGCGCCAGAATCTGGCGGACGTGATGGACATTTTCTGGCGTGAAAACTCCGAACGCCTGCCGGTCATCAACAATTCCACCGAGCGCAAACTGCTCGGCTGGATTTCCAAGCGCGATCTCCTCGGCGTGTACAGCCAGGAAATCCTGCGCAAACGGCAGCTGATGGCACGGTTCGTCGTCCACGAAGACGACGAAACCCGCGACATTTTCGTCGAATTGCCGGAGGGCTTCGAACTCCGCACCCTTGAATTCCCTGCCCACCTCGATGGCCGCACGGTCGCTGAACTCGCGCCACGTTCCCACTACGGCGTGCACGTCCTCGCCATCAAACGTCGCGACCCGGTCACGGGCCATATCAGCACGGAACTGCCCGGCCCCACGACGCGGTTGGTCACCGGCGACGATTTGGTCGTGATCGGTACGTCCGACGGCCTCGCTCAATTCACGGCCGCGCTCGCGACCGGCGTTGAAAATGAACCGAAGTGAGTTAAGTTAATGGGTGACATGAGTGCGGATCAACCACTGCCGTCGCCGGATGAGATCCAGAAGAAGCTCTCCGAATTCATGAAGCAAGAGTTCGGGGATCGGGTTGTCTTCGCGGCGCAACCCGAACGCGCGGAGACCACGCCGACCGGCGAGGATGGGAAACGCGAGGGCATCGAATTCGATTTCCACCTGAAGCCCAAGGACGTCAAAGCGCACCTCGACCGCTTCGTCATCCGCCAGGAAGACGCCAAGAAGGCGTTGGCCATTGCCGTCTGCGACCACTACAACCACGTCAAGGCCGCCGAACGGGGCGAGGAACTCCGCGACTACGTGAAGCAAAACGTCCTGCTCATCGGCCCGACGGGTGTGGGCAAGACATACCTCATCAAGACCATCGCCGACCTCGTCGGCGTGCCGTTCGTGAAGGCGGATGCCACGAAGTTCAGCGAAACCGGCTATGTCGGCGGCGACGTGGAAGACCTCGTGCGGGAACTCGTCCAACGCGCCGAGGGCGACGTGAATCTCGCGAAGTACGGCATCGTGTACCTCGACGAAATCGACAAGATCGCCACACCGGCCAACATCATCGGCCGCGACGTGAGCGGCCGCGGGGTGCAGACGAATTTGCTGAAGTTGATGGAGGAAACCGAGGTGCCGCTGCGCTCGCCCACCGACATTCAGGCGCAGTTGCAGGCGGCATTCGAGTACCAGCGCCGCGGGAAGGTCAAGCGCGAGACGATCAATACGCAGCACATCCTGTTTATCGTCAGCGGCGCGTTCGACCAGATGCTGGACATCATCCGCCGCCGCATCCGCCAGGCGCACATCGGGTTTGGCGGTCATCTCGCGGAATCCGTGGGCGAGGCGGAATTGCATCGGCGCGGGCAAACTGAGGACTTCGTGAAGTTCGGGTTCGAGCCCGAGTTCATTGGCCGGCTGCCCGTCCGCGTCGTTCTCGACAAGCTCAGCGTCGACGACCTCTACAACATCCTCAAACAGAGCGAAGGTTCGGTCGTCAGGCAATACGAGTCCAGCTTCAGCGCGTTCGGCATCGACGTGATCTTCTCCGATGAAGGCTTGCGGGCGGTCGCGGAACTGGCCGCCTTGGAAAACACGGGCGCGCGCGGATTGCTCACCGTCTGCGAGCGCGCGCTGCGGGAATTCAAGTTTGAGTTGCCGTCGTCCACCGTGCGACAATTCGTGGTCACGCGAACGCTGATCGAAAACCCCGGGGCCGAATTGCAGCGCATTCTGCACGAGCCCGCGTACGAACACCGCGAGTTGATGCGCCAACTCGTCCACGATTTCGAGCGCAAATTCGCTGAGAAGCACCACCTGCACATGCGCCTGGAGCCGGATGCGGTCGAGGAAATCGTCGAGCGCGCCCAGCACGCCAACAAGTCTGTCACCGATTTCTGTCGCGAGTTGTTCAAGGACTACCAGTTCGGTTTGAACCTGATCAAAACCAACTCCGGCCAGACCGAATTTGTCATCCCCAAGTCGGCCCTCGCCGACCCCGATAAATTCCTCAGCGACTGGGTCGTGTCGAGCTATCGCAAAGACGGCGCCAGCAGCCCCACGTAACCGGTTCCGCATTGTCGAGCTGTCGTCTCGTTGAACTGCAACCGATTCGCCGCCAGAAAAGCTCCAGCGACCGCCGCCTCAAAAAACTCTACAAGGGCAAGCGCGGCCTGCCTTTCCGTCCAACATCGGAACTGTGACGGCAGCCCTAAGCCTTGGCCATTACGCCCCGCGACCATCGCGAGCCATTCAGCCTCATTGACCAGCATAGTCTCCTCTCCGACAGCGCTATCGGACAGGCTCGAAGACTTTCTCGGTCTGGCTGGATTGGTCGACCGCGCGGCGCAGGAACCCTTTGGCGATCAGGGCGCTGATGATGCGCGCGGCGGTTGCGCGGTCGACGCGCATGTCGAAGCCATAACGCGCCCCACGGAAGTCATTGTGTCGGGGCGGGACTGCATCTGAAGTGGTCATGCGCGGTCAGCCTCTCAGAGTATTCGCCATCTCCAAGCTTGGCCGCTAGATACTCCGGCCCTCGAAAAAGTGCACAGCAAGAATGTTTGCGTGCGGTCTTCAGATCCAGCGTTCGTATCCTGCGACGGCAGGCACCGAGTGTCCAGCGCTTCATCTTCAACGCGCAGGGCTCGGTTGCCGACGCTCGCGCCCTGCCGCTCACCCCCCCGCTGCATGACATTTGATCGTCGTTGGAGCGCGCCATCTCACCGGGTGAGGGCACTACAATAACCTCGCCTTCCTGCCAGCCGGCATTCGGGCAGCTTGATTGTTACAAACCAGCCAGTTAGGTTGCCTTATTTCCCGTACAGGTCGTTCAGGAGGGCAGCGAGACGATAACCCGCAACGACAAGCTGATGACGAGCTGTGCGGGTGCCCTGCTTGACATATTCTTCCTTCAGTTTGATGTCCTTCGCGCCATACGGTTCACCGAGGGTGCCATAGACTTGCGTGCAGGCGATTTCGTGTCCTTCCAGAACCCACTTCTTCACGTCAAAGTGCGTGTCGAGCTTCTCCGGCACGTTCAGGTCGAGACGCTTCATCCACTCCTTGAGTTCCGGGCTTCCCGGGGCGTCGGCTTCGCTCAACCGGGGCATGGCTTTGACCTCGCCGTTCTCGTAATACCGGCGGTAGGCCTCGTCCCAGAACGTGTGGAGATTCGGCCATTGTGTGTCCGCGAGGTTGGCCAGCGTCACGCCATTGCCGCCGGCGTCGTCTTGTTTGTGTGTCGCTGGATCGTATCGCCCGGTGGTGTGCAACGGTTGATGGATGTCGCCGACGAAATGCATGACCAACGCGAGCGCCACCGACTCGTCCGGCACCAGCGCGTCCGTCTGCTTGGTCTTGATCAGGTCCACGCAATGACTCAGCGCCACCACAACATTGCCGTTGGTGTTCGAGAGAGTGGGTGGATTCGCCAGCACGTCCGGGTCGCCCGGAGCGCAGCCGACGTCGATATAGTGCCAGACTCTGAAGTGTCCACGGAACGGCGTATCGGCATCACGCGCCTTGATGTCGTCGGCCCAGCAAGCAATGTTGACGGCGTTGTACGGCACGCCGTCCTTCTGGATTTTGGCGGCCAACTCGCTGACGCGGGCCTTGGCCTTGTCGTTAAGCCGGTCGTACGCGACCTGGGCCACGAGCATGTGGCCGGTGCCGTCCCAGGCGCGAGCGCTGAGCGTCGCGGCTAGCATCAGCGCGGACACGACTGCGGTGCGGGACAAATTCTTGACTTTCATCGGTCTCTCCTCTGTCTGTGGTCAGTTCAGTGTCATCAATGTGTAGATTGGCAGTATGATACAGAACACGCGTCCTGCGCAAGCGCAGAGATGACAGAGATGACCCCATATCCAGGCTTTGCTTTTTGCCGATCACCCGTGTAGAATAAAGGTTGGATTGCTTTCTGATGGCAGCAATCAAAGGAGGACGAACAATGAGAGTGTTGAAGTTAAGCGGTCTAATTGCTGTGGTGGCGCTTGCGGGTGCATTCACGACCTGGGGAAACGAGGAGAAGTCGCTGGGTGATCAAGTCAAGGACGCCATCCAGCTCTTCAAGAGTGACAGCATGAATGTCGCCAAGTTTTTCGACACCGCGTATGGCTATGCGGTCCTGCCCAGCGTCGGCAAGGGCGCGGTCGGCATCGGCGCGGCGGCGGGTGACGGCCAGGTTTTCGAAAAGGGTCGGCGGATCGGCAACTGCCGGATGACCCAACTGACGATCGGCGCGCAATTGGGGGGGCAGAAATTCTCCGAGGTGATCTTCTTCGAGACGAAGGACGCCCTGGACAGTTTCAAGAACAGCGAGTGGGCGATGAGCGCGGGAGTGAGTGCCGTGGCCGCTGCGGAGAGCGCGTCCGCCGATGCGAAATACAAAAATGGCGTGCTCGTGTTCACCATTGCCAAGGGCGGCTTGATGTTCGAAGCCAGCGTGGGCGGGCAGAAATTCCGGTTCATTCCACCCGAGAAGGATTAGCGTCAGCGAGCCGCTCGCTGACGATAGGGACGGGCAGCCGTTGCGGTATCAAGACCGCCGCACGGCTGCTCATTTGTTTTGCCGGAATTCCGGCTCTTGCCCGTACCGTTTCGTGTGCGATAATGCGCGCTCGGAATGGCGGACATCATTCTCACCACGCTGAACGCCAGGTACCCGCATTGTGCGTTCGGGTTGCGGTATTTGATGGCCAACCTGGGCGAGCTGCAGGCGCGGGCGCGGATGCTTGAGTTTGATATCAACCAGCGTCCCGTCGATGTCGTCGAAGTGATCCTCCGCCACGAGCCGAAGATCGTCGGCCTCGGCGTGTACATTTGGAATGCGACGCAATCGCTTCAGTTGGTGGCCAACCTGAAGCGTCTGCAGCCGGAATTGACTGTCATCATCGGTGGGCCCGAGGTCAGCTACGAGTGCGACCAGCAGGAGATCGTCCGGCTGGCCGACTACGTCATCACTGGCGAGGGTGACCTCGCGTTTGCGGAGTTGTGCCGGGACATTTTGCTGTCTCACGGTCCACCATCTTGCGTTATTCCGGCTCCCCCGCCCGACTTCGACCAGCTGGCGTTGCCCTACGACCTTTATACGGACACCGATATTGCCCATCGCGTCATTTATGTGGAAGCCTCGCGCGGTTGCCCTTACGAATGCGAGTTCTGTCTCTCGTCGCTGGATGTTCCCGTGCGCAATGCCCCGCTGGAGCCGTCTCTGGCGGCGATGCAACGCCTGCTCGACCGCGGCGTGCGCCAGTTCAAGTTCGTTGATCGCACGTTCAACCTCAACCTGAAAATCAGTTCGGCCATCCTGCGTTTCTTTCTCGAACGGTATCGGCCCGGGATGTTTGTGCATTTCGAGGTGATCCCCGACCGGCTGCCACAGGCGTTGCGTGAATCCATCAAGGAATTTCCGCCCAGCGCGCTCCAGTTCGAGGTCGGGATCCAGACGTTCAACGAGGAGGTCGCCAAACTCATTAGCCGGCGACAGGACAACGCCAAGGCCGAGGAAAATCTGCGCTGGTTGCGAGCAGAAACCGGCGTCCACGTCCATGCGGATTTGATTGTTGGTTTACCGGGTGAGGACCTGGCGAGTTTTGCGGCAGGATTCGACCGACTGGTCGCGCTTGGCCCGCAGGAAATACAGGTCAGCTTGCTGAAACGGCTGCGCGGCACGCCCATTGTGCGACACGACCGCGAGTGGGGCATGGTGTACAGTCCGCATCCGCCGTACGAAATCCTCCAGACCAAGCTTGTCGATTTCTTCACGATGCAGCGGCTGCGACGGTTCGCGCGTTACTGGGATTTGATCGCCAACAGCGGCAATTTCGTCGAGACAACTCCCCTGCTCTGCCGCGACGGTTCCGCATTTCAGGGGTTTATGCGTTTCTCCGATTGGTTATACGCGCAGACACGTCAGACGCATTCCATCGCGTTGGCTCGATTGCGCGAACTGGTCGCACGGTATCTTACGGAAGAAGCCGGTTTGATTGGCGAGGAAGTTCACGCCACCATTCAAGGCGACACGGAACGCGCACGCGGTGGAGCCGTGCCCGACGCGCCGCCGAGGCAAGCCCGTCACCTCGCGAAATCGCCGTAGTCAGAGGCCCAATTCCCCGCAACTACGGCACCAGCCCCTACGGGACAAGCCGCGCGCGGTAATAACGCGACAGCGTATTCGTGGCCGCGCCGAGGTCGAGATGGTTGGTGACGATGCCAATAGTCGTATTATTCGCGACGATAAAGTTGTTAGTGACGCTGTTGGTGGTGTAAGACCTTCGGTCGGAATGCGTGCGCGATCAGGAGACCGGCGCACAACAAGTACAACGACTGCGGCTCGGACGGACCCTCGCCCTCCTCGACAACTTATATGAGGCTTGCGGGAGCGTTAACCCCTCGGACTCTTCCCGACGTTTCCCGCGTAGGCGGCTTGTTCGACGGCACGGGCGACGCAGCGAACGACATGTTTGTTGAACACGCTGGGAATGATGTATTCCTCGCTGAGTTCGTCGGGGGTGATGCAACCCGCGATGGCTTTGGCGGCGGCGAGTTTCATCGGTTCGGTGATGGCGCGGGCGCGGGCATCCAGCGCGCCGCGGAAGATGCCGGGGAACGCGAGGACATTGTTGATCTGGTTCGGGTAATCGCTGCGGCCCGTGGCAATGATGCGCGCGTAGGGCTCGGCGTCCTCGGGCATGATTTCGGGCATCGGGTTGGCAAGGGCGAAGATGACCGGCCCCTTCGCCATTTTCTTGAGGGCCTTGACGGTGAACACGCCGGGACCGCTGACGCCGATGAACAGGTGCGCGCCACGGGCGGCCTCTTCGATGGGGCCGGTCACGTTCTGCGCGTTGGTATGCTCGGCCAGCCATGTCTTGCTGAAGTCGAGATCGGGAAGGCGTTTCCGGCAGATGATGCCTTTGCGGTCGCAACAGATGATGTGGCGGGCGCCGGCGGCCTGCAACATCTTCGCGACCGCGACCCCCGCCGCACCGGCGCCGACGATCAGGATCTTGATCTCGCTCATCTTTTTCTTGAGAAGCTTCAACGCATTCAGCGCCGCGGCCAGAACGACGACGGCCGTGCCGTGCTGGTCGTCGTGAAAGACGGGAATGTCGAGTTCTTCCTTGAGACGGTCTTCGATCTCGAAACAGCGCGGCGCGCTGATGTCTTCGAGGTTGATGCCGCCGAACCCGGTGGAAATCCATTTCACGGTCCTGATGATTTCTTCCGTGTCCTGTGTTTGCAGGCAGATCGGATAGGCGTCGATGTCGCCAAATTCCTTGAACAGCATTGCCTTGCCTTCCATGACGGGCATGGCGGCTTCGGGACCGATATTGCCGAGGCCGAGCACGGCGGAACCGTCGCTGACCACCGCGACGGAGTTGTGCTTGATCGTGAGCGTGCTGGCCTTGCGTTTGTCTTCAGCGATGGCGAGGCAAACCCGCGCGACGCCGGGCGTGTAGGCCATCGACAGCGCATCGCGCGTGGTGAGCGGGATTTTGTTCTGGATGCGAATCTTGCCGCCGAGATGCATCAGGAACACGCGGTCGGACACGTTGATCACGGTGACGCCCTCCACGCGCTTCACGGCCTCGATGATCTTGTGGGCGTGCGCGTCGTCGCGGGCGCTGACGGTCAGGTCACGCACCTTGAATTGCCGGTCGGCGCGCACGACGTCCACCGCGCCCGGGTCGCCCCTTTGCCGGGCGATGACGCGCAAAATTTTCGCAAACATCCCAGTGATATTCACGAGACGCAGGCGCATCGTGAAGCTGTAACTGACACTCGTCGGTATTTTGCCCATGGTCTTCAATCTTCCTCCACAATCCATTTCTGTTTCCGATGTCGAAAATGCTGCCAGCCGAGCCAGCCAACAGCTACGAACGGCAGCACCAACGCCAATACCACAAAAAATGCTCCCGCAGCGCCTTCGCCCATGCGGCGCTCCACGAAAACGAAGCCCATCACGAGCGGCAACGCACCGTACACCATGCACCGAAGCAGCAGGCCCCAGTGGAACAGTCTCATCGACAGCAAATATAGGGAGGCGACACGAGGGTTGCACGACAAATGAGCGCGGCCAGCAAACGCTGGCGTCAGGAACTACGGCAGGCGCAGGACGATCTCGTGGCCGTTGAGATCGAGCGTGACGCGCCGGTTTTCAATCGTCACCACGCGCGCCCCCTCGATCTCTTCACCTTCGTGGACCGTGACGCCGTTGATCATCGCGTCGCGGTTATCCGAAGCGTACGTGATTCCCTGAAGGACAAGCTGCGGGGTGCTCGGGGTGACCGGTTGCTCGGCCTTGATCCGCTCCATGACCTTGGCGACGATCTGGTCCTCGGCCCCCTTCGTGTCGGAGGGCGGCGTAGCGACCGGTGGTTGGGGCGTCGCCGTCGAAGCGATTTCTGCTTTTGGCGACACTTCCGCCGTCGGCGGTGGAAGTGTTGCCGGAGTCGACGATTTCGCTTCGACAATCGACAAATCCTTGCCCGGGCTGAGGCTTTCCTTCACGCCCTGGATGCGGGGGACAACCCACAAGGCGAGAACGATGACGGTCGCGAGTAACGCGGCGCCGACCACTCCCATGAGCAGGAGCACCGGCTTCGGTCCGCGCTTTCTGACCTCGTTCTCAAAACGATACTCAGCCGCCACGGGCGGCGATGTCTGGGCGGATTGGTACGCCGAATCGCGCGTGCGTTTGAGCGCCTCGTTGATCAGACTCACGCGGGCACGCCCTCCAACTCCTCGATGGCGAGGTTGACCTCTTGACGCGTCATCACATCGATCTGGCCGACGAATCCCGCCAACAGGGCCTTGTCGCAGACGGTATTGATAAGACGCGGGATGCCCTGAGAGTATTTGTAAACCAGACGGATCGCACCTTCATCGAAGCGCGGTCGGCCGTTGGCGCCGGCGAGCTTGAGGCGATGGTTGACGTAACCCGCCGTCTCGTTCAAGTCAAGCGGGCTGAGATGATACCGAACGGTGATGCGCTGGCGGAGTTGGCGCAATTCCGGTTGCAGGAGTTTGTCGCGCAGCTCGGGTTGTCCCATCAGGACGATCTGCATGAGCTTCTGGCGGTCGGTTTCGAGATTGGAGAGCAACCGCACCTGTTCCAGGAGCTCGTCGCTCAGGTCCTGCGCTTCGTCGATGACCAGAACCACGTCGTTGCCGTGGTTGACCTCGGCGAGCACGAAATCGTTCAGCGCGTGAAGATAGGCCACGCGATCGATCCCGCGCACCTTGAGGCCGAATTCCAACGCGATGGTCTTGATGAGTTGATGACCCGTCAGACACGGATTGAGGATCAGCGCGGTTTTGTAATGCGAACCGAGTTCCTCGAGCAACTTGCGGCAGATGGTGGTCTTGCCCGCGCCAACTTCACCCGTCAGTTCGATAAAGCCCTTGCGCTCGCGGATGCCGAAGAGGAGATGGTTGAACGCCTCCTGATGCTTCGCGCTGAAGAACAAAAAGCGCGGATCGGGCGTGATATTGAACGGCGCCTCCCGCAGATTGTAGTGCTGCAAGTACACTTACGTAATCCCCCAGTTCATTGCCATCGATCACCAAAAATGAGCACGTCGCGTGCCGCGAAAACACCCCTAACATCTTGCGCCAACGCTTCTTTTGTGTTACGGCAAGAACATACACCTTTCAACCAACGCAATCTGAAGAATCCAAATACCATCATGAAAGACCCCCGACACGAAAAGCTGGCGCGTTTACTGACTGAATATTCCGTCGCGTTGAAACCTCGCGACATCGTCGCCATCCAGGGCGACGCTTGTGCCGCCCCGTTGATTCGGGAATGTTACCGGGCCGCGCTTCGTCGTGGCGCGTTTGTGATCACCGACCTGCGGATCGACGGCCTGGCCGAAGTGTTCATGGCCGAAGCCAACCAGCACCAAATCAAATGGGTATCGCCGTTTGCCAAATACAAGATGAGCCATGTTGATGCATTGATCAGCTTTTGGGGTGAAGAGAACACCAAGGCCCTGACCAACGTGGACCCGAAACGGTTGGCTGCGGCGTCCTCCGCCCGCAAACCGCTCAACAAGATATTCATGGACCGCAGCGCCAGCGGCGCGTTGAAGTGGGTCGGGACCCAGTGGCCGTGCAATGCCAGCGCGCAGGACGCCGAGATGTCGTTGACGGAGTATGAGGACTTCGTGTTCGGTGCGGGTCACCTTGACGCGCGCGACCCCATTGCCGCGTGGAAGCGCATCTCGAAGGAGCAGCAGGCGCTGACCGATTTCCTCAACAAGGCGCGCGAGGTCCGCGTCGTCGCCGAGGACACGGATATCCGCTACTCGTGCAAGGGCCGCACGTGGATCAACTGCGATGGCCATTACAATTTCCCCGACGGCGAAGTGTTCACGGGCCCGGTCGAGACCAGCGTCGAGGGACACGTGAAATTCAGTTTCCCGGCGGTGCATGGCGGACGCGAAGTGCACGGGGCGCGGTTGACTTTCGCGCGCGGAAAAGTGGCGAAGGCCGAGGCGGACAAGGGACAGGATTTCCTGCGGGCGATGATCGCGATGGACAGCGGCTCGTGTTACCTCGGTGAGGGAGCGATTGGCACCAACTACAACGTCACCCGCTACACGAAGAACACACTATTCGACGAAAAGATCGGGGGCACGATCCATCTCGCGCTGGGCGCGGGGTACAGCGAGACCGGCAACAAAAACCGCAGCGGCCTGCACTGGGACATGGTCTGCGACCTGCGCAAAGGCGGCGAATTGTATGTGGACGGTGAACTCATCCAGAAGAACGGCCGGTTCTTGAACAAAAAGTTTCCGCAACCATAGTGGTAACTGGCTTAACCCGAACGCTACTGACGTAGCACAACACTCTCCGTGAATTTTGAAGTTCTCTACTCGGCGGCGCACGCGGAATTGCCCGACACGGAGCCGCTTGGGGGCGGGAAAGCGGTCGCGGATTATTTGATTCGCGAATGGCGCGAGCACCAACCGTTCTTGCTGACCATTCTCAGTCCAAAGTCGCTGGGGTTCTGTGATGCGGCGCGCCCGGCGGTCGCGCCCTACCAACATCTCGCTGACTTGACTGAATTGCAATATGCGCGGTTTTGTCGGGAGTTCGAGCGCGCGGCAACGACAGAAATCCTGAAGCGGGACCCGCAGCGATGTGTCGTCCTGAGCAACGACATTAGTGAAGGACCGGATTTTGCCGCGCTGGGCGAGCGTGGCTACCGGATTGTAACGATCTTTCACGTTGATGTGGTCGAGTATTTCACACAGTTTTACTTGCGCGGGCTGGTCCGCCCGGAGACGGCGGCGCGATTCCGTTGGTTTGGAGTGATGCCCGACGTGCTGCGGTTGGTGTTCGAGAAACAATATCAATGTGTACAGCACAGTGAGCGTATCGTCGTGCCGTCGGCACCGATGAAGGAGATGATTCTGCGGTGTTATCTGTCGTGTGCGCCGGACAAGATTGTCGTGTTGCCGTGGGGTAATGTTTCTCCACAAAATACGGCGCGCCCGGCGGTCGCACCCTACCAGATCGCTGATGATGAGGTAGTCGTCATTACATTGAGCCGGCTCTCGCCCGAAAAAGGGATTGAGCGACTGCTGGCCGCCCTGCCCTGCGTGGAAGCGCGCGGGAAAACACTCCGTGTGTTTATCTGTGGCGGCGCGGCGTATATGAAAGGACGCGCGTACGAACGGAAATTGCGCCGCCTCGCGGAAAAGGTCACCACCTCCCGCGTCGAGTTCACCGGCCATGTGGTGGGGGCGGAAAAGGCCGCGTTGTTGCAACGGGCCGACATCTTTGTTTCGCCGTCGCGTCACGAAAGCTACGGCCTGACGATTGCCGAGGCGTTGGCGGCGGGTTGCCGGGTGATCTCCCACAGCCATTACGGCGCGGAAGGAGAAGTGGTCGACTGCGCTGATCCGGAGGCGCTGGGAGCAGCGCTAAGCGCCATGGTTGCACAGAGTCGCACCCAAAAGGCTGAAATTGCGCAACCAGAGCCATCCCACGTGGCCGAAGAGTTGGCGGACGTACTGATCGGTTCGCTGCCGGGCCGGCAGCGATTCAACCCCAAGCCTTGAAGTTTGCGCATGATTTTGCTATGTTAATCGCCTAAGGAAGCGAGCACATCCACGTGGATGACATTCTCGAGCGTTATCCGAAGACCGTGACCGTCAAGGGCAACTTGGAGGCTACGTTGCGCCCGTTGGAAGCGTCCGACGAAAAGTCGTTTCACGAATTCTTCTGCGCCGTGCCCGAGACGGAACGGCTCCTGTTCAAGCACCGCGTCACCGATTCCCAGGTCATCCACGACTGGTGCCAACATATCGATTACGGGAAGATTCTACCAATCGTCGCCATTGCCGATGGCCGAATTGTGGCTGACGCCTCGCTTCACCAGCAGCTTGGCGGTTGGAAACGCCACATCGGACGGATCAGCATCGTCGTTCATCCCAAGTACCGCGGGCGCGGGCTGGCGCGGGCATTGGTCCGGGAGTTGATCGATATCGCCCGTGACGTTGGTCTGGAAAAGCTGGAAGCGGAATTCATGGGAGAACAGCAGGCCGCACGGTGTGTATTTGCCGAAGTTGGCTTCAGCGATTTGTTGGTGATTGCGGATTATGTCAAAGACATGCAGGCCATATCCCATGACTACGTGCTGATGGGCCGCCACATCATTACTGACGAAGAATACGCCGGGATGGGTTGATTCATCTGGGAGAAGAGGGAGACTAATGGCCATGAGAGTCACAAGACGAAGCTGCTGTTTTTGTTGTTCAACCGTTTAGCAATCAGCCGAAGTTGCCTCCGCTTCGTCCTCTTGGCGTTTGTGGCCACGACGATCGTCACCAATCAAACGGACGTCGGCGGCGCCACCAACTTGTAGCCGTAGTAACCGGGCTAGTGCTCCGTCACAGTTCATTTGACGGGCTGCCCCCTCACCTTAATCCTTTGCCGCCTCGGCACGACTGGCGGCGTCTCGTCGGACTCGGCTCCCCCCGGAGGGGAGAGGAGACGGAGCGCGGTCCCCTCGCCCTTCTTAAGGGAGAGGCTCAGGGTGAGGGTTCGTTTTCCAGCCGTGATGCACCGATCAAATCAAGTGCGTCGCAGCACTAGTGGTGAAGCGCCCTCGACCATGTGACGGAGTCGTCCCGGGTCATGGGAAGTTCGCTCCAACTGGTGAACTCGCCGGCCACGCTGACCGTTTTCGCGGTCGCGCTGGTGTACTGGAACGCGTGGTCGATCTCGCCGTCGCTCACGAGGGTGGCAGTGACCCCGGCGCGGGCCGAAATGGAGAGCACACCTCCGAGGAGCAGCGCGAGACAGCGCTTTGGGTGCATAGATCGATTTCCCCTCATGGGATCAAATAGTCGGGGCCGCGACACCGTCCTTGAGCCGCGCGCCGCACGACTCCCGGACGGTGAGATAAATCGGCATGACTTCCTGAACACGACTGACCTTGCCGTGGATCAACTCCACCATCCGCTCGCAGGCGAGTTTGCCAATCTCATACAGGGGTTGGTGGACGGTCGTCAGTCCCGGAATGGCAAAACTGGCCTGGGGAATATCGTCAAACCCGACCACCGCGACGTCCTGGGGCACGCGCAGGCCAAGTTCGTTGAGCTTCTTGATCGCGCCCAGCGCCATCCTGTCGTTCAACGAGAAAATTGCCGTCACGTCCGGGTTTCGCCGCAACAATTCCTCCGCGGCCTTCATCCCGCCCTCTTCCGTCAACCACCCGTCCACAATCAGGTTCGGATCGGGCCCGATCCCGCTGTCCTCGATGGCTTCCTTGAACGCGTCGAGGATGTCCTGGCTGGTCTGGATTTCGCCGACGCCGCCGCCGATAAACCCGATCCGCTTATGTCCCAGACGGACAAGGTGCTGGGCCGCCTGCCACGCGCCGTAGCGGTAATTCGAGACGACGTAATTGAGATCGAATTCCTTCGAGTAATTGTTCACCAGCATAAACGGCCGCGAGCCGTCGGTCAGCTCCGAGACGAACCGATGCCGGGAGTTGGCGCCGATGAACAGCATGCCATCGACAAATTTCTGGTCGTAGAGCTGGTGATACTCCTTGTTGTCGATAAATTCATTGCGGGCGACCTCGAGCAGGATTTTGTAACCGAGCCCGCTCGCGCGGTCGTAGATGCCGCTGACGATCTCGCCAAAATACACGTCGGCAAACGCATGGCGGAGTTGCGGCACGAGAATGGCCAGGGTCCGCGTGTGCCGCCACGCCAGCGCCCGCGCCATGCGGTTGGGCTGATAGCCGAGGCGTTCGATCGTCTTCAGGACGCGCGCCCGGGTGGTTTGGCTGATCCGGGGATTATCGTTGAGCACGAGCGAAACCGTGGACAAGGAAACGCTGCTTTGTTCGGCGATGTCCTTGATGGTGTACCGTCTCTTGGACTCGTTCATTCAACCTGCCTTTCGCTCACGGTGTCACCCTCCCCAAGCACTGTTTTGACTGTGGCGAAACCTGTGATGTCTGCGGCTCGCACATCCAAAACTCAACCACTGCAAACCTTTGCGGGTCGTCCGCGCCGAGGGCCAATCCGTCTCTCGCGTTCCCTGCCTTGAGACACGCAACGTCGTTGTAAAAACAACGGGTGCCAGAGTCAATTGAATTGTTAAAACGCTTTTCCTTATGACATGCCCATTGCTGGCCTGTTAATTCTCACTGTAAATGGGGTTCCAACTCCCAGCTCTCGCGGCTCCGCCATGTTGGGATTCCCAAGCCTTCGAGCATCAGTCTCGTCGTTGTTGGATTGCTCGGCGCGATCCGCGCGATCCGCCGCCGCAAAGCCTGATCGGTTTCATCTGACGGTTCGGTATTCGAACGGGCTCCGCAGAGTTGCGGGGCTCGCTCTTTTTGTGTACAAACCGTGAATGCGCCTCGGCTTCTACCTCCTCTACTACGGCGTCGGCAAATCGCTGTTCACGATCATCTTCCGCGTCATCTTCCGGACACGTGTCGGGGGACGTGAACGCATCCCGCGCGAGGATGGGCTTCTCGTCGTCTGCAATCACATCAGCTTTGCCGATCCTCCCGTGTTGGCCGCGGTGATGCCCCGCCCCGTCGAATTCATGACCATGGCGGAGATGTTCCGCAAACCATGGATGGCGCGCCTCCTCCGCACAATCGGGTGTTTCCCGGTCGACCGCTCCCGCGTGGACCACCGCGCCGTGCGCGAGGCCATTCGACGCCTCCGGGGCGGGTGCTGTATTGTGATTTTTCCCGAAGGTGGAATCCGTCTCACGCAGAAATCCGTGCTCGGCGGCGACCCGGACATCAAGCCCGGGGCCGGCGCGATCGCGCTGCTCGCCAACGCGGTGATCCTGCCGGTCATCGTCCGCGATACCCGCAAGCCGTACGTTGCCCGCAACTGGCTCCCGATCCATCGGGGCAGGCTCCAACGCGAAACCCTCGGCATCACGTTCGGCCAGCCCTTCTGTCTGTGGAACCCTCGCAATTTGGCCGCAGAGGAACGTCGCGAGCGCGCCGAAACCGTCGTCCGCCAACAGCTCCTGAAAACCGTTGAACTGAACTGACGTTCTGCTACAGTCAGCCCGTGTTCCGTAACGCTCTGGTAGCTCTTTTGACGGTCCTCGCCGCCCAACCTCTGGTTTCGGGCCAGACGACCCGGACTGTCCATCTTCGCACAACGGACAATGTGGGCATTGCCGGGACCTATTATCCCGTGCGGCACACCCTCGCACCGGCCGTTCTGCTGGTCCATTCCGTGGAACGGGACCGTAACACCTGGGCCAGTTTTGCCGCGGTCCTCCAGAAAAATGGCCTGGCCGCGCTGGCCATCGACCTGCGTGGTTTCGGCGAGAGCACCCGCAAACAAACGGCGGATGGCCCGGTAACTCTGGACGTTCGCACCTTCACTGGCGGCGATTATCGAGACATGTTGCTGGATGTGGAAACTGCCGTGGATTGGCTGCAAGCCCAGCCGGAAATCGACGGAAAGCATATCGCGTTGATCGGAGAAAGTTTTGGCGCCAACATCGCGCTGCGATACGCGGCCATCAACGAAGACATCGCGGCCATCGTGGCTCTCAGTCCCGGCATCACCTATCGCGGCGTGCGGACCGATGACATCATCTCCCAGGTTTCGCATGCGCCCCTGCGCATATTCGTTTCGCAGTACGACCCGTTTGCTTTCGAGTCGTCCAAGCGCCTTGTCGAAATCCTCAAGGAGACGGGCGTCCCCACGGCTACCAACGAACTGACCATTTGCACCGGCAATTTGCACGGGTCCAACATGTTGCTCGGTGTCAGAAATCTTCCCCAGATCATCGTCACCTGGCTGAAGGATGCGTTCACGCAAGGGCCCGCCCCGTCCGCACCTCCGGCGGCTGTTGTTCCGTCCGACACCGCGCCCGTTCCCGCAAAATGATCCCGTTGCGAGACGATAGACCGCCCCGAACGTTTGCGTTCGCGACGGTCGCAATCGTCGCTGCCAATGCTGTCGTCTTCTGGCACGAACTCTCACTCGGCAGCCCGGGCCGTCTGGAAGCGTTTTTCGCCAGCTTCGCGCTCACGCCGGCCGACCTGACGCACGCACCCTCGCCGGACACCGCCCGCACCGTCTTTACCTCCATGTTCTTGCACGGAGGCTGGGCCCACATTATCGGCAACATGCTGTTTCTCTGGATCTTCGGGAGGAACGTCGAGGATTCCGTCGGCCACTTCAAATTCGTCGTCTTCTACCTGCTGTGCGGCGTTGCTGCCGCGGCGGCCCAGGTTGCCCTCTCGCCGGATTCGACCGTCCCGATGATCGGAGCCAGCGGGGCCATTTCCGGAGTCCTCGGCGCGTACTTGCTTTTGTTTCCCCGCGCGCGAGTGCTGGTGCTGTTTCCGATCTGGATCTTCTGGCGCGTGTTTTACGTGCCGGCGTTTCTGTTCCTTGTTTTCTGGTTCGGTCTGCAATTGCTCAGCGGAATGGCGGTTCTCAATACCATGGACGTCAACGGAGGTGTCGCCTTCTGGGCGCACGTCGGCGGATTCATCGCGGGAATGGTCCTGATCCCCGTCTTCAAAAGGCGCGGCGTCAGGCTGTTTCAGTAGCCACCTCCGTTGTAGTGTCAGCTGTCTCAGTCGATTCTTGCCGTTGTAGGGCTGGATGCCTGTCGTTCAGGTATCCAGCCGTCCGGTCAGGTCGCGTCGGTCGCGGCGTAGCCCAACGGGCAATGAGGAAATTTGGGGGGAGACCTTTCAGGGGACCCGATTTTCTGCCGGCGCGGCACCGCAGGGCCTTCAACGTGCCATCAACAAGGCCGCGTGGGGTAACCGGAAAGTCGCTTTAGGAGACTGCAAGAATGGTAACATCAAGAAAGCAGTCGCTCCGAGCCAGGGGGGAGCTACTGCGTTCTCATCTGAAAATCCAGAGCACGTCAGCATCATAAGTGGAAAAGAGGTTATCCCACCTTATGGACGACATTACCGGATTATTGCGATCTGGGTTCATGAGTTTCACCGAGTCACCATCCCAAGCGACAACGGCCATACAATGATTCGTGGGCTTATGAGTGAAGGCAAATCCACACAAATAGTCGGCATAGTAGTCAGTGACTGCCTTAACAACCTCGTCCTTGACGTGGAGATGCAAGAAACGGCGGTATGACAATCCTGCGCGTTCCACCAAAGTGAGAACGTCCCCTCTGGAAAGCAATCCGAGACGGTGAGTCCATTCCGGGTGGTAAATGCCGAAACGGAAAATGAGGTCAACTTCGTCAATTCGTATTCAAACGACGCCACGGAAGCGTTGAAGGCGCTGATGTCTATGGGAAACGTATCCGGCTTTAGAAAGCACTTGCCGATTGTCGAACACTGCCGGTGCAGATGACCTTGCCCCCTGAAACTGGACAGTTTCCAAAGAGAGTCTTGGCTAATAAAGTGGCGGGAGCCACGAGGAGCCAAGATGAAACGGAAGCGATTCAGTGAAGAACAGATTATTGGGATTCTCAAGCAGGCCGAGGGCGGTTTGCCACTGCCCGAGTTGATCCGTCAGCACGGGATCTGCGAGGGGACCTACTACCGCTGGAAGAGCAAGT
>PLTX01000049.1 GCA_003164675.1 Verrucomicrobiota bacterium | reverse complement strand
TGTACCGCAGGCCCTACGACCCGCGCACGCCGTCGGTGTTCATCTGCCCGAGAAACCCGGTGTACGACAAGGTCATGGCCAACATCGAGGAAGTGAAAGCGCGCAAGGGACCCGTGATCGTCGTCGCCACCGAGGGCGACGAGGACATCCGCAAGAAAGCCAATGACGTGATTTACATTCCCGACACGCTGGAATGCCTGCAGCCGTTGCTCACGTTCATCCCGCTGCAACTGCTGGCCTATCACATCGCCGTGCTGCGCGGTTGCGACGTGGACAAGCCCCGCAACCTCGCCAAAAGCGTGACTGTGGAGTAGAGTGGCAGGGACAGACGGCGCTCTGTCGCCGTGGATTGGGTCGTTTGGAAGGCGAGCCTCCCAGTGAGCCGCGTCCCCGGTCCATTCCCACCGGCCACGAACGCCTCCATGCTCGCCCGCTTCAGGCGCGGCTTGCCACGCCGATAACGTGCCCCGTCCTCAATCTAAAGACGGAGCGCGCAAAACCTTGCTCCATCGTCAACGCAGAGATAGGATTACTCATGTCAGAGACTGAAGAGATTGAACGCATTGTTCTCATCATGAGTAGACGGGCTGCTACGTGGTTCGCAGTCGCGGTACTCCTCGCGACAGTTGTCACGAGGCAGAATGCCGTCTCTCAGGCAAGCCTCCAGACAGGCCGAACGCCTCAGATCACAGAGTCTCTCGGCTTGAGTGCCAGATTGACGAATGCCATTGTTCGAACCGACAATAGCATCGAACTTGACTTCATACTGCTCAACACTTCCAGTGTGCCGATTCGATTGGCACAGCGTTGGAACAGTTGGGGGGCATATCAGTGGCAGTTTCGGGTTGTTGACGCCAAGGGCACAGCCTACGAATTGAAGAATCCGCAGCAGGCATGGGATAGGAACGCTCTGACAATGTTCACCATTCGACCCTCAGAAGAACAGATAACCAGGTGTCGTCTTGACATGACTACGACGTCACACTCATTGGACGAAACCGCCATTTTCGCACTACCGCCTTTTGAGGGTGCTGCCTTCCCTGGAGCGTTGCAATCCCCGCGAACGAATGGATGGGTGTTTCCAGCGACTGTCACAGGCATTTTCTCAGCTAGCAAGCAGAAGCAGACCGGGGTGAATGGAGAAGCAATTGAAACAACTTGGGAAGGCACCATTGCAACCAAACCGCTGGTCGTTGTGAAGTAATCGGCGAACTTCGCGTCTTCTTCGTGTCCTTCGCCTGCCCTGAGCGGAGTCGAAGGGTGGTATGCTAAAAATTTCGGAATTATCCCCTTGACATAAGTAGGCGATTTGGCGTATATTGGCACCATGAAAACGAGGAAGCAGAAACCCGAGAAACGCCAGAAGGCCAGTATCACTTTCCGTCAATTCATCGTCCAGTTCCCGAATGATGAAGCGTGTTTGGAACACCTTTTCAACAACCGCTACGGTCAGGGCCATGTGTGCCCGAAGTGCGACCGCAAATCCAAATGGTTTCGGTTCAAGGCTGAACGCGCCTACGTTTGCCAGTGGTGCGGGCATCATCTTCACCCCACCGCCGGGACGCCTTTCGAGGACACGCGCACTCCGCTGCAACTCTGGTTTTATGCCATCTACCTTTTCACCACGTCCCGGCATGGTGTTCCCGCGAAGGAATTGGAGCGTCAACTTGGCGTGACGTACAAGACCGCGTGGCGCATGGCCGATCTTATCCGGCAACACATTGCCGAAGTTGATGGCGAGTGGCCGCTCGAAGGCGATGTGGAAATGGATGAAACAGTTATCGGCGGTTATCGTCCCGGCATACGTGGACGCGGAGCCAAGGGCAAGACACTCGTGTTTGGGATGCTGGAACGCGGCGGTCAGGTGATGACGAAAGTTGTGCCAGATGTGAAAGGAACAACTTTGATTCCGTTGATTAAGGAGAACATCGTCAAGGGCTCTACGTGTCACACCGATGAGATGGCAACTTACCGGATGGTCAAGCAGCATGGCTACAAACACGAAACCGTAGATCACGGGAGAAAACAGTACGTGAACGGCAACTCGCACACCAACAACCTTGAGAATTTCTGGAAGCACTTCAAGGGCGCGGTTCGCAGCACCCACATTCACATACCGTTTGTCGCAGACATCGCTGAGTCTTGCAATTTCTGGTTTACCCAGTTTACCCCGTAGCCGGTGAATGCCATTAGACCCAAGGCGGCAACAGTGAAAAGAACCCAACCGCTCTTCACGCCCTTGCCCTCCTTCCTGAACCATGTATAGACGGCCTTTTTAGACGGGTGCTCTTCCAGATATCCATGAAACCAAGTGGACGCGAGTTCTTTGATACTCTGTTTCGGCGGTGTTCGTGTCGTCGTCGCCCCCGCGTCAGAAGGCTTCGGCTCGGAAGAACCAGAGGGCTCAGGTGGCGATGTTGGCGTAGGGTCTCCCATACGGTCGGTGAGTCTGCCAAAAAGGGGTTCATAAAGCAACTACTTATGCGAAGGGGATAATTCCGAAAAATTTAGCACCTCACGACAAACGCGGCGTCAAAGACCTCACCATTCACCGGCACCCGCGGCCAAACCCGGCCTATGGAGTTTATGCCCGGCTTCATTTGGGCAGCCATCGTTTCACCACCAAGCCAGGAAGGAACCGTTTGTTTTCTCTACCAAAGACAACCCATGGCTCGTCGACGGACTTTTCAATCCGGCGACAACAAACTCCGGCGATTGAATGCTCAGACCAACCTTGCCGGGGGCGCCTTTTGATGACGTGTCGTCTGCCGGGGCGGTTGCCGTACAATCGGACCGGAATTTGATGTCATTCGCGCCATTGCGACTGGTCAGTGTCGTGTGAGTAACCATGGTAGACAATCCTTTCCATTACATTGCGGTGTGCGCTCACCTCTTCGACTTCGAGGGACTGACCCCAGGATGGACAACCAGAGGGAACCAAGCTTCACTCGGTTGGTGACGCAACGCTAAAGCCCTGAGGCGTCGGGCTTCTTGCTTTCGAGTTCGAGGCGCTCTTTGTCGGCCTGTTTCTTCAGGTCGTCGTCGGTGTAATACAGATTGAGGGTGACATCATCGGTCCCGGTGCATTTGAGCACCATGGAGCGGTTGCCACGAGTCATTCGTTTCGCGTCGTAAAAATCGTCAAATTGCCCTTCTTTCTCGCCCTGTCCGTATTTCTTCTTGAGCAGGTCGAGAATGGCGGCTTGTCGCTTCTTACAGACATCGTCGTTCTTGCAGTCACCCTGCGCCCAAATGCGGAAAATAATGCCCGATTTCGGGCTTGCCTGGAACCAATACGTTGTCAAACCCTCAAGTGGATTCTGGGGAGTAAACCCATAGCACGGCGTCTTGTCGGTGGTCTCGCCGGTCTTCTGGTATTGAGATAAGTCGACCGTTGTTCCGAGGACGAGGCCGAAGGCTCCTGTGATTTGCTGCTGGGTCGGCGCTGCCGTCGTGTTGGTTTGAGCGGTCGCTGGAAGAACGGAACCTGCCGTTATCAGTGCCGCCAGTTGAAACCATCTCATGGCGGTCTTCCTTCCGGTCAGCTCCTTGCCCCTAAACACATCCAACCAGCAATGGACTTCGGGTACGGGTGTCATACTTCGTTCTCCTTCATTGAAGGTAGAATCGAGGATGGAGCGATCTTTCGCCATGGGGTGTTCACCCCACTGTGCACGGAAGGCGTGCCATCTGGCTCTTGAAACATGGGAACAGCGTTCAATACCCGCTCCCCTCCTCCCCGTCTTCTGAATTCTGACTCCTGATTTCTGTCCCTTAAGGCTCATCGGAGACAAGCCCAGCATACGCTGTTTACCCTATTGAGATTATTGTCGGGCAAGGGTATACTAATTCCATCGCGCGGGCTTTTTGCTGACCACCGAATGCTGCATCACGGCGGTGCTACGGCGGTGGCATGGACTACCAGGCCCGTAACGATTCGTTAACTGTTCAAACCACGCCATGAGTTGGGGGCGGTCGATCAGGCTGCCCAAACGCTCGTGGCAGAAAGTAAAATAATGCTTGAGATGGAACCGACGGAAGCGATTTCCGCTGCAGTTGCAGTCAAAGTCCCTTTACGGATCAAGGTGAATTATCTGGAGCCAGCGCTGCTGCGCATTCCCGGCCCCGAGGTGCTGATCAACGTGGTCAGACGGCGCGTCCGCCAACTCATCCAAGGGCATCGCGCGCTCACGCAGACCGATCCACGGATGGATTTCTCCGATATCGCGCTGAAAGAAATCAGCGAGGGCAAGCTCTCCTACGAACTCGACAATGAAGAAGTCGAGGCCGTGCCCGAGGTCTCTCAACCGCACGACGGAGGAACGCCAGCGCGTTTTTGATTTTCCACTCTTTCGCGGGCAACATGCGCCCCGTGGTTTCGAACGCGAGAAGACTGCCGTGAACCCCCGCCAAGACAAAGTCCTCGCCAAAGCGTGCGAAAATTGTCCGGTCTGCCGTCAGGCGCGACGCAAGCAGCGCGGCTTCGCCTACGAGTTCGTCAAGAGAGTTGAGGGGGCTGCCTGCCCATTCGGTCGGTCATACAGCCGGGTCCACAATCGCAAGCCGCACGAACCTGCGCCGCCAGACTGACCGAACCACGATATCTGTTGATGAAGTCATGCCGCCATCGTTGCGCAATCGCGCCCGTCAGGCTGGACGCACCGCGTCAGTCGGATACGTTAAATCTGCGCCTCATACCCTAGCAAGCGGCCCATTTTATGCTGTAAATACGACGCCCACCGCTGGGTGTCGCGTGAACAAAAAAAAGGTCTTGGCGGTCGATGACGACCCGGGAATGCGGGAGTTGCTTCAGAGCATTCTCGCGACCGAAGGCGTGGAGGTATTCACCGCAATTGACGGCGAGGACGGCATCCAAAAGGCCTTCGAGATCAAACCCGATCTCATCCTGCTGGACGTTGGCATGCCCAATGTGGATGGACTAACATTCTGCATGGCCATTCAGACGATTACCGATGCTCGAAAGATCCCCATCATCATCATCACCGGTCAAACCAATCGGGATCGCGTTCCGGCATGTCTGAAGGCTGGAGCCGACGATTTCCTGGCCAAACCACTGCAAATTGACGAACTGCTCGCCTGCGTTGGGGCGATGTTTAAAACCTCCCAGATTTCCGACCCGGTTGACCGTCTGCACCAGTACATTCTCACCGTCCGAGATCTCCGGGATCGTTCGTCTGAGGGACCGCGGCTGTGAGGGTCATTCAAACTCTGTGCATCAGCAGCGTGTCCAAGTCCTCTTCGACGCGCCTTTGGAATTTCTCACAGCAGGTGACGACCTCCACGCTGAAATCGTCGAAGCTTTCCCCTGTCATTTCCACCTTGGCGCTCCTGAAGTGATGGGGACACTGCGCCTGCGAAGCCAGGTCCACGCAACTTCGCTTGACTCGTTCAAATTCGGTGTTGAACTGTCCGCTCACCGCTACCTTCTCGCACGAGGTTCTGGCCAGAAAACGCCTGCAAAACACTTGGAACCAACTCGCCTGTTCCTTCGGAGCAAAAAGTAACCAAAAACGAGATGGGAAGTCCAGGCAATTTGAGCGAACGGATGGTCGATGTGTTGCGCGTACGCTGAACCAACCGCGTTGCGGCAACGCCGTTTCCCGCGCTCGCGCGCCCCACCCAAACCGGCTGAATCTCGAGCCCTCTGTAAGGCGGACAACACGCTCTCTCAGAACTATCCCGTTGCCATACGGTATGGGTTGGGACTATTCTGTTCGCGTGCAACGAAGGACGACCATCACCCTCCGCGAATTCTTCCAGATGTTCCCCAACGATGAGGTGTGCCTGCAATACATCTTTACGATTCGTTACGGGCAGGGATATCGGTGCCCCAAGTGCAAACGCCGCGCCCATTGGTATCGCCTCCGGGCCGAACGCGCCTGCTCCTGCCAGTGGTGCGGTCATCATCTCCACCCGACGGCCCGCACGCCGTTCGCCGACAGCCGGACGCCGTTGCAGCTTTGGTTCTATGCGATCTATTTGTTCACCACGTCCCGCTACGGCGTTCCCGCCAAAGAATTGCAGCGCCAGCTCGGCGTGACCTACAAGACCGCCTGGCGCATGGCCCGCCGCATCCGCCGGTTCATGGCCGGCGTCGACGGCGCGTTGCCGGTGTAGCCGCCCGCTCTGTCGGGGCGTGTCCGGGCACGGCGACAGAGCGCCGTGACTACATCTTCCCGCCTCGAATGGTGGCAGTACCAAGATGCACCCCGGGCCTTGGACAATCGTGAAACTGCTTGAGGAAGCAACGCAGTACTGATAAGCTGTAGTCGTGAACCGATTCGCAATTATTGCGATTCTCTTTGCGGGCTTGCTCCTGAGCACCGGCTGTGCTTGGAGTAACAACAATGCGCATCGCGACGCATTCGGCCCCGACATGGACGAAACGACCGGCAAAGAAGCCTCGCCCGTTTATAACAACGTCCCGTAGTAGCAACCATCCGTTAGACCACGACCGCAGGCCGCCAGCCTATTGCCTCAACTCGCCCCCCTACCCCTTCCGCTTTCCTCCCCGTTTCGCTCTCGGCGTGTTCAACGCCATCAACTTCACGACGACGCGAAACCGATACTTCCGCGTGTGCGGGTGCGTCCTCTCCCGCTGTTTGATGAACCGCGCCAGCTTGCCTTTGGCTCTGGCTTCTTTCAGGTGCATGAACGGTAGTTTCTCCGAATAATTCAGCATCGTAAAGCCAGAATTTACATATGCCGAGGGGATAATTAGGGCGAATAATCGTCGTTCTGTGTAAAAATCTTTGCTGAGTTTAGGCCGTTTTTTGCAGTTTCAGAAAACAAGCTTCCAAAGCTCACAAACCTTCCAAAGTGCGCTCACGGGTTTTTTCGTCCCGGAGTAATCTCCCGCCCCGTTGTGAATATGGGAGATAAAAAAATGAATTGGATGACGAAGGTTGCGATACTGATCGGACGAAAAAAACTCGAGGAGTTTGCCCAGGCCAATCCCCAACTGCCCGACGACGCGCTCGCCGTCGCCAACACACTCGATACCTATCCCGTCCGCGGCGCGGTGACCCTGATCGCCGGGTCGTTGGCCCACGCCGTCGATAACGTCCTGCGCGGCACCGAAACCGTCGAGCAGCTTACCACCCATGCGCTGCTGGTCCTTACCGCCCTGTGCATCATTTGGGTCCGCCACGCCATCAGCAAACACGACGTCGCCGTCAACACCGTCGTCCAGAAAGCGCGTGCCGTCGCCGGCGTGGCGAGTCAGGTCACGGCCCTGCTCCTCGCCTTCGCGCCCTTCGCGTTCTTCGCGTTCTTCGTGGTGAACAGTCCGTCCGCCTGCGCGCAGACGAACGCCGCGTCAGGGGACGCGGCCTACAACACCAACACCCTTTCCGGCGTCACCAACGCCGCCGCCCTGTTCACCGAACTCGTCTCCGAAGTTGGCAGCGTCACGAAATTCAGCAGCGGCGTCGGCGTCAATCTCCACGGCAAAATCGCCCCGCTGCTGTCCCAGGAACTTTCCCTGTTCGGGCACACGACCACCAACTCCTCCTGGTCGACCGGCCCGTCGCACGCAACGTTCTTCCTGCCTGCCGCCAACGAAGAACAGGTCGGGTGGACGAACCATCACTACAACAGCGGCGGCTCGTCGGGCAAAGGCGGCGGCCAGGTCTCGGCCGGCGAGAAGGATTACCGGACATTCGCGATTGGCCTGTGCATCGGCCCGGTCGATCGCATCAACGAGATCTGGTACGACAACAAGCTGATCTGGACCGGCAGCATCAGCATCGCCAGCGCATCGACCACGGCCACCACAACCCAGGGCGTCGGCTCGGTGCTGCTCACCGACAACGCCAACCGGGGAACGATCTGTTTCTATTTCGGGCTCGATACACAAACCCAAGATCCCATCCTGGCGCAGTTCATTTCCGACGCGCCGTCCTATCGCGGGATGTGCTACGCGGTGTTCCACGGTCCGCGCGATGGCACGCTCGGGTTCCGCATCGGCAACGCCGATACGCTCTGCCAGATCGCCATCAACGTGACGCGCATCCCACCCGCGCCGCCGGGCACGCCGTTCAGCTCGACCATCCAGGCCAATGCCGGCAATGCCGCCGCCGAAGCGCATCCGATCGCCATCGCCACTGACGTGTCGGCCTTCACTGGCGGCAAGAACATCCTCTATGCCCTGAGCGCGGCCTTCGCGGGCGACCCGGGCAAGAACACGCTGCCGGTCTCGTGGAGCCCCGTCGACGGCTTCGATACCAGCGGGTCCGCCACCGCCGCCAATGGCGTCCCGTTTGCCGTGGGTTCGCTTGGCCTGATGGTGACGCTAAG
This sequence comes from Verrucomicrobiota bacterium, assembly GCA_003164675.1. Classification (GTDB taxonomy): domain Bacteria; phylum Verrucomicrobiota; class Verrucomicrobiia; order Palsa-1439; family Palsa-1439; genus Palsa-1439. Next base: position 3,473 of record PLTX01000049.1, on the reverse strand, counting down.
TTGGGACAACAGCCTCGGTTCGCCGCTCAACAGTTTCGCGACCGATCAATGGTCGATCCTGGCCAACTCGGAAGCGGCCACCGCCAACAGCGGCGCCAATATCGCCTCGATGCTCTACGAGCTGCTGACCAACTACGTATCCGGCTTCGCGCTTCCCGAGGAGCTGGTCGATGCCGCGCAGTTCAACGCGTTTGCCGCGCAGTGCGCTTATGCCGGCCTCAACTACATGACCACCGAGAAAGGCGATGCCCGCAACCTGGTCAAAAACATCCTGGTCAATGTGCAGGGCGCGCTCAGCGTCAGCAACGGCCTGCTCGCGCCGCGGCTGATGGGGTATATTCCCGGCTCGTCGCCCGTCATCAATCTCACGCTCGAAGCCGACGACATCGTCAGTTATCGCATGCGGCCCGGCGCGTGGTATGAGCTTCCCACCCACGTCACGATCAAGTACCCCGACTCCAGCCGGCTCTATCGCGACACGGTCGCCTCGCTGTCCGCGGCCGGCGACGTTGGCGACGATGAGAAGACGCTGGACATCTCGCTGCCGATGGTCACCGACCTGGCGACCGCCCGCGTGATCGGTTTGCGGATGAAAGCCCTCGAGGCGCTGCCGAAGAAGGCCGATACGGTTGTTTGCAAGCGCGCGGCGTTCCCGCTGCAGTTCGGCGACGTGTTTGCCATCAACGCGCCCGTCATCGGCACGGTGCCGGCCGCCTGGTGCTACCAGCCGAATACGCCGCTGGTCGTCCTCGAAATCCGCGAGCACGGCAAGGGCGATGGCCTGATCGAAATCGATCTGGCGCCGGATCTGTTCGGGTTCCTGCCGGCCAACGAAGGCGGCACGGGCAGCGGCGGTCAGGGCGTTCCGGTCGGCCCGGGCACGCCCTTCAACAGCATCAGCGTCCAGGACTTGTTCGAGTTCCCGTTCGAGTGGGCGACGGATGGTTCCCGGAAGTTCACCGTGTTCGCCTCGCGCCCGGATCCCGATGCCCAGGGCTTCACGCTCTGGGCGTCCATCGAATCGCCGCCCGTCGACTACAGCGAAGTCTTCGCCGCGGCGCTCTATTGCGCCGGCGGGATCGTCGGCGGCTATACCGCGCCGCGGTTCACGATGGACCGCGAGGCGACGATTGATTTCACCGCCTCCAGCGACGACATCGACACCTGGCAGAGCGTCAGCGATACGGATTGGTTCGGCTATCAATTCCTGGTGCTGCTGGGCGGCAGCGACGGCGCGCTGTTGTTCGCCGCGAAAGAACTCCTGTTTCTCGGCGGCAATTCCTGGCGCATCCGCGGCCTGTGGGGACCGCTCTCGGACACGCTCGGCGGCAGCCAGGGCGTGAACATCTGGATCTTCAAGTTGCAGCCGCCGTATAACGTGGCCGGTCAGCCGGCGTGGATCAACGGCTCGACGCTCAGCCTGAAAGGCATTCCCTACGGCTCGCGCCTGTCGCCGACTCTCAGCGCCGCCACTGCCGCGCAGCACATCATCAGCTCGCGCGCGTTGCGTCCGCGCATGGTCCAGAACGCCCGCGCGAATGCCGTGGCCGGCCGGTTCGCCCCGACATACTCGACCGATATCGCGCTATCGTGGGACCTCTGCAGCCGGGTGGCCGGCTTCGGCGTCGAGACGTTCCCGAGCATGTTCGATCCGACGATTGCCTGCGAGGTCCAGCAATGCCAGGTGGATGTGGTCGTCGCCGGCAGCGTGATCAATAGCTACACGGCCAACACGCGCGCGACCTTCAGCACGTACATCGCCGGCACAACCGTCACCAATCAGGCGTTCCCGGTCCACGATGTCAGCGGCCTGCAGGCGGGCGATGCCATCTCGATCTTCCACGGCGGCGGTGAATGGTTCGGTCGGATCGCGTCGATTGTCGACGACCAGGTCACGCTGATCTCGCCGCTGGCCATCACGCCATCGGACGGCGATGTGGTCAACCGCTACGAAGCCAGCGGCCTCGTCTACACCGCCGCGATGAACACCAGCGACAACGGGTCGCTGCCGGCGTCGGTGACATTCAACATTTACGCCTACATGAACGGGCTGCGCAGTCTGCGGCCGGCAACAATTACAGTGGTGAAACTATGAATAACCCTTCGACCAGGCTCAGGGCGACGGCTGATAGGCAGGTGCCGTCGTGAGCATTCTCGCCAACGGCGTTGACGACGGCACTGGAATGAGCCAGACGCCCGGCTCCTCCTATGCGCTCTTCCCGACCGCCCTGCAGAAGATGGCCCAGATGCAGGTCCGCGACAAATCGATCGGCTTCCCGGGCCTGGTCAAGGACGGCACAATCAACGGCTCGCACCAGTTCCCGATCCAGCATGTGCTGAACTGGGTCGAGATCCGCGCCGATGGCGACGCGCCGAGCGGCAGCGCGCTCACGGTCCAGATCGTCATCGGCGGCGCGTTGCAGTCGCAGGTCTTTTCCCTCAATGCCGCCAGCAATTACAGCGGCCTTCTCGCGGTCACGTCCCCCGGCCTGACCGTCAACGCGAACCAGACCGTTGCCGTCAAGCTCGTCAGCGGCAACCAGGCGTCCGACCTCGTCGTCACGCTCCACTATCAGAAGGTGATCCCATGAAACGAAAACTCTTCCTCGCGATGTTTGCCGCGCTGGCTGCCATAGCTTCGGCAAGGGCGGCGACCGACTACCCGTTCAAGCTGCTGGCCAACGCGACGGGCGACGTCGACCAGGTCCAGTTCGATCCCGCGCAGGTCAGCCTGACATTGACGAACACGCCCGGTGGTGGACGCCGCGCGATCGTGAACATCATCGGCGCACTCGGCGGCCCCGGCGGCACGAACATCGTACTGCTGGCGGAGCCTGGCGTCTTGCTCACGCCGCAGGGCACCGGCACCAACGGCATCGGCGCGGACTTCTCGCTCGTGGTCAGCAACGGCGGTTTCACCATCAACATCACGGGTGGCTCGACTGGCGCGGTGGCCAATGGCGGCAGCATCACCATACCGGCGGGCGGCGGCCTGAGCGCCGACCAGACCAAGGCGCTCATTGCCAGCAATGCCACGACGTTTATTCCCCAACAGCAGTTCCTCATGGGCTACCAGGAAGGGCCGATGACCAACAACGGGCTTCACGGTGGGCCGATTGATTTGGCCAACTGGACCGACGGAAATGGCAATGCTTTCCAGACCTTTTTTGGGTTTGACCAATACGGGTGGTCCTATGAATCTAATGCAATGCCGTCTGGCATTACTGGCTATCGGTTGCTTGGAGATTCTGCGGGCAATATCTGGAGCGGCGGTGTGCTCGTTGGCAATCTCAACAACTCCGGCACACTGGCGCTGGCCTACGCCTCGACCGTTGAATCTGCACGCACCAATGCTATTGCCACGAATGCAGTTGCCGGTGCTAATCTCGGCGCGGTGAGCAACAACTTCCTCAATGCGAATGCCAACACCAACTTTGTCAACTCGACCGTGGCCGGGGCGACGAACCAACTGC
>PLTX01000066.1 GCA_003164675.1 Verrucomicrobiota bacterium | reverse complement strand
GCCATTCGGCGCGGCACTTTCCGCAGTGTCAAAGAACTGCGAGCGAAAATTGACGCCTTTGTTCAGCACTACAACCAGAAGTGCGCCCCCTTCACCTGGGTGGCCACCGCAGACTCGATCCTCGCAAAGCTCAAACGACTTTGTGAACAAATCTCAGGGACACAACAGTAGAAGTGGTCTCACAATTCAAATCAGCGTAATGCACCCACTTCATCCCCTCTCGCCTGCTGTCGCCAAACCCTGTAATTACAATGCCCTCAGATGTTCTGCTTCTACTCTCACGTGTTCCCCCTTGAGCTCAAATTTCACCCAAAGATTGCAACTTCAGATTTCAACTTTCAGGGACTACGTTCGAACGTTCAGACCGGCTCCCCGCTTTGCACGGTTTGCGAACCCTGCGGTTTGAACTTCCGACGGGTACCACTTACTGCCCAGCTTGCAGTCGGGCAAGAGCGTTGCTCGCTGCAGTCAAATCCGGACGGAGCCTCAGTGCCTGCTGGTAGTGCTTGATCGCCTCTTGCGTGCGCCCCAGCTTCTCCAACGCGGTCCCCAGATTGCAGTGCGCCTCGGCATTATCCGGCTCGATCCACAGGGCCTGCTCGAAGTGTGCGATGGCTTCCTCGGTCCTACCCGTTTGCGCCAACGCGATCCCCAGATTGCAGTGCGCCTCGGTGTAATCGGGTTTGATCCGCAGGGCGTGCTCGAAGTGTTCGATGGCTTCCTCAATCTTACCCGTTCGTGCCCAAGCGGTCCCAAGGTTGTAGTGCGCGTCGGCGTCATCAGGCTTGATGCGCAGCGCCTGCTCCCAATGACTGATCGCCTCCGGCAGCCTACCCAGCCGGTCTAGGGCGACCCCAAAATCGTTGTGCGCTTTGAAAAAATCAGGCCTGATCCGCAACGCCTGCTCATAATGCCCAATCGCCTCTTGAATCCGGCCCGATTGTATCAAGGCATTTCCCAGGTTGATGTGCGCATCGGCAAAATCCGGATTGAGACGCAACGCCTGCTCGTAGTGCCGAATCGCCTCCGGCACCTGGCCCGACCCCTGTAGTTGCATCCCCAGGTCGTTGTCCGCCTCGGCACATCCCTCAACGCTCGCGAACACGCCAAACGCCACCGAGAAGGCCAGCAGGAGTCCGTAGCCCCAACGCACCACACGCCGCCAGAGCGGTTGACGACCGAGGGCGTGCTCCAAACTCAACATGCCGATCACCGCCAGCAGTACCAGCGCCGGCACGAACTCGGCCTCATAGCGATCGGCCACGAAGCAGTACAACCCGAGCGTCAGCGCGCACATCCCAAACAGCACGGCGACAGCGATCGCAAACCAGCGTAACGCCGACGCTGCCGGGCTCGCTCGTCCTCGCCACGCTAGCGGCGCCGCCAACGCCAGCCACGCCAGCGGAATGCAAGTCAATACGCCAAATCCGTCTCCGGCCCGATGCACGAAAGGAAACCGATGGCTCCAGCGCGCCGTCTCGAGAAAATAGGCCCGCAGATGAAGCCAGAAATCACGCACATGGAACAGTTGCTCATGAATTTGTGACCGCAACGTCATCTGGTAGTGGATACCAAACTCGAATGGATCATCGAAGCGTCGCACGTTGTACAGCATCAGCCCCAATCCGATAAGTGTGATCGGAACGATCACAGCGAACACCAGAAGCCAAATCGATCGCCGCTCACGCCAGGATTGCATGACCGGCACCCACAGCATGACCGACCCCAACAGCAACGATGGCCGAGCACCCACCGCCAGCCCGTAGGCCAGACTCGCCCCGGCCAGCCATCCCGAACGCTTTCGGGACTCCGGCTCGTGCAGCGCCTTCCAAATCGCCGCCAACGCCAGCATCGTCAGCATATACCCGCAACTGATCGGCACTTCCCACACTTCGCACCGAGCCATGAGCACCGGAATGAGCGTAGCCAGGCCAAGTGCCAGTACACCAGCCGCCACCACGGTGACGCTGACCTCGGCAAAGTACCGCCGCCACGCTCCCCACAGAATTCCGACACTCGCCAAAAAGCCAACGGCGCAAAATATCGTCACCGCCTGGCGATAGAACAGATACCGGCCGGTCGCCGCGACAAACGGCCAGAAAAGCACCACGGCGGGTGTAACCCCAAAATACAGATACAACTTACCTTTGTAATAACTCAGATCCATCACGCCCAGAGGACGAAGTGGAGTCGGCGTATAAGGGTCGGCGAGTTTCGCCAGCTCCGGCGGCGCATCCTTCTTTAGGTTGACCTGCCCCGCGCGAAATCCCTGCACCAGCAAATTATAGTAGCTGGCAGACGCATCCTCACTCGGCTGTGTAACAGCGCCTTCGTGGGCCGTATACGCGTAGACCCCGAGCACCAGCGCGCACACGACACCCAAAACTCCGCGCTGTATCCACCGTGACTTTCGTTCACGCGCCGCAACTGTTTCTGGCGTTGCAACAACCGGATAGTTTCTCGCTGTGGGAGCCGGCCCCGCCAGCCGTTGCCGCAGAGCGTTGCCGCCTGACTTACGTTTAGCCATCGGGGCGATGATAGGGGGTCACGCGTAGTCGGGCAAGAATACTCGCGGGCCTCGACGGCCCACCCTCGGCAGAGGTTCCCCATTGCCTCTACTCTTCCGCAGGCAATTGACGCATACATTGACCTGTCCCGCCGCGACAATCGCCTTGTTCAGGCCTGGCCCACCGTACACTTGCCCGCATAGGTTGCACCAAAGATTTCAGCAGTATCCGAAGAAGCACATACGTGCGACTACCAAGGCCTGAACTTCCCAGGCTTCCTTCACTTCGGTGCCATGCCCATCCTCTCGCGCTGTTTATGAGATGGCCTTTAGTGCCGATGGTCCGTCATTCAACAAATCCATCCGCCGCCGACCACAAGATCATCCTGATAGAAGACCGCCGCCTGCCCGGGCGTGATCGCCCGTTGTGGCTCGGGCAATCGCACTCGCGCGCTTCCATTGCTCCCGCGTTCCACAAGCGCCCGACAACCGGGATGTTGATGGCGCGGTTTGACCGTGACCTCCATCGACGGCACCGGCTCGGTGTGCCAGACGCAGTTGCTCACCTCAAACTCATCGCGCAACAATTCCTCCGCGCCTCCAACAACCACCCGGTTTGTCGCCGCCTCCAGCTCAATGACGTACAACGGCCGCGGTAGTCCGCCCAAATTCAATCCCTCACGTTGTCCAATCGTGAAATTGTGAATTCCGTTATGCTGGCCAAGCACTTTGCCATCCCGTCTCACGATCTCGCCTTTGGCGTCCACCACATTCGCGCTCTCGCGCAAAAATCGCCGGTAATCGTTCTCGGGCACGAAACAAACCTCCTGGCTCTCCTCCTTCCCATACGTCTTGAGCCCAATCTCCTTCGCCACCGCCCGCGTCTCTTCCTTCGTCATATCTCCGAGCGGGAACATCGACCGCGCCAGTTGTTCCTGATTCAGCGAGAATAGAAAATACGTCTGGTCCTTCTTCGGATCGCAACTCTTTCGCAATTCATAACGCCCACCGTTTCGCCCTTCCGTAATTCTTGCGTAATGCCCCGTCGCAATCGCTTCCGCGCCCAGCGCCCGCGCCTTCCGCAACAACGATCCAAACTTCACCTTCTCGTTGCAAATGACACACGGGTTCGGCGTTCGGCCCCGCTTGTATTCCGCCGCAAAATAATCCATCACCTCGCGCCGGAACGTGTCGATCTCATCAATGACGTAGTGCGGGATGTCCAGCGAGTGCGCCACCATCCGGGCGTCCGCCACCGCCTGCGGCCCGCAGCACTTGTCCTCCTCGATCGACCGACAATCCTGCGGCCAGCCGCGGAAGGTCAGCCCGATCACGTCGTAGCCCTGCTGTTTCAACAGGTATGCCGCCACGCTCGAATCCACGCCCCCGCTCATGCCGACGCAGACGCGCATGCCACGGTTCTCGGTTGTCGGTTCTCGCTTCATGGGTTGCCGCGACGCCGAATATAGTGCCTGGCACCTGGCCGTTCAACCGTGAACCCGAAACCGTGAACTCTGGACCTCCTCTATTTCTCCAGCCACAACGTGTCGCGCTTGAAATCAAACGTCACCCGGTACCGGCGCAGGACCACATCGCCAAGAAAGATGTTGCCGCCACCGATTTCAGGCCCGATAAGGCCCGTCCGCGCGGGGACACGGGCCAAGGTCGCTTTGCCAACCTTCACCACCTTGACCTGATACGTCGTCGCCAGGGAAGCGCCGCCCACACCACCGGGAATCGTCAGCGGCCCTTTGCCGGGGCTCCAGTAACCCCATTCACTGGCGCGGGCGCGCGGCAACAGCATCCCGTAATCACCACCCGTGTCGAGAATGCACGTGACCGCCTCGCGGGAATCGACGGAGATGTCTATCGCCGGCAACCGGCCGATCCAGTGGAGCGGCACCGCCGTCATGAACTTCAACGTGTCATCCGGCAGATAGCCCTCGTGCGCGCCAAAAATGACGTTCCCGCGAAGATTGTCGATCGTGAGATACGAGAGTTTGCGCAGCGCGTTGACGCCGAGAATCATCACCTGTTTGTCGCCCCAGAAACTGTGCGTCACGCTCAACACCTGCTCGTCGGGACCGACCAGCGTCACCATCCGGTGAAACTGGATCGACCCGATCTGCATCTCGCGCAGAATTGCGGCGTAGTTGTCCACCGACCCGCCGATGCCGTGGCCGGTGATCGGTTTGACGCCGGCGATCAACGGGATGCCAAGACTGCGCGCCAGGGTGTACCCGAACAGATTCAGGTTGCTGCCGCTGTCCAGCGTCACCGGCACGTCGGGCTTCCCGTTTACGATGGCGAGAATGACCGGCGCCCGATAGAGGCCCCCGGGTTGTCTCGGCTGGTCCGTCGGTATCTCCACCATCGGCACGGTCACGTTCTCGTGCGCGTCGATCGCATTGACATCCCGGAAGCCCGCCATCTCCCCCGTGAGCTGCATGCGGATGCCGAGTTCCTCGGGCGTTTTGGCGTTTTTCTGGAGGTCAGCCACCTGTCCAGGTGACAGCACCGGCGTGGTTGTCTCGAGGTGCGAGTATGGATCGGTCGTACAACTGGCCGCCAATACCGCCACCACTGCCGTCAGAATGGCTCGCCGCATAAACGTCAGGATATAAGCCCGCCGACCAATGTCAACCAGCTTGCCCGCCGAAGGAGGACTTGCCGTATGCGCCGCCAACTCGTATTGTTGTGCGCAGGCGTGCATATCGTAACCTACATGCGAATCTCGGTGACGGATCGCTGCAACGAGCGGTGCGCGTATTGTATGCCCCACGACGTGGCCATCGAGTGGCTCCCGAAAAGCCAGATCCTCACCTACGAGGAAATCCTGCGCGTCGCCCGCGTCGCGACCTCGCTCGGGGTGACGAAATTCCGCGTGACGGGCGGCGAACCGCTCGTGAGGAAAAATGTCGTGGAGTTCATCGGTCAGTTGAACAAACTTCCCGGCGTCACCGATATCGGCCTGAGCACCAACGCCACGTTGCTCGCACCCCTCGCCCGCTTGCTGCGCGCCAACGGCGTCAGCAAGGTCAATATCTCCCTCGATACGCTCGACGCCGGAAGATACCGCGAGCTGAGCGGCAACGGCAACCTCGCCGACGCGCTGGCCGGCCTCGATGCCGCCATCGAAGCGAAGTTCCCGCAGGTAAAGCTCAATATGGTGCTTATCAAGGGCCGCAACGATGATGAAGTGTTCGACCTGATCGACTTCGTGCGCCAGAAAGCTGTCACCCTCCGGTTTGTCGAGTTGATGCCCATCAGCACCAGCGAAGTGCTCACGGACGACAATTTCATTTCGGTCGGGCACATCCGCCGCCGGATCGAGAAGCGGTACAAACTCGTCGCGCTTCCCGAGCCGCCGCATGACGTCAGGGGAAACGGCCCGGCCTTGTATTACGAAGTCGGCAACTTGCGGAACCCATCCGGCCAGCCGGTGCGCCTCGGGTTCATCGGCGCCATGACCAACCTTCATTTCTGCGATACGTGCAACAAAGTCCGCCTCACCGCCGACGGCAAGTTGCGCCCCTGTCTCGGCGCGCATCTCGAATACGATATCAAACCCGTGTTGCGCGCGACGGGCAGCACCGACGCACAGTTGCGCGAAGTCTTTGTCCAAACCATTCGCAACAAGCCCGAAGAACACGAGTTCCGCAACAATTACATGCCCGGCCGCAAAATGGTCGCCATCGGCGGATGAAAAAACTCTCCCACGTCGATAAACGCGGCAAGGCCCGCATGGTGGATGTCTCGGCCAAACCGATTCAACATCGTGTCGCCATTGCTCGGGGATCGATCTTCCTGAAACGCGAGACGTTGGCACTCATTGCAAAAAACCAGATTGCCAAGGGCGACGTGTTGAACACCGCCCGCATCGCCGGCATCCAGGCCGCCAAACATACCAGTGACCTCATCCCGCTTTGCCATCCGTTGAATCTCACCCACGTGGATGTCGATCTTCAGGTAAAACCGGGCCGCATCGAGATCACCGCCACCGCCAAAATTGCCGCCCAGACCGGCGTCGAGATGGAAGCGCTCACTGCCGTCGCCGTCACCGCCCTCACCATCTACGACATGTGCAAAGCCGTCGACAAATTCATGGTCATCGGCGAAATCAAACTCGTGAGCAAGACCAAGAAATGATCCCCGTCGGCATCATCACGGTGAGCGACCGCGTGTTCCGCGGTGAGTACGAGGACAAAGGCGGCCCGGCGCTCAAACAGTTTTGCGAGAAACGCGGCTGGCAGGTCACAACACAAGCGGTTGTTCCTGACGAAGAAGCTTTGATTGGCGACAAGACGCAGGAACTGGCGAAGTCGTGCACGCTGATTCTTCTGACCGGCGGCACCGGCGTCACGGAACGCGATGTCACGCCCGAAGCCATCCGCGCCATCGCCTCCAAGGAATTACCCGGCTTCGGCGAAGTCATGCGCCTGAAAAGCTTCGAGCGTTTCCCGCACGCCATACTGTCGCGCAATCTGGCCGCGGTCGTCGGCAAATCGCTCGTTATCTGCCTCCCGGGCAACCCGAAAGGCGCCGTCGAATGTCTCGAATTCGTCGTCGACGCCGTCCCCCATGCTGTTGAACTCTTGCAAGGAAACCCAACGAGCCACCAACGATGATCACACTCATCCAGCTTCCCTGGTCGCCGTTTCTAATTGCCGATCGCCCGCTCTTCGTCGATTACGACCTGTACGGCATTCTCGGCAATTACCTGTACTGCGGAACGACGAAGCTCCCCAACCTCAAGAGTCTCCAGCGCTGGCACCGCGCGATGTCGCGCCGATAAGATCGTATTCGCTCGCGCCGGTAATCCGCACCCGCGCAAATTCGCCAACGCGTGCCAATCCTGTCACGTGGACGCTTCCATCAATCTCCGGCGCGTCTGCATGTGAACGCGCCACAAGACCGCCGTTCGCCTGTTCCTCAACCAAAACACGCAACGTCTGTCCCACAAAGCCCTGCTGCACCTCGCGCGACACTTTCTGTTGCAACGCCATCGCCCGACGATACCGCTGCTTCTTCACCCGACTGGCAAGCTGTCCCGACATAGCACCCGCCGGCGTGTGGTCCTCCTGCGAATACTGGAACACGCCCAGACGCTCGAATTTCGCGTCCTTGATGAAATTCAGAAGTTCCTCGAACTGTTCTTCGGTCTCGCCCGGGAAACCGACGATAAAAGTGGTACGCAACGCGATGCCGGGAATGCCCGCCCGAATCCTGGCGACCAAATCCCGAATGTACTGGCCGCTCGTCTCTCGTCGCATCCGCTTCAGCATTTCGTCGTTGATATGCTGCAGAGGCATATCGACGTAACGACAAATCTTGTCGCAGACGGCAATCGTTTCGATCAACTCATCGGTCCAGTGGTACGGATGCGTGTACAGCAACCGCACCCAGAACTCGCCTTCGACCTGTTGAATCTCGCGGAGCAATGCGCAGAGCAACCCCTTGCCATCACGCGGCCCCGGCGCGTGCGGGTCGAGGTCCTTCCCGTAAAACGTCGTGTCCTGCGAAATCAGATTGATCTCCCGCACGCCCTCTGCAACGAGTGCGCGGATTTCTGCGAGCACGTCGTTCATCGCCCGGCTGCGATGCTTTCCGCGGATGCGCGGGACACTGCAAAACGTGCACGGATGATTGCAGCCCTCGGCGATCTTCACATAGGCGTAGTGTTTCGGCGTCAGCCGAAACCGTGGTGCGGAATAATCGGGCACATAGTTCGCCGGGCCGGACCAATACAGCCGAGGTGCTGTGTGACCGTTCTTGGAGAGCACTTCCCGCACAATCTCGCCGATGCGTGGAACTTCATTCAATCCCACAATCGCGTCGACCTCGGGCAATTCCTTCCGCAGATCTTTCGGGTAACGCTGCGTCAGGCAACCCGCCATGATCAGCGCCTTGCAGTGGCCCGTTTCCCGAAGCTCATTCGCCTTGAGAATCGCGTCGATGGATTCTTTCTTCGAGCCCTCGATGAAACCACACGTGTTGACTATGACAACGTCGGCTTCCTGCGCGTCCCGCGCCAACTGCATCCCGTCACGCAGGAGTGAGCCGAGCATCACTTCGCTATCGACGAGGTTTTTCACGCAGCCGAGACTTACGAACCCGACTTTGATTGCCTGCGGGAAACTCATTGGCGCAGCAAACTACTTGGGCCCGGCAGACTCCACAAGCTCCGGCGCAGGCTTCGGTTTGGGTTGGTAGTAGGCGTCAAAATCGGCCTTTGGCGTGCCAGACGGCGTTGCCGCCGTTGTCGTCTGCGCCGTCGGTGAGCCGTGATGCGAGAAAACGCTCTTGCCAGCCACCACAACCAAAATCGCGAGGGTCAACCCGAATACGACCAGCCCCACGCTCCGCAATGGCAACTGCAGTTCGCGCGGCTTGCGTGCGCGCATGGCCTTTTCCGTCTCGACATGCAACCCCTGCCGCCGCAGCCCCCCTTGGCTCTTCAAATAGGCGTCGACAATTGACTGGCTGTCGAGCCCGAGATACTCCGCATAAAGCTTCAAGAACCCCTTGGTATACGCCGGCGCCGCCAGACGATCGAACTCGTCCGATTCGAGTTGCTCGAGAATCTCCATCTTGATTCTCGTCGCGCGCGACACGTCTTCGAGAGAAACCTTCTTGTTGTGACGTGCCTCGCGCAGGTTCTCGCCAATGGATTCCATATTCCTCTCTCGAAATGACCCCTATCTAGCCCTTATTTGCCATTTTCCAACGCGTTATACCCCACAAACTTGGGTTCGTTTTTCATCGACATGTGTAAAGTTTTCCGACATGCACTTTTTGCAATTGCCTATCAATACGAGGCTTGCAAATTTCAGGACTCATCAAAATTTGGGTTCGTTTTGCAGAAAAACTTTTTTCGTAAGGGGCGGGTCCCGCACCGGCCCCGCTGGGCGTGAAACGCACCCTCTCGCCCACACGCACCGCGCTCCGTGCCCGGTCCATCGTCCCCTCCAACCCTCTGACTCCTATTCTCACGCGCGCAATCCTACCATATTCCCCAACCGCATACCAGCTTGCTTTGGATTGTTTGGAAGCTTTGGAAAGTAGACCTGTTCGATGTAGCCCCGGCGCCCCCTGCCCCGACGGCAAATCAAATTGACGCTTCTTTGGACTGCGGCGACTCGTCGCCGCTTTGCCGTTCAACGGAAGGACTACGGTAATCAGAACGTGAGAACGTCTCGCTCGTCTAAACGAGCATGGAAATCAAACCCGCCAACCGGGTGCTTCTCCTGATGCGCCGTGAGCAAAGAGCGTATTCGGTCGAGGTCTTCATTTTGCCAATCCTTCAACATGCCTGGAATTAACTCCAAAGCGTCTGCCACGTCGAAAATCTGTTTGCTCTTGTCTGCTGCCGCCAATAGTCGAGCTTCTACGAAGCCTCGGTGAAGGATGAAAAGCAGACGCAGCTTAATGTCATCGGGAGGTTCTTTCATCTCACCCGCAGCTTCTTCGCTCCTCGGCTTGCGCCATGACGAATCACAGTTCACTGCGCGCACTGCACTCTCGCAATGCTCTGACACCCTACTCTCCCCTACCTCTCCGCCGGCATCTGCTCGTCCAGATCCATCAGAATCTCACGCGGCTCGGCGCCCTTGTTTGGGCCAACCACGCCGCGCTCCTCAAGCAAATCCATGATGCGCGCGGCGCGTGTGTAGCCAATGCGCAGGCGGCGTTGCAAGACCGATACGCTGGCGCGGTTGGTCTGACGAATCACTTCGATGCATTGCTCGACCAACTCCTCATCCTCTTCGCTTGCGTCGCCATCGGGCAAATTCACATTTCGCTTCAGTTTCTGCGCCAACTCCTGCTCAAACCGCGGCTTGGCATGCGCGCCGATGAAATCCACAATCCGCGTGATCTCTTTGTCGAGCACCAGCACGCCCTGCGCGCGCACCGCTTTGCCCGACCCGGGCTCGTACAGCATGTCGCCCTTGCCCAGCAACTTCTCCGCGCCCTGGCTGTCCAGAATCACGCGCGAATCCTGCATCGACGCCACCTGAAACGCGATCCGCGCGGGTATGTTCGCCTTGATCACGCCCGTGACGACGTTCACGCTCGGCCGCTGTGTCGCGATCACCAGATGAATCCCCGCCGCCCGCCCCAACGCCGTCAGCCGCGAGATCGCCATTTCGACGTCCTTGCCGACCGTTGTCATCAAATCCGCCAACTCGTCGCACACCACCACGATGTATGGCAGCTTGTCGGGAATGATCAACTCGAAGTCCCGCGGCACTTCGATCTTGAGAACATCCTGCTCGGCCTTCGGGGTTGGTTTGCCGTTCGTGGTGTATTCGGGCTTCTCCCGGGTCGGTTCCTCGTCCTCAATCGCCGTCTCAACCTCGGGTTCCAACGACTTCTTCGGCCGCGCATTGAACGACGCGATATTCCGCACGCCGCTCTTGGCGAAAATCTGGAACCGCTTCTCCATCTCGCGGATCACCCAGCCCAACGCCAGCGGCACTTTCTTCGCCTCGGTCACCACGGGCACGATCAAGTGCGGCAACGCGTTGAAATGCTGCATCTCAACCATCTTCGGATCGATCAGCACCAACCGCAAATCCTCCGCCGTAAATCGATAGAGCAACGACGCCAGAATCGCGTTGACGCATACCGTTTTGCCCGAACCCGTCGCGCCCGCGATCAGCAGGTGCGGCATGTTCGCCAGATCGCCAATGATCGGGTTGCCCTTCACGTCGCGCCCCAACGCCACCGGAATCGTGTTTCCCGAATTCCGCCACTCCTCGGAGTCGAGCATGTCGCGCAGGTACACCGTCGTCCGCGATGTGTTCGGCACTTCGATGCCCACCGTGCCCTTGCCGGGCACGGGCGCGAGAATGCGCACCTTCTCCGCCCGCATCGTCATCGCCACGTTGTTCGACAACGACGAAATCTTTTCCACCCGCACACCCGCCGCCGGGTACAATTCGAACAGCGTCACCGTCGGCCCTTTGGTCACATCACCCGACTCCACTTCGATTCCAAATTCCTGCAGCGTCTCGCGCAAGACCCGGGCGCTCGTCTTCAAATCGTCCATGACGTCGCGCTTGCCCGGTAACGGCGGCTGCTCCAGCAGATCGAGCGTGGGCAACAGATACTCCTCCCCCGAAGCTGCGCTGACGCTTCCGAGCACCGTCGCGCTCGGAGCCGCAGCCTTCCTGGGCGGTTTGGGCGCCAATGGCACCGCGCCCGCCGCTTCCGTCTCCGTCGAAGCGGACGCCGCAGCAGCTTCCCCATCCTTCTTCGGTTTGAGCTTGTCGGCAATCTTCTCGACCAGTGACGGCCCGCTTCCATCTCCCGATTTCTTCTTGTCCGCGCTGCCGTTGGAACGCGGTACGGTGTAATCCTCAAACTTCGGCTCCGGCCGACGAACCTTGTCCGCGTCTTCTTCGCCGTTCGACTTGGTCGCCGCCAGCTTGCGCGCTTCCTTCTCCCCACGCGCCAGCTCGCGGTCGTTCTTGAATTCCTTGATCGTTAGTTCGCGTTCCTGATCGCGAAGCTCGTCCTCGACGCTCGACTTGGATTTGCTCTTGTGTTTTCGTTGCCAGAAATCCGTCGCGGTTCCGACGGTCAACGCGACCCAATAGCTCGGGCGAAAGTTGATGAGCAAAATCAGGCTGATCACGTAGCAGCCACCGAAGATGATGATCGTGCCGGGCTTGCCGACGATCCGTTGGAAAAAACCGCCCGCGAACAACCCGAGAAAACCGCCGGCGCTGTCCGGCAGGTTCAACGCGTGCTGCGCGCGCACCAATCCCGCGGTATGCAGCAGGCAACTCAACGAGACGAGCAGCAACGCACCCGCGCCGATTTTCCCGCGCCAAGGCACTTCTTTCCCCAGCAGAAGCGTCGCCCCAATCACCGCCAGCACCGCCATCAATCCGTACGCGGCCAGACCGAACGCCTGAAACGTGGCAAACGCAATCCACGCGCCGACGGGTCCGATGAAGTTCGCGGCGGGCCGATGGTCGCTCGCGGAGATGTGCCCGACGTCGTACGGATCGTACGAAATCAGGCTGAGCAGCAGCAGCAGAGACAAGACGACCAGGACAACGGCCCAAATCTCACGGCCTCCCGAATGCTTCGAGTCCTTCCCCATAGAAAAATGTTGCAAATCCTCCTTGCGGTTGCGCAGTGTAGGCAAAACGGCGGCCAACTGCAAGGCACAAAGATGCTCTACCCCTACAAATTTACGCCCGTTCTGCTGGAACGCGTTTGGGGCGGAAATGCGCTGGAACATTACGGCAAATCCGTGCCGCCGGGCAAACGCGTCGGCGAATCGTGGGAAATCAGCGACCGCGATGATGTGCAGTCCGTCGTCGCCAACGGCCCCGACAAGGGCAAAACACTCCGCCAGCAGATCGAAGCCCACGGCGCCGAGCTTTTGGGCGCCAATTGCCTTGGTAGGGCGCGCTCGCCGGGCACGCCGAATCCGGCAGACACAAAACCGTCACCTGACCCGCAATCGACACGCTTTCCGCTCCTCGTCAAACTCCTCGACGCGCGCGAACGTCTCTCGTTACAGGTTCATCCGCCCGCCGCCGTCGCCGCCAAGCTCAAAGGCGACCCCAAGACCGAAGCGTGGTACGTGCTCGAAGCCAATCAGGACGCGTATCTCATCGCCGGACTCCGCCGGGGCGTGAACGCCGCCGATTTCATGCGCTCCCTCGAAGGCGTCAAGAATTCCAAGCCCATCATCGACTACGTTCACCGTTTTCAGGTTCTGCCCGGCGATGCGTTCTTCGTTCCGTCTGGCCGTCTTCACGCCATCGACGCCGGCGTCGTGCTGGTCGAAATCCAGCAGAACTCCGATACCACCTACCGCGTCTATGATTGGGGACGGGTCGGGCTCGACGGCAAACCGCGCCAGTTGCACACCCGCGAATCGCTCGTCTGCATCGACTTCAAGGATTTCGAACCGAAGAAGCTACGGGCCACCGTCGAGCGCCGAGGCGTCAACGGCCTCTGGCGGTTGGTCGAGTGCGAATACTTCCACGTCCACCGCCTCGATCTGGCCAACGCCTGGCCCGACCGCACCGACGGTTCAACGTTCCACATCCTCACCTGCATCTCCGGCGCGCTCGGCCTCGTCACCCCCGACGGCAAAGAAGACCGCATCAATGTCGGCGAATTCATCCTGCTCCCCGCCTCCCTCGGCTTCTACACCCTCACCCCCCTCGCCGAAAACACCCGCGCCCTGAAGTCCTACGTGCCACGCACTGCATAGCTCATCGAACTGAGTGACACGTCTCTAGTGCGTTCGCTCTGGCGAGTTTGTTTGGCTCTGCGTTGATTCCGCCGCCCGCAGATCCTCTTCTATTCTCTGTACTGGATCAAAACCGTATTTCTTCTTTAGACTTTCAACAACTGTGTCGTGATAACCACGATCGCGGAAGACTCGTGGCCCGGGCGTACAACCACGAAAGATAATATCAATGTTGTATTCCTTCTTAGCTCTTTCCTCCAGCTCTTGATCTATCGCGCCCGTTATGCCTACGATCTCATACTTAATCACGCCATTCTTTAGATCATTCGTAGCCGCAGCGACGCCCCCCTCGTATTCTGCAATATCTGCCTTCTTTGTAACGTCTTTTGGAACTTCTGCAAACACGCCGGGTGTGAGAAACAGAATCGCGGCAGAAGCGATCAAAATGTACTTCGCACTCATTCAGGATGCTGTAGCTTATACAACTCCCCATACTTCGTCCGCAAATACCGAATACACGGCTCAATTGTGAGGTCTTGCCCTGTCGCGCGCTTCACGATCTCGTTCGCGGTGAATTTGCTGCCGTGTTGGTAGATGTTTTCCTGAAGCCAACCGTGGAGCGAACCGAATTCGCCTCGTGGAATCTGATTGGGAATCTCCGGATGCGCTTTCGTCGCCGCCTCGTAAAACTGGGCGCTGAGGATGTTGCCAAGGGTGTAACCCTGAAACACGCCGCCGATTTGTCCGCCGTACCAATGCACATCCTGCAACACGCCATCCCGATCATCCGGCGCTGCAAGTCCAAGGTCGCTCTTGTATCGCGCACGCCACGCTTCGGGCAAATCGCGCACGGCGAGTTTACCCTCGAGCAATTGTAATTCGAGGTCGAACCGGATCATCACGTGCAAATTGTACGTCACCTCGTCCGCGTCGGTGCGAATCAGCGACCGCTCGACCTTGTTGATGGCCCGATAGAATGTGTCCAGCGGCTCGTCGTCGAGTTGCAGCGGAAACGCAGTTTGAAGTTTCGGGTAGAAATACTCCCAGAATCCGCGCCCGCGTCCGACGACGTTCTCCCACAACCGCGACTGGCTTTCGTGTACGCCCGACGATGTCCCGTGCGCCAGCGGCGTGCCTTCCAGTTCGGCCCGAATCCCCTGCTCGTACATCGCGTGACCCGATTCATGAATCGTGCTGAACAGTGCATCGCCGAGGTCGTTCTCCTTCACCCGCGTCGCGATCCGCACGTCGCCCAGTGAAAACGTCGTGCAGAACGGATGCCGCGTTTTGTCCTGCCGACCCCGATTGAAGTCGTACCCGAGCTTCTTCACGACCTCCTGGCCAAACGCCAGTTGTTGCGCCTCGGGAAAACTCTGGCGAATACACGAATCATCGGCCACGGGCTGCGCGATGATCGCTTGCACAATCGGCACGAGATTCTTCCGCAACTCCGCAAACAACGCGCTCACCGTGGCCGCCTTCATCCCGTAATCGGCAAAGTCAATCAGCGGATCGGCAATGTGATCGTAGCCGGGAAAAAAGTTCGCCAGCTCACGGCTGTAATCGAGCGTCTTCTCCAACATCGGCCGCACCGCCGCAAAATCGTTTGCCGGCCGGGCCTTCACCCATGCTTCATACGTCGCCGCGGCGTGCGCGCTGAATTTCGCGACGAATGACGACGGCACTTTCACCGCCCGCTCGTAATCGCGTCGCGCCACGCGAATCAACGCCGCTTCATCGGAGTCGTACGGCAGGCTCCCTTCATACGATCGCAATTCGACGAGCATTCGGCCAATGGTCGGATGCGTAAACTTCTCGTGCGCCAGCCGGTCCAGTGTCGCGATCTGTCGTCCCCGCGCCTCCGCCCCGCCTGGCGGCATGTACGTCGCCTGGTCCCAGCCCAGCACCGACGATGCCCGGCGAAGGTCGTAAATCTCCGCAAGACGCTGTTTCAATTCTTCGAGTTTTGGTTCCATTGCCCTCATCTCAAATGTCGTGTGTAGCCGCGGCGCTCAGTCGCCGCGCCTCCCCACGCCCCGACAGAGCGGGGCGGCTACAAAGTCAGGCCCCATCACATCACCTCGAGCAACAGGCCGCGCAGATACTCCGTCTCTGGTATCGCCGGCAGGATTGGATGGTCGGGCGATTGCGTTAACACCTTCACCAGCCGCAGCGTCTTCTTCGCGTCGGCTGCGGCATCGAGCACAACCGACTTGAACAACTCGGCATCGATGTGGTGCGAGCAGGTAAACGTCGCGAGCAGGCCGCCCGGCGGGAGCATCTTCAGCGCGCGCAGGTTGATTTCCTTGTACCCGCGCAACGCGTCGCCCACGTTCTGTTTCGTGCGCGTGAACGACGGCGGATCGAGCACAATCACGTCGTACTGCCGTTTCTCGACATCGTATTTCTTCAACACATCGAACGCGTTGGCGCACACAAACTCGATTTTGCCCGTCATCCCGTTCAATTCGGCGTTCTTGCGCGCCCGGGCCACGGCCTGTTCCGAGATTTCCACCGCCTCGATGCTCCGCGCGTCGCCAACGCCCGCCGCCAGCGCGAAGCCGCCATGGTACGTGAAACAATCGAGCACGCGTTTGGCCGCGCAATGCCGCGCGACCTCGGCGTAGTTGTCGCGTTGATCGAGAAAGAAGCCCGTCTTCTGGTCTTCGAGCACGTTGACTTCGATGGAGAACTCGTTGAACTGTACGCGGACAATCGCGTCCGACTCGCCCCAAATTACGCCCTTCGTTTCCTCCAACCCTTCCAGCTTGCGGCTGGGAACGTCGCTGCGCTCGACGATGGCCCTGGGATCGAACATCTCCCGCAGGATTTCTACGATCTGCTTCTTGCGCTGGTCGATTCCGAGCGTCAGCGCCTGCAAGACGAGATGGTCGCCATACTGGTCGACGATGAGTCCGGGCACCTGGTCGCTCTCCGAAGACACCAGACGAAACGCCTCCGCATCGGCAATGGACGTGTTCTCGCGTCGATACTCCAGCGCCGCTTCGATGCGGCGGGCAAAAAACGCCTTGTCGATCTCCTCTTTCTGCGTCGTGAAGCGACGGACGGTGATTTGCGAGTGGGTGTTGAGCAGGCCGCGCCCCATAAAGCGCTCCTTGTGGTCGCGGATGTCCACGGCATCCCCGTCCTTCGGGTCGCTGGTGATGTTGGCGATCTCACCCGAGTATACCCAGCTATGGCCCGCGTAGAGTCGGTGTTCCCGTCCTTTTTTCAATATGACAGAAGGCATGTTTGTGACGCTAACAGAACTTTGTTATGCTGTGCAACTAATCGTATGCAAATCTACTGGGTCAGCCTGCTCGCGGCGTTCGGCGCGGGCTTTGTCAACGCGGTGGCGGGTGGCGGCACGCTGCTCACGTTCCCGGCCCTGCT
Source organism: Verrucomicrobiota bacterium (assembly GCA_003164675.1). Classification (GTDB taxonomy): domain Bacteria; phylum Verrucomicrobiota; class Verrucomicrobiia; order Palsa-1439; family Palsa-1439; genus Palsa-1439. The sequence continues at coordinate 4,922 of PLTX01000066.1, read as the reverse complement.
GTACAGCGGCATGTCCTCGATCACCGCCAACGCCACGAGCACGGTGGCCATCTGGCCTGGCTCGGTGACCAGTTCGTGGGCGTATCGGCGGCAACTGACCGAAAACCGCGCGCGCGTCTGGATTCTCTCCCTGCCGTCGCTCTTGGGCGGATTGACGGGCGCGATCCTGTTGCTGCACACCAGCGAGTCCGTCTTCCGGCACATCGTGCCGTATCTGATCCTGCTCGCGTGCGCGTTGCTCCTGCTCAACGAGCCTATCGGACGCTGGATGTCGAAACGCGCCGAATCAAACCCAAAGAAGCACGCGGCAGCGCTGTGGTTGTCCCAATTCGCCATCGCAATCTATGGCGGCTATTTCGGCGCGGGAATCGGCATCCTGATGCTGGCGGCGATGGCGATCTTCCTGCCGGAAGATTTGCAGGCGGCCAACGGCATGAAGAACTTCTTCGCCATGCTCATCAACGGCATCGCGGCAGCCTATTTTATCGTCAAAGGCATGGCGATCCTGACCATCGCGCTCGCCATGGCGTTGGCGGCCATCGCCGGCGGATTCGTCGGCGCGAAAACCGCCCAACGATTGTCGCCCCGCATCCTGCGAGGCGCGGTCGTCGCGTTCGGCGTGATCGTGGCCGTCCACCTGATGATGAAGGGATGATTGTGGCCGCGAAACTCTTTCGCGGCTGTCGACCCGCGAATACGATTCGCGGCTACAAGCGTTACGGCCAATACTGGGCGTCTTCGTCGGTCGGCTGGGCCGTGGGCGCGAACTGCTTCTTGATGTAGTTGGTGATGCAGGCTACGATCATACGAACGATCGTGTCCGGCACGCCGTCGAAATTCTTGCTCTGGAGCCGCATGTCGCACGGGTCGTTGACGTAGTCCACCACGAAATATCGCCCGTCGTGTTCCAACGCGATCTCGGTGCTGAAGAAATCGAGTTTCGCGACGTCGGCGATGATGTGCACGATGCGGGTGAGTTCGTCCACGTTCACAATCGCGCGGTCCGAGGGCGTCACGACCGAGTACCGGTGCGTGGTGTCATCCCACCAACATGGGATGATCTCGCCGCAGACGAAATACACGCGAAACCAGGCGCGGCGTCCGTTGAGGATCTGCGGATTGACGCGCTGCTGGATGAGAAAGCGCTGGTTGCGGAACTTGGCGCGGGACTGCGATACGTCGTCGGGCCGCGTGGCCCCGATGATGACGCCAAAACCGCCGCCGCCTTTGGCGGGCTTGACCACGAACGGCGAGGTCAGCGGCTCGATCAGGCGCGGATCGAAATTCGGCTCGGTCTCATAGGGCGGCAGAATGATTGTCAATGGCAACTGCAATCCGCGCGCGAGCAGTTCGCCGTGAATGTTCGCCTTGTCGATGGAACGCTTGTAATGATGCTGGGCGTTGACGAATTTCGTGCCCTTCGTTTGCAGAAGCTGGTTGAACCGCAGGAAGCGCTCGTCTTCGTCGCTGGCGCGATCCAGAAAATATCGGAAATTCCGCTCGCTGTTTTGCACTTCGAGAAACGTCTGCTGGAGGTTGTGCGGCCCGACGAGGTAACAACTCAGGCCGGCATTCAGGCAGGAACGGTCCAGCTGGTTGACGAAGTCCTGGTCGTACTGCCAGTTCCAAGCCAATCCAAAATGAACTTCAGTCGAGCGTCTGGCGACGGTGTCCATTTCCCTTGTCCGTTGTGTGGCAGCTCTTTAGAGCAGGTTCCACACCTGTTTCTTTCGGTGAGGGAGGAACACCCTGGCCCAATTTCATCGGGGCCGATACGTCGCTCAACTCGGGGTACTCGAAGACTTTACCTTCGTAATTACGAATAATGACGCGCTGCTTGTCATGCGCCAACACGTACTCGGGACTGATCGGCACCTTGCCGCCGCCCCCGGGCGCGTCGATCACATATTGCGGCACCGCATAACCCGTCGTATGTCCCCGCAGCGCCTCCATGATCTCAACGCCTTTGCGCACGCTCGTGCGCAGGTGGTGCGTGCCCTTGACCGGATCGCACTGGTAGATGTAATAGGGCCGCACCCGCATCATCAACAGCTTGTGCACGAGCTCCTTCATTACCGCGGCGTTGTCGTTGACCCCAAGCAACAACACGCTCTGGTTCCCCAGCGGAATACCCGCGTCTGCGAGCCGACCGCACGCCTCCCTGACTTCGTGCGTCGCTTCCTTTGGGTGATTGGAATGAATGCTCATCCACAACGGATGATACTTCCGCAGCATCGCGCACAACTCGGGCGTGATCCGCTGCGGCAAAAAAATCGGGATCCTCGTCCCGATACGCAAAAACTCGACATGCTTGATCGCCCGCAACTCGCGGAGCACAACTTCGAGACGCTCGTCACTGAACAATAACGGATCGCCGCCGCTCAGCAACACGTCCCGCACCTCCGTGTGCTCGCGAATATAATTAATCGCGTCGGTAAACTCGGTGTGCAGACGTTGCTCGCCCGCGCCGCTGACGACCCGGCTCCGCGTGCAATACCGGCAGTACGCCGCGCAACGATCCGTCACGAGAAACAGCACGCGGTCCGGGTAACGGTGCACCAGTCCCGGCACCGGCATGTGCTCGTCCTCGCCGCACGGATCGGCCATCTCCCACGGCGCGGCGACCATCTCCTCGACGCGCGGAATGACCTGACGACGAATCGGACAATGTGGATCGTTGATGTCGATCAGATTGAAAAAGTACGGCGTGATCGCCATCGCCAAATGACGGCCCGCCTGCGACACGCCTTCCCGCTCCGCCGGCGTCAACGGCATCAACGCCTCCAGCGCTTCCAGCGTCGTGATCCGATTGCGAAGTTGCCACCGCCAATCGTTCCAGTCCGTTTCGGGCACATGCGACCACAGGCCGCGGCCTGCCGACGGAAATCGCTCGTCTATGGAAGAGGGTTTCAACACCACGCCTTTGGGATGCGGGAAATCAACCTGGGGATTCACGCCAAACGGAACGCACTCGGCGCGAGTTGCGCCCCACTGTCCCCCAGGCTCATCGGATTGCATGGCGGGGGCAGTATAAGTCATGACCGTCAGGTGTCAAGTGGGTGACTTTTCTGGTCTCCGGCGGAGACCCTCCGCAACCAGACGGATGCCACTCCAGACGCATAATTGGGCTGTCGAGACCCCAAAACCAAGCCATTTTTACCCCTTTTGAGCCTCTTCCAGCCCGCCAAACTCACCCAAACAAAGCCATTTTTTGCAAAACAAAGCCATTTGAAAAATCGCTCCATCGCAACTCCTAACTACTTGTCCCACAAGCTCATCCAAATCTTTAAAAACCGAAAACAATTGGCTTTGTTTTGTCCGATTTAACATTTCGCGTCGCCCCTCCTCCCATTCGTTGGTGGCGCAAGCGTCCCAGCTTGCGGTCGTTCCCTCTTTTGGAGTGCGGCGACTTGCCTGCGGTGAGCCTGCCGAACCCGTCGCCGCTTTGCCGTTCGCCGCTGTGGCTGCGCTTGCTAAGCGCGGTCCGCACCGTCGTCGTACCTCTTTCCTTCTCCCCGTGTTCCCCTATATCAAAGCCGAGCCGCTGGGAGCGGCGGAGCCGTAGCGAAGCGAAGACGCGACCGCGTAGTGTCCTGCGTCGCAAACGCAGCGCCGAAGGTTTACCCCGACTTCGAGGTCGGGGCGACCCACCGGGCGAGCCGAGCGGGCGCGAGCGAGTGCAAAACTACTCCACATATATCAATGAACATTAAACCGCCCGACTTTACCACCACTCCCCAGCCGCGTCCAGCAAAATTATCGCCTCTCAGATACCTGGCCTTGCTCCGTCCCTAGTGCACCGTCACACTTGATTTGATAGGGAATTATCGGTCGGCAGGAAGAACCCTCACCCTGACCCTCTCCCTTACATGACAAGGGAGAGGGGAGCCTCCTCGCCCCTTCGGGGGGAATCGAGTCAGACGAGAAGCGACCACGTTGTGCCCAGGTCGCAAAGGATAAAGGTGAGGGGGCAGTCGTCAAATGAACCGTGTCGCAGCACTAGATGGATAAATGGGTGGCGCATTGCCTCAACTCCAAACCCCGGGTGGACGGCAATCCACAACACCCCGCCTGCGGTGAGCAAAGTTTACCCCGATTCCTACATCGGGGTCGAACCGAGCGAAGTCTAAGGGCTTGTCCTGTTTACCCTGAGCAACGTCGAAGGGAGCGAAGTCGAAGGGCTTGTCCTGAGCGAAGTCGAAGGGTGTGAACCGTTCCTCCAATCGCGGTTGACTCTGCACCCGTCTCTGAATTCGGGGTAGGGAATCGCCCTATTGCCCCCCTCCGCTCTCGGGCTTACGTTCTAGGGTATGAATAATACAATCCACATTCTAACGGGAGGTCACCTATGCCACTTCTGAATCTCGCCGTCACCCTGATCGTCATCGGCATCCTGCTCTGGCTCGTCAACAACTACATCCCGATGGACGGAAAGATAAAATCAATCCTCAACGCCGTTGTGGTCATCTGCGTCGTCGTCTGGCTGTTGTTCGCCTTCGGCATTCTCCATCATTCCGGTGACATCCGTGTCCCCCGTATCGGGTAGCCAATCGCCGTAAGGCCGATCAGACCCATATTCCTGACACCCTCCCTTCTTGCCCGGAGCCCCGTGTCCCGCCGTCTCGTCCGCCATAGCTTCAGCGACGGTGGAAGCTTCAGCGACGCGGGCGCTCTTCGTGGTGAACACCCGTGTACCCCCCTTCGTGCCTCCTGACCTCCGCCGTCAACCCCTGATGCATAAGTTTCTTATGTATCAGCCTTCCGTCTTCTCTCTTCTGGCTTCCGTCTCCAGCTTTCCGCTCTCACACGCTGATACATTAGTTACTAATGTATCCGCCTCATCAGCCCCACCACCATCTCGACTCGATAGATGTTACTGACACATATCATCCAACGCCTCAGAACGTGTTTGAAAAATCGGT
>PLTX01000064.1 GCA_003164675.1 Verrucomicrobiota bacterium | reverse complement strand
GGAGTTGGTTTCGATCGCTTGCAGGCTACCCCAGCCGTAGTACGGCAGAAGTGCGTTGGTCCAGCCGTTGACCGACGCCGACAGGTTGTTGTTTTGCAAATACCCGGCGGGTGCATAATTAACCTGCCGCTGGTCCATCAGGTGGATGGAGTGGCTGCCGGAGTAGGAGAGGTCCAGACCGAACTTGGCCGGCAACTGGTGCTGAATACCGATGTACCAGGAGTAAACACTCGGCATCGTGTTGTTGGTGGGCCAAATCGTCATGCCCGGCGGTTGGATGGGCGACGTAGCCGACCCCACACCGGCGGTGCTGAAGTTAGCGACGTTCTGGTTGTATACCGTTCCCGAGTAGAGATTGGGAAACTGGGCGCCCGCTCCGAAGCTGAAGTTGTTCTGGCGGAGGCGTTCGTTGAACATGGCAGCGCCGGCGCGCAGAGCCGTCTTGCCATCGCCGAGCAGGTCGTAGGCAAAGCCGATACGGGGCTCGGGGAACGACTTGGCCGGAGAGAACCCAGGGGGCGTGCCGGCGCACGGATCGCAGATCATTCCGAGGCCTTGGAGTGCCGTCACAGGGTTGGCTTCGATGAAACCGGGGCCATATCCGTTCACCGTGCTGTTGGTCGTGTTGATGACCGGGGCACTCGATCGGTTGTACTTGCTGAGATCCACGCTGTAGAGCGTCCAGTTGCCTTCGCCGCCCGGTGTGCCGCCGCGCACGATGGTGTAGGTGGGAGCCATGTGGACGAATCGCAGACCGTAGTCGATGGTCAGACGCTTGCTGACTTTCCAGCTATCCTGGGCGTAGAGGTCGAATTCCCAGAAGCGGAAATACGGGAAAACGGCCCCGCTCATGTTTGTATAGTTCGAAAAATTGCCCAACATCATGTTGGCCAGGCCGTTGCCGGTGTCCATGGCCATCGTGGAGGTGCCGTTGAAATTGATGNNGGTGTGGCCGCCCTTTACCCACGAGACGTTTTCCGTGATGGCGTAGTCTTTGCCCCAGTTGTGCCATCCGGGGTCGCCCAGACTAAAGTTAATGGGTCCCGCGCTCGTATCGGGAATCGAGTTGGTGATGTTGGTCGCCGGGAAGATTTGCGCGAAGTTGGCGCCCAGCGTATTGCGATCGATCGGATTGGTGCCCGTCACCGACAGCGACTGCGACTGGTGGTTGTAAGACAGGATCGTTTCGGATGCCAGTGAGGGGGTGAACGTGGTGACGAGGTTCCACGCCCACGAACTACCCGGCTTCGGGCGCGTTTGCGTCTGGATCGGGAAAGGCTCGTTGCCCCAGATTCCATTCGCCTCGGTTTCTTTCTGATAATCGTTCACCCAGCGGAAGAAACTGGTCACTTTGTTGCTGACGTTATAGTCGAAGCGCAGCATGTCCTGGTTCTTGACCAGGCTGTCGGGATTGGCGTAGTAGTACCGCACATAGCCTGGCTGTCCGGGCGTGGCGCCGAGGCTCGCATAACCGGGGATCCCCGTATAGATTTTCAGAATGTTGGAGCTGAGCGGCTGCCATTGGGATTGCGGAACGGTGTTGTTCGGGTACGGCGTCCCACCTGTAATGTTGCCCGAGCCGTCGCGCGTGACCGTCCCGGGTTCAAAAACGGTGCCGTTCTTGTACTGGGGAGCGTACGTCATGTTGGTGGTGAGGAGCAGCGGGCTGAAATTCCCGCCCAGGACCGTCGGGTTGAGGATATCCGTGTAAGCGCTGCCCGGGAGGTTGCGGCGCGTCATCTCGCGGTTGTAGAAGAAGAACAACCGCTTGTTCGCCTTCGTCGAAAGCTTCGGTATCGGAACCCAGCCGCTGAAGTTGCCGCCGAACTGGTTGTAGCGCAGTTGCGGCGCCGGGCCGTTGCACTGCACGCACTTGGCGTCGAAATAGTTGTTGCGGAGATACTCGTACAACGTGCCGTGGAACTGGTTGCCGCCCGACTTGGTTTGCACCGCGATCACCATGCCGGAGTTGCGTCCGTACTCGGCGTTGAAGCCGCTCTGCAGCACCCGGAACTCCGCAATCGTATCGACGCTGGCCTGGGTATACTGCGACTGATTGTCGCCGACGTCGATGTTCGGAGATCCGTCCAGGTACATGTTGTTCTCGGAGCCCCGTCCGCCGAGCGAATGGAACTGCGATACGTCATTGAAGTTCACATTAAAATCGCTCTGCGCGGCGCTGCCCATGCCTGGCACGGTGCTCATCAACGAGGTGAAGTTCCGGCCGTTCATGGGCAATTCGGACATCTCCATCTTGTCGACCACGTAAGATTTGTCCATGCTGTTGGTCGTCACCACCGGTGTGGCGTCCGCTTCCACGGACACGACATCGGTCTGATTGCCGACGGCCAGCATGACCTGTCCCACGTCCAACTTGGTGTTGACGTCCAGCGTGACCGTAAGTTCAGCCCTCTTGAACCCGGCCTTCTCGACACGGATCAGATACCTGCCCGGCTCAATATCAATGGCAGAGAATCGGCCCATTTGATCGGTAGTGGTTTCCCGCGCGGTGCCGCCCTTGGCCACGTCCATGATCTTGACGGAAGCCTGCGGAACGACGGCACTAGTCGGGTCTACAATGGTACCGCTGATGTACTGGGATTGCGCCATCATCGGCTGCGCAATCAGCACTAGCAGAAACGCTGAGAGAATCGCGACTTGCACGCTTCTCCGGCGGGCTTTTGCATTCATATGACCTCTTTTGCAATGCTTGTCTGAAACATGGTTATTTTGTGGCGGCGAGGTAACATTGCCGCCGGCCTTGGCGCAGTACGGCCACCGCACCTTGCCGGAAACTTCCTGGAGTCTACCCTGCTGCAACTCTCCACATACATGAATAAACACACCGCGGGACCTCGCGAAGAATGGTAACCGGGTCTGCACCCCGGGGAAAGGATGTTACAGGACTGTACATACTTGGTCCTTTTGAATCAATCTGTTACGGGATGTTGCGTGGACGGCTCGGAAAAGTACGATACGAGAACTATTCGTGATACGATGGGTTCGGTCGATCCGTCATGTCGCGCAAACCTGACGTTCACGTTCCGACGCTCCCTCTGCCGCCGGGAAAGGCAGAGGAGGTGAGGATTCTATTGGAACAGGTGCTT
>PLTX01000110.1 GCA_003164675.1 Verrucomicrobiota bacterium | reverse complement strand
GTGTTACCTATGTCCTGATTGCACCCCTGTCTTCTGCCTTTGCTGCCTTCTGTCTTCTGTCCCCTGGCTGTCTCCGCGCGTAAGACTTGCGGCACTCGTGCGCAGCCGGTATAGTCCCACCCATTCCGATGCCTGAATTACGCAAAAAATATCCGTTCGACAAAATCGAGCCGAAATGGCAACGCTACTGGGCCGAGCACAAAACCTTCGCCGCGAAGGAACCAGAGTCCCTCAGCCACTCCGTCACTCAGTCACCCAAGCTCTACGTGCTCGACATGTTCCCCTACCCCAGCGGCGCGGGCCTGCACGTCGGCCATCCCGAAGGCTACACCGCGACGGACATTTATTGCCGCTTCCAACGCATGCGCGGGTTCAATGTCCTCCATCCGATGGGCTGGGACGCGTTCGGCCTTCCCGCCGAGCAATACGCCATCGACACGGGCACGCACCCCGCCATCACCACCAAAAACAACGTCGACACCTTCCGTCGCCAGATCAAAATGCTCGGCTTCTCCTACGACTGGGACCGCGAAGTCGATACCACCGATCCCGAATACTTCAAATGGACGCAGTGGATTTTCTTGCAGCTATTCAAGAAAGGCCTGGCTTACGAAGCCCAAGTGCCCGTCTGGTGGTGCGAAGGTTGCAAGGCTGTCCTCGCCAATGAAGAGGTCAACGCCGACGGCACCTGCGACCGCAAGGGTCATGCGGGCGTGTACCAAAGACCTCTCCGCCAGTGGATTCTCAAGATCACCGCCTACGCCGAGCGATTGCTGAAGGATTTGGACCTGGTCAACTGGCCCGACTCGATCAAGGAACAGCAGCGCAATTGGATCGGTCGTAGCGAAGGCGCATCCGTCCAGTTCAAGGTTCACGGTTCGGAGTTGACCATCGAGATTTTCACGACTCGACCCGACACGCTCTTCGGCGCGACATATATGGTCCTCGCACCCGAGCATCCGCTCGTGGAAAAGGTCACAGCGCTCGCGCACCAAGCCGCCGTCAACGCCTATCGCGCCGAAGCCGCGCGCAAGAGTGAGTTGGAACGCGCCGCGCTCGAAAAGGACAAGACGGGCGTGTTCACGGGTGGCTACGCCATCAATCCCGTCAACAACGAGAAAATCCCCATCTGGGTCGCCGATTACGTGATGATGGGCTACGGCACCGGCGCGATCATGGCCGTGCCGGCACACGACACACGCGACTTTGAATTCGCGAAGAAATTTGGTCTGGAGATGCGGGATGTGGTTGCGAAACCAATGCCTGCGAAAGAGGTCTTCGATCTGAGTGAGGGATACACCAAGAAGAGCATAAGGTACTTGTATGCTGGCGGCGATAAACCAGTTGGCTATAAAGTCGAGGGCCAAGCTTTCACCGGCGACGGTATTGCGTTCAACTCACCCATTATTGACGGCCTCCGTACGGCCGAGGCCAAAAAGAAGATCACCGCGTGGCTACAGGAAAAGGGCCTCGGCAAAGCAACGGTGCAGTACAAGCTCCGCGACTGGCTCTTTTCACGTCAACGCTATTGGGGTGAACCGATCCCGATCGTCCATTGCGAGAAACACGGCGCAGTTCCGCTGCCGGAAAGCGAATTGCCCCTGAAATTGCCGGAAATGAAAGATTATTCGCCGTCGGGCAGTGCCGAGCCGCCGTTGGCCAAGGCGACCGATTGGGTCAATACGAAGTGTCCGCAGTGCGGCGGCCCGGCCAAGCGCGAGACGAACACGATGCCCCAGTGGGCCGGCTCATGCTGGTATTACCTCCGCTACATCGATCCGAAGAATGACACCGCCTTCGTTGCGAAGGACAAGGAGAACTACTGGATGCCCGTCGATCTGTATATCGGCGGCGCGGAACACGCCGTCCTCCACCTCCTGTACTCGCGCTTCTGGCACAAGGTGCTCTTCGACCTCGGCCACGTCTCCACTCCCGAACCGTTCATGCGCCTCGTCAACCAGGGCATGATTCTCGGCGAGGACGGGCGGAAAATGAGCAAGTCGTGGGGCAATGTGATCAACCCGGACGACGTGGTGCGCGATTACGGCGCGGACGCGTTGCGGATGTATGAAATGTTCATGGGTCCACTCGACATGGTGAAACCGTGGAGCACGCAGGGCTTGGAAGGCGTCTATCGCTTTCTCGGTCGCGCCTGGCGGCTGTTCTGCGATGAGGACGGCAAGCTCCTCGTCGACGACAGCGAGCCCGCGGGAATACTGCTCAAGGTCCTGCATCAGACCATCAAGAAGGTTGGTGAGGACACGGATACCCTGGCGTTCAATACCGCTGTTTCCCAGATGATGATCTTCGTCAACGAAGTCACCGCACAGGAGAAACGTCCGCAAAAGCTCCTCGAGCCGTTCGTGCTGTTGTTGGCGCCCTACGCACCGCATCTGGCCGAGGAATTGTGGGAAAAACTTGGCCACAAACAATCGCTGGCCTACGCACCCTGGCCGAAGTACGACGAGGCGCTGCTCAAAGAGGACAAGGTCACCGTCATCTTGCAGGTCAACGGCAAGATCCGCGACCGCGTCGAAGTCCCCGCGCAGATATCTGCGGCCGATCTGGAAAAGCTCGCGCTGGCCAACGAGCGCATCCACCAATATCTCACGGGCAAGCAGGTGAAAAAAGTGATCGTCGTTCCCGGAAGGCTGGTCAACATCGCGGCCTCGTAACCAATGACCGCGTACGCACGACCCTGGCGAGATCCGAAATCCTACGCGATGGGGCTGGTCGTAGTGGAGCGAGAGGGTTCACGACACGTGGTGGGCATCGTTGGCCGTCGTGATGTCCTGTCCACGTATCACGACGGTGTGCAGCAGCGAAGCAGCTAACGCGCGCCCCAGATTCTGGTTGAGACGCGGCCAAACTTCGCTATATTGTGGTTGTGAGGTTGGTTGGTATATGTTCAAGTTAACGAGAGAAGAGCAATTGATTGTCGCGTTCCTGCTGTTCGCACTCCTCGTGGGCACGGCTGTCAGGGAATGGCGCGGGCGGCACCCAAGAGTTGCCGCCGCCGCACTGGAGATAAAGGGCCGCTAATGCAAAAGTTGAATTTCGCTGAGACCGTCGACGAAATCATCCGTGCGGATGGACGGTACGACCGCGACGCCTACTACTTCGTGCGCGAGGGACTGGATTTCACCATCAAGATGCTCAAGAAGGATTTGCGGGGTGCGGGGCGGCACGTCAGCGGCCAGGAACTGCTGGACGGCCTGCGGCGCTACGCCCTCGATCAGTTCGGCCCGATGTCCAAGACCGTGTTCGGTTACTGGGGGATCAAACGGTGTGAGGATTTCGGCGAGATTGTCTTCCAGATGGTGGATAAAGGCGTACTCGGCAAGACGGAACAGGACACGCGCGAGGACTTCAAAGGCGGTTACGATTTCGACGAGGCCTTCGTCAAGCCCTACCAGCCCGCGCCCGGTACTCGCAGCCGCCGCCCGGCCAAGGGCGATGCCGCCGGGACGAACCGCTATCACTCCGTCCCAACCCGCTCCCCCAACACACGGAAATTGAGCGGCGGCGCGAATTAGGTGTCATGCGATTTCATGGCCTGCAGCGCTCGCTGGCGGCGTCGTTTCTCTTCCTGACAGGAGCCATCATGACCCGCGCCCAAACCTTCAACGTCGCCCCTGCTCATAAAGTTGTTTTTGATAACGGCCTCACCTTGCTCGTGCGCGAAGACCACAGCGCCCCCGTCGTGAGCGCCCAGGCCTGGGTCCGGGCTGGCAGCATCACCGAAGGCCCGTGGACGGGTGCCGGCATTTCGCACGTGCTCGAGCACATGCTGTTCAAAGGCACGACCACGCGCGGCGTGTCGCAAATTGCCCACGAAATCGAACGCAACGGCGGTTCGATGAACGCGTATACCTCCTTCGAGCAAACCGTTTTCCACATCAACATCCCATCCGAACACTGGCAGACCGCCGTGGATATTCTCGCCGATTGCATGCAGCATGCGACCATTCTTCCGCAGGAACTCCTCAAGGAAAAACAGGTCATCCTTCGGGAAATGGCGATGAACAACGACGACCCGGCCCGGCGCGAGAACCTCATGCTCTGGGCCACCGCCTACACCACACATCCGTACCGGTTCCCCGTTATCGGATACCCGGACATCTACAACCGCATCACCCGCGACGATGTGGTCGCGTACTACAAGAAGCATTACGTTCCAAACAACATTGTTTTCGTGATCGTCGGAGACGTGGATGCCGCGAAGGTCGAACAGGAACTTCGCGATGCGACCAAAGACTTCGACATGGGCGCCATCGAACCGGCGTTTGTTCCGCTCGAGCCGCCCCAACTCAGCTTGCGGGAACGACACGAGGAAACGCCCACCCAGATTTCGAGAATCGGTCTCGCCTGGCACGTGCCGTCGGTCACCCATCCGGATGTCTTCCCGCTCGACGTGCTGGCCATCGTGCTTGGCCAGGGCCAAAGCTCGCGCCTCTACCGCGAACTCCAACAGAAACGTGGTCTGGTCCATGGCATCGATGCGGGCAGCTACACCCCCGGCTATCCGGGCATTTTCACGATCAGCGCCAGCACCGATCCCGACAAACGCGACGCGGCGATTGCGGCGATCCGCGAGCAGGTCAAACTGTTGATCGATCAGCCCGTCACCGAAGAGGAATTGCAAAAAGCCATCAAGTTGAGCACCAGCCATTACCTCGACGGGCTCAAAACCATGTCGGGCCAGGCTTCGGACATCGCCAACAACGATTTCCTCCTCGGCGATCCGAACTACTCCAAAATCTACCTCGAGAATCTTCGCAAGGTGACGCTCGACGATCTGCAGCGTGTGATCCGGAAGTATTTTACGGACAACAATCTGTCCATCGCGTCTCTCAATCCGCCGGGTTCGCTGCCCAAAACGCCAGCCGCTACGGTTGCCAAATCAGAAATCGAGATCAAGAAGTTCGACTTCCCCAACGGGCTGCGCTTGCTGGTCCGGGAAGACCCGAAGCTGCCCATGGTTAATGTCCACGCGCTGATGAAAGGCGGTGTTCTCGCTGAAACCGACACGAACAACGGCGTCTGCAAGTTGACCACCCGCATGCTGTTGAAGGGCACGACGACACGAACCGCGGACCAAATCGCCGAAACGATGGAGTCGGCCGGCGGCGCGATCAGTTATATCGCCGGCAACAACAGTTTCGACATCGCCGCGGAATCGTTGAGCGAGGATCTTGATCGCACGCTGGATGTGCTGGCTGACGTGCTGCAAAACCCCACATTCCCCGACGCGCTGCTGGCGCGCGAGCGCGCGGTGCAGGTCGCCGAATTCAAACAGGAGCAGGACCAGATTCTGCGCAAAGGCCAGCAATTTCTCCGTGAGGCGATGTTCACGCGACATCCGTACCATTTGAACGTTCTCGGCAAACCCGAGACCGTGGCGAAACTCACTCGTGCCGACCTGGTGGACTTTCACCGCCGCTTCGTCGCCCCCAACAACATGGTCATCACCGTTTTCGGCAACGTGAAGACCGACGAAGTGCGGCGAAAGGTCGAAGCAAAGTTTGGCGGAACGAAATCGGTGAAGCTCGAGTTTCCACGCACGGGACCGGAACCATTGGCCGCCGATGCCCGCAAGGTCCAGAAAGTGCCGAAGCAGCAAGCCGTCCTGCTGATCGGCTATAGTGGCGTCGATATGTTCAATAAGGACCGTTTCGCCATGGAACTGCTGAACGAAGCCTACTCTGGCCTCGGCTCGCGGCTCTTCCAACGCATTCGTGACGAACTCGGGTTGTGCTATTACGTCGGCGCGTATCAATTGATCGGCCTCGACCCGGGCTACTTCGCGTTTTACGTCGGCACGACGCCGCAGAACGTGGGCCAATGCGAAAAGGAAATCTTCGCTGAATTGGAAAAGCTGAAGGCCGACGGCCTGAGCGATGAGGAACTCACGCGCGCCAAAAGCGGCGTCATCGGTCAGCGCCGCGTCCGGATGCAGGACAATTCCGAACTGGGCATGATGGTTGGGCTGGACGAGTTGACGGGGCTCGGGTACGATTTCTTCAAGACGGCGGATGACAAGTACCAGGCGGTGACGCTCGATGACATCAAGCGGGTTGCCAACCAGTACTTCGGCGGCAAGCCGCATGCCGTGGTGATCGTGACGCCGTCCGAGGAGAAGGAGTAATCATGGCGGAAATTCAACAAGACACGCTCGGCTCGACGGAGGACACGCTGCGTTTCCTCGATATGGTCGGCCTGTTCGGCACCCAGGCGATGATCGCGCTCGGCAAACTCGCCAACCCCGCCACGGGGAAAGCGGACAAGAACATGGCCGCGGCTCGCCTGTTCATCGACACCCTCGAAATGCTGGAGCACAAAACCCGCGGCAACCTCAACTCGGATGAGACAAAAGTCTTGCAAGCAACGCTCACCGATTTACGCCTGATGTTCGTTGAGGAATCCAAGGCGCCGTCGCCGACAACCCCGCCACCCGCCCCAGAGCCCGCCAAGCCAACGGAAGGCACGACAGAGGACCCGAAGGTAAAGTTTCGCAAGACTTACGAGTGAGCCGATTTCCTGCGGCGCTGCGAAAACCACGACAGCCAGATCGCAATCTCGAACAACAGCACCAACGGTGCGGCCATGAGCATCATCGAAAGCGGGTCGGGTGGCGCCAGAAACGCCGCGATGGCAAACGCAATGGCGACGAAGACCTTTCGGCCCTTGCGCACGGTTTCGTAACTCAAGAGCCCCATTCGCACCAGGATCACCACCACCAGCGGGACTTCAAACGTCAGCCCGCACATCAGCATGAACTGCGTGACGAAGCTAATGTAACTTTCGATGGTCCATCGCGGTTCGATCCCCAACCAGCGACTCGCCCGAATGAATGCCCGCAGGGTCTGCGGTATCAACAGGAAGAAGCAGGTGGCGCACCCCGCAAGGAACAACAGCGTTCCCCACGCGAAGGCCGGCCACAACAACCGTTTCTCCTTGGGGCGGAGCGCCGGCAAAATGAATTGTCCGAGAAAATAGCAGATGGCAGGCGCCGCAATGATCAACCCGACGTACAGGGCAATCTTCATCGACAGCACAAACGAATCGGTCACATTCAGGCTCTGCAGAAAATTCTCGGGATGATCCGCGACCCGGCGCAGTGGTCGCGTTAGAAACGCCAGAACATGGTTGGCCGACAACAGCGCAATGTTGAATCCAACGAACAGCGCGCCGAGTATTTTGAATAACGCCCCTCGCAGATCTTCGAGGTGCTCGACGAACGGCTTGACGGGGCCGTCCTCCGCGATCTCCAACGGAGTAATCTCATCCTCCGGGGTCGCAGATTCCTTGCGGAACCATCTACGCAAGCGCGCCCGCCATGGGTGGAGGTGTTAGGACGACTTTGGCTGCTGGTTGTTCGTCGTTGTGGAGGCCGTTGATGTCGGCGTCTCGGGCTTGGCCGCCGGGGCCGGGTGGTCATCGGAGATATCACGGGACGCCTTCTTAAATTCCCGCATCGCTTCGCCCAGTCCGCGCGCCAATTCCGGAAGCTTCTTGCCGCCGAACAACAGCAGCAGAATGATGAGCAATAGGATCAGGTGCGTCTCGTTAAATACTGCCAAGGGTAGTGACATACTGTCATTCGCTCCTAACGCACCCGACACTACACACGCGGCCAACCTTTGTCAACGCGACTGCGTTCTGCCGTCTACTGGTTGACAACGACAAACTCGCAGCGGCGGTTCTTCGCCCACGTGGCTTCGTCATGCCCCGGGTCCGCGGGACGGTCCTTGCCATAACTGATCGTGGTCATCCGACTCGTGTCCGCGCCCAGCTTCACCAGTTCATCACGAGCCGCGATCGCTCGCCGTTCGCCGAGAGCACGGTTGTACTCGGCGGTGCCGCGTTCGTCGCAATGCCCCTCGACTACCAGCTTGCCGGGATTGGCTTTGAGATACGCCGCCACGGCTTCCAACTTCGATTCTTCGCTCGGGCGAATCCGGGCGCTGTCGTAGTCGAACAACACGGCGGCAAATTGACCCTCGCTGGGTAATCCCCCGGTGCCGACCATCGGTCGTCCGCTGAGATCCCCAGGCCCACCGCCGGACCTGATTCCCGGAACCGACGACTCGGAGCCAGTCCCTCCGTCCCCGTTTGCACCGGCCCCGTTTCCGTGATGGCAGCCGGTCGACATAACCGCGGTGATGAAACCAATCAAGATGGTTCGGGCTAGAAGCTTCTGACTCATGTGCGGCTTTCTCCTTGTAACAATTCGTTTCTTCGCGTCCGCAACTTACGATCCCCACGCAGGCTCGGACGCGCCCCCTTCAACAGACGGCAATTGTACTTGCTCGCCGGTGACAACGTCAAGCAGATACAATTGCGCGCGCCAGTGCTGCGTTTTCGTAAACACCAAATGTCTTCCGTCCGGCGCCCAAGATGGATCCTCGTTGTCTGTGCCGTCCGCCGCCACGGGACTGACCACGCCGGAACCTTTCTCATACACGCCAATTTGGAACTTGCCACCCACTCGCGACGTCACCGCCAACATCGGTTTCATGTCCGAGTTGGCCGGCGGACGGGACCAGTCCGGCTCCGTGTTGTAGCTTGGCGACACTGTCAATCTCGACGCGGCTCCACCGTCCTTGCTTATCTGCCAAATCTGCGGCACCCCGCTCTCATCGCTGACGTACGCGATGGCCTGTCCGTCCGGCGACCAGGTGGGCGACGATTCTCCCGCGCGCGTGTGCGTCAGCCGCCGCAAATCTCCTCCCTGCACGTTCATCGTGTACAACTCCGGATTTCCGTCCTTGCTCAGCGTCAACGCAATGCTCAACCCATCCGGTGAAAACACCGCGCCGGTGTTCAAGCCCGGATACGACGCCAGCCGGCGCCGCTGGCCGGTATACAAATCAACCTCCAGCACGTCGGGAAAGACGTTCTTGTAACTCGTGTACACAATCTTGCGTCCGTCGGGCGACCAGCGCGGGCGCACACTGATCGACCGGTCGTACGTAAGCTGGTGCACGTTGTAACCATCGTAATCCATCACGGCCAGTTCCTTCGCGTCGTTGTGCGTCCACACGAAGGCGACTTTCGTCTGGGCGATGCCTCGCTGCCCACTCAGGGTCTGCACGATGTCGTCGGAGAGCTTATGCACCACGCGCCGCAGGTCCTGCGCGCTCCCCTGATACGCCTTCGACAGCGCCACCTTCTTCGTTGCCTGCTGCATCACAATGCATTCCACAACAATCCCGTTGTGATCGCCGCGGACCGAGCCCGATTGCACATACTCCGCGCTGCTGATCGGCGCCAACGAGAAGTAGCCTGACAACCGCAAATCATTCTTCAACACGTCGGTCACCTGCCCGGCGATGGCCGCGTCCCCCGTGAATCCCGACACACCAAAGGAATGTTTCCCCTTGATCACCTCCACTTGCGCGTTCGCGCGGAAGGCGCCGCCGCACAACAGCACGCTCACCGCAATCGCCCGCGCCATGCCAGTCGTCGTGTCAGTAAACCTCCTCCAAAACCGCTCCATGCTCTAACCCTCCAATCGAAAATTGACCGAAATCTCGGCGAAGTCGCCGCCCAGCCCCTCCGGCAGCGGATCCAGGCGCGGCACCCTATGCGCCGCCGACAACACGGAATCATCCATCAATTGGTTGCCGGACGAATGAGCCAGTCGTACGCCGTCGATCCGTCCGTCACGGGCTACTCGTAACAAAACTGTTGTGACCAATTTTTTGTCAAAGTCAACGGCCTTACCCGGCTGATCCCATGCCTCATACATCACATCGTGAACGCGCAGGTAGTACGACCAGAATGGCGACCCCTGGCCGACGCCACCGGCGATGCCGCCAGCCGCTCCGTCGGGTGAACCCAAATGACCGTACTTCGATTCGCCGTTGCCGCCGCCCGCAGGACGATTGTCGCCGCCTTCAGAACCGCCATCCGCCGACGCCAGTGCGCTGGCAAAGCGTCGTCGAATCGACGCGGCACTTTCCGCGGTGCTTGCCGAACCGCTCTGCGTTGACGATTTCGCAGTGGCGACCGCCTTCTTGTTTGTTGACGCAGACTTTTGGACTGCCTTGTCACTGGCGACCACTTTCTTCGTCGTCGTATCCGCCGGCTTCTTCGATTCCTTGACCGCTTGCTTCTTCGGAATCGCAATTTCGTTGGGATCGCTTGTTTCCGGAGGCGCTGCTTTCACTTTTGGAGCGACTGACTGTTCCGGAGCAACTGACGTTTCCGCCGGGCCGGCTGGGGCCGCTTCGGGTTGGTGAGCCGGCTCGGTTAGCGGGGCGGTGTACTGGCCGCGTCCGTTCCCTGAGCCGGCAGGCAAATCCCCCAAGATATCCGCGGGTGTAATCAGGTCAACGGCGGTCGGCACGTTGGACTGGGCCCGATTGAGCACGCCTTCAAAAAGAATGATTCCCCCAATGAGCCCCGCATGCGCCAGACACGCGAAAACGAAATTTCGCCGAAACCTTTTCTCAATCGTGCTCATCTCCGTGCAAGTTTCGGGGGCGATTCCTCCTGTGTCATCAGCGCAATGCGAGTGATTTTCGCCGCGTGAAGCTCTTTCAGGACTTCCATGACCGCGCCGTAGTTGTTCGCTTCGTCCGCCTTGACGAGAATGGTGATCGGCGGGTCTGACCTTGACAATCTCGCCAAATCCGCCCGCAATTGCTCCAGCGAGATGGCCACGTCATTGAGATAGATTTTCCCGCGCCGATCCACCGACAGCGTGCGCGTCTGTTCGCGCTTGATCTGGTCGGTGGTGCCCTTCGGCAAATTGATGTTCATCCCGTACTCGACCACGGGGAAAAAGATGATCACCGCGATGAACAACTGCATGAACAGATCCACCAGCGGCATGACATTGATCTCGCCCAACTCGGGCAGGTGTCCGTACCGTTTGCTTCTTCTCGATCCGCGATTCATGGATCAGTTCGTCACGTAGTTGTGCTCGACAGCGTTCACGAATTCTTCGGCGAAGCTCTCCATCTCCATCGTCGCGTGCCGGATTCGCTGGGCCAGCCAGTTGTAAGCGAACAACGACGGCACCGCCACCAGCAGGCCCACAACCGTCGCCAGCAACGCCGCCGAGATGCCCGGCGCCACCGCGCCCAAGCGCACCGTGCCGTATTCACCCATCGCCGCGAACACGCTCATCACGCCCCACGAGCTGCCCAGCAACCCAAGGAACGGTCCGCCGGTCACCGCTGTGGAAAGCACGCTGACCCGCGATTCCAGTCTCATGACCTCGGTGTCAATGGCCCGACCGAGCGCGCCGCGCAGGGTGTCCAGATTAACCACGGTCCTCTCCGCCACACTCACGTCGGAATCGACCGCCGTCAGCGTCGCCGGGCCGCTCCCGCCAAAAGCTTTGTAGCCTCCGGCCACCTTGCGCAAAGAACCCCCGTTGCCGAATTGCGCCGACACCTCTTCCGCGCCGAGGCGATAGATGTTGTACAGCGGGCAATCCGCCACTTCGTAATTGTTGATGAACAGGTGGAGCGGATCGCGCTCGCGACGAAATTGCGCCAGAAAGGATTCCCCCGTGCGACGGGCGCGGCTGAGTTGCTGCGACTTGGTGAGCATGACCGACCACGTAAAGGCCGAGCCAAGGCATAACACTAGAACGATAACCTTGCCGGGCCAGTCAGCTTGCCCAAAGATGTACAAGATGCCCCCGGCTGCAAGTACGGCATTCATCCCCAAACCTCCTTGTTTGCCCCGAAAGGCCTTCGGAGCACTCCCTTCTTATACAGCTTTACGGTGCCCCGTCAAAACTTATTCTCATTTATTCAACACCCGAATCTCTCTCTGGTTGCATCGCGCCACGGCATCCGATACGCTGGCCTTGCCGAAGGGAACTGGATGAATCGACACATTTCTTATCTGGCCATCGCCACGGGGGTTGTGTTCATTTTTGTGTGCTCGCCGACTTTGGCCAAGATGGCCAAGGAGGGAAAGCCCGGCAATGAAATGAAATTGGTTTCCATCGACCTCCCCAACAGCAAGATCACCGTCTCCGATGCAGCAGGCAAGAATGTCGCCACGTATAAGCTGACCTCGTTGACGAAGGTTACAGTCAACGGCCAGCCCGCCAAACTGTCCGACCTGCACCGCGGCATGCACGTCGACCTTTCGGTGATCCAAGGCGGCAAGACCGCCGACAAAATTGACGCGACGGATTCTTCTCCGGGCCAAAAGTAGAACAATGAGAGCATCACGGAGCGAAGTTGGGGTGTGACGCTCGCGCCTGTCCGATTCAGTTTTTTCGGCTCGAATTCCCGCCGACTCTGCGTTACAGACATCAGGGTTCGCACAAGGACAATCTCGAATGAACCAGCAAAAAGCCGGTAAGACCCCAACAGCCGAAACCGCCAGCGTGACGCCGCGCGCGACCGACTACGCGCAGTGGTACCTCGACGTGATCAAACGCGCCGACCTCGCCGAGCATTCACCCGTCCGTGGTTGCATGGTCATCAAACCCAACGGCTACGCCATCTGGGAAAAGATGCAGCGCGAACTGGACGATCGTTTCAAGGCCACGGGTCACGTCAACGCCTATTTCCCGCTGTTCATCCCGTTGTCCTTTCTGACCAAAGAGGAACAACACGCCGCCGGCTTCGCCAAGGAATGCGCTGTCGTCACCCACCACCGCCTCAAATCCATTGATGGCGAAGTGGTCGTTGACCCCGAGTCCAAACTCGATGAGCCGCTGGTCATTCGTCCCACGAGCGAGACGATTATCTGGGCGCAATACAAGAACTGGATTCAAAGCTATCGCGATTTGCCGCTTCTCATCAACCAGTGGGCCAATGTCGTCCGTTGGGAAATGCGCACCCGGTTGTTCCTCCGCACCACCGAGTTCCTCTGGCAGGAAGGTCACACTGCCCACGCCACGGAAGCCGAGGCGATCGAGGAGACCAACCGCATGCTCGAGGTCTATGCCGATTTCGCCGAGAACGTCGCCGCTGTCCCGGTCATCAAAGGACGCAAGACGCCCGGCGAACGGTTCGCGGGCGCGCTGGACACGCTCTGCATCGAAAGCATGATGCAGGACGGCAAGGCGCTCCAGATGGGCACCAGCCACTACCTCGGACAGAATTTCGCCAGGAGCTCCGACGTGACGTTCCTCAGCAAGGACGGGAAACGAGAATACGTGTATGCCACGAGTTGGGGTGTCTCCACCCGTCTCGTCGGCGCGCTCATTATGACCCATTCCGACGACACCGGTCTCGTGTTGCCACCGAAGCTCGCGCCCATTCATGTCGTGGTGATTCCCATCTTCAAGAACGACGCCGAGAAAGCGCTCGTCCTCGACGAAGCCACCAAAGTCGTCGCCGAACTCAAGTCGCAAGGGCTCGCGGTCAAGCTCGACGACCGCGACGGCATCATGCCCGGCGCGAAGTACTACGAATGGGAGGCCAAGGGCGTGCCGATCCGCGTCGAGATTGGCCCGAAGGATCTGGAGAAAGCCAGTCTCTGTCTCGTCCGCCGGTTCGTGTTGGAGAAAGAAGGCGAGACCGACCAGGAACTTCGCAAGCGCCGTAAGACGTTTCTGCCCCGCGCGGAAGCCATCGCGTCCATCAAACCCACACTCGACGTCATGCAGCGCGAGTTATTCGAACGCGCCCGCGTCTTCCGCGCCAAACGCACCCGCATCATCGACACCATGCAGGAGTTTGAAAGTTTCTTCGTGAACGAAGGCGGCGGGTTCGCGTGGGTCCATTGGGCCGGCAACCACGACCAGGAAGACGAAATGGCCAGACGCTTCGAGACCTCGATCCGCTGCATCCCCTTCCCCGACCAGATTCCCGATGAAGCCAAGGGTGAGGGCACGTGCATCCTCACAGGTCAACCATCGAGCCAGCGCGTCTTGATGGCGCGGGCGTACTGAATCGCGCCCGTGTGCACGCCGCAGGCGCGCGGTTCCAGTTCATCAATGATTTCCATCGCCCGGGTTTTGGGCGCGCCGGTGATGGATCCGCCCGGAAAACACGCGCGAGGATTCTGCTACGGCAGACTCTCGATCAGAGGATGATTGCTCACGCTCGTCCAGAATCTTACCATGGCCCACGAATTCCATGACATTCTCAAACCGACCCAGTGACGCGGCGCCCGGCGGCATGCGCGGCGCGACGCGCATGCGCGATCCGAGTGAAGCGGCGCACGACCAGACACGCCGGCGTCTGATGAATGTGGCCTTCGTGGCGATTCTGCTTGCGACCCTCGCGCAACTTCATTGGGGCGACCCGCACGGATGCACCCGGCTGGGCGCACTGTTGCTGATCGCAGCGGGAGTACCGCTGGGACTGACGGTGAAGATATTTGAGCTTCGGTTCAAGATGGCCGTGGCGGAACGTCGAGCCGTGTTGCGCGAATTGCCGGCTCGTCGGAAAATCGAACTGATGCTCTACGGCCTGCTCGCCAGTATTGCATTCGCGCAACAACCCTACGCGATCATCTGGCCACTCTGGGGCGTCTGGCTATACGACTTCACCACGTACTACCATGATCGACCCGCGCGCATCCGCCATCTCTACGCGGTCACGAAAACGATGGACGAGCTTCGCCAGTTTCCCGCGCCGTGGGCCTGGACGCTGCCGGCACTGGCCTGGGAAATCTTCAGAATGACAACAGCGCGTTGATGCCGCGCTCGTCCTTGCTCGGCGTGATGACCGCGACGTTGAGTCGGTTGTTCCGGAAGATATCCGCAGCCGTGATCTGCACGTCCGCCGGCGTGACCGCGGCGATCTGCTGCTCCACTTCGGCGGGAGACTGAATCGTTCCGTACGCCAGCAAATGTTCCCCGATCCACATCATGCGGTTTGCCGTGCTTTCCAAACCGAGGCGCATCTGGCCGATGGCATAATCTTTTGCGCGCTGCAGTTCCACCGCCGACGGCGGCTGCTTCGAAATCTTCCGCAACTCCGCGAGAATCAACGCCAGCGCGCGGTGCAACCGCTTGGTGTCCAACCCCGCGGAAATCAGCAGCGCACCCGTGTCGGCAAAATAACTCGTGGAAGACTGAATCGAATACGCAAGCCCGTGCCGCTCGCGAATCACCTGAAACAGACGGGAGCTCATGTTCTCGCCGAGGATCACGCTCAATGCTTTCAGCGCGTAGCGGCGCGAATCGTGACGCGAATAACCGCGCACGCCGATCGCCAGATGGGATTGCTCGCAATTCTTGTGGAAGAACCGGAGCCGTGCCGTCCGTTGCCGCTCACGGGCCGGCGCAAACGTCGGCGAGCGGCCGTTCCGTCGCAGGGCCAGCATCTTCTCCACACGCAGTACGATGTCGTCGTGCTGACAATGTCCGGCGACGGCGACGATGGTGTTGGCCGCCACGTATTTCTTGTGCTTGAAATCCAGAAGCGCACGGCGATCCATCGCGTCCAGCGTCTTCGCGGTGCCCGTGAGCGAACGGCCCAACGGATGTTCGGGCCAGAGCGTTTCGGTCAGCAGCTCATGCACGTAGTGGTCGGGCTGGTCGCGGTACATGAGCAATTCTTCCTTGATGACGCCCCGCTCCTTGTCGATGTCGGCGGCGGCGAACCGCGAATGCACGTACATGTCCGTGAGCACGTCGAGAAGCGTGTCGATGTGTTCGTGGCTCGCTTTCGCGTAGTAACAGGTGTTCTCTTCGCTCGTGAACGCATTGAGATAACCGCCAATACCTTCCACGGTCTGGCTGATTTGTTTCGCGTTGCGCCGGGGCGTGCCCTTGAACAGCAAATGCTCGATGAAATGTGACGCGCCGCTCAGCCGCGCGGGTTCGTAGCGTCCGCCGACGCCGACCCACACGCCGAGCGAGACGCTTTCCATGTGCGCCATTTCCGCCGTGGCTACGCGCACGCCGCTGGGGAGTTCGGTGATCTGGAACATGATGGGCTCAGTCGCCGTTGGTGCCCGCCGTGAAGTCAATAACCCGATAGCTCATCCCGCCATTATTACCGCAGTGCCCTGGCAGGTCAAACACTTGCGTCGGCCTGTCCGATTTGCGACATTTGCATTTGCCCTGCCCCGCGACCGCATCATCCGCGGCCGCGCGTACGCCGCCAACCCGCGTCTCATGGGCGAAAGCACCCAGCGCCGCCTCGGCGAGGTCGGCCTCCACCGCGCCATCTGCAATTACATCGCCGGCATGACCGACCGCTTCGCGATCGAGGAATACAAGCGGATTTGTCGGCAAGTTAAGGGCGACTAGAATTACCAAAGTATTGCAGGCGCTGAACACTCGTGTCCCGAGTTGGACATTCGCGTCAGGTCTTCTGCACCAATTTGTCGCCAGGCAAATATCGCCGCCTTCACTCGCTTTCACAATGTCCGCATTAACCGAGACTTAGGTCGCCGGTGCCCGGTTAATTGTTTCTGGCACGGCCCCCGCTAATAGCCGGTTGCGCAAACCAGTCGGCCCTTCCGGTTGCGATTGTAAAGCGTAAGGTCGTGTCGCCGAACCGGACGCATCGGGGCCAAAGGGTTAGGGTGTTCGTTAATTGATGGCGCAAAGAATTGCGATGCGTAACTCACTGCAAGCTGTGTCCGTGGTCAGAGCCTGCGCGAACAAACAGGAGGGAGATGCGATTATGAGCGACGTTCCGTTCCGTTGTCACTTCGCTTACACGCTACGGTTTTGGGCTGCTGCTTTGGCGGTGGCTTTGACATTCGCAATGACGCCCGCAAACGCGGCAGTCACCTTTGGCGGCAGCGCCGCGGGCGACGATGCCGGCGAAACCAATGCCGCGACCATCGTCTTTGCGCTTTCCGTGTCGGGCGACACCACGGACCTTGTTATCACCCTGACCGATACCGCCACGTACAAGCCGAATGACGGGTCGGACATTCTCACGTCGGCATTCTTTACGCTGGCGGGCGACCCAACACTTACAAAGGTGTCCGGCGTGCTGAGCGCCGGTTGCCGCGTGGTGGAAAGTGGCACTACCCTGACCATCCGCGGCGGTGTCATCGGCGGCTCCTGGGCCTACGCGGCTGGCCTGCACGGCGCTCCGGGAGGCGCCAACGAAGGCATCAGCTCGGCCGGGTATTCCCTGTTTGGTCCGTGTAACCTCTTCCCAGGCTCCCGGCTCCCAGGCGATGGCAACCCACCGGACGGAGTCGGCGGTGGATTGACCTCCGCCATGGACGACGGCAGCAAGTATAACGGAGGCCTCTCGGGGCGGCCTTTTATCAGGGACAGCGCGGTATTCACACTGGGCGATGTCCCCGCGAGCTTCACGTTATCGGAAATATCGAACGTGAGTTTCGGTTACGGATCACTCCCTGATCGGGTGATTACGGCGATGATGGTGCCGGAACCGACCCCCATCGCCCTCGTCGCCGCCGGCCTCCTGTTTCTAGCCTTATTCAGCCGCAGACGCTGCTGACGTCGCGCGCCGTGTGTCGTCTGCGATCACCTCGCCGACACGATCGACAGCTTCGCCCTGAAGGAATACAAGCGAACTTGCGAGCGGGGCGCCTGAAGGGCTGAACAAGCCCTAAATGACGACTGGCTCTATCCCCTTCCCGGGCTGCACCAAAACGAGTTTGAAACCTCTCCTGAATCCAAGCGGCCCAATAAGTCCAAGACCTAAACCTGCTAGAATTCCGTACCAACCCGGATGGACATGTCGAAGTGTCACACCAACTGACGCTCTTTTGAGTGCCATAAACCAAAGTCCGAGCATCAGGAGCGAGGCTGGCCACGCCCATATGGCGCTCTTGGCGTCCACGACTCCGCGACAAGTCGCACCGCAATTAGAACAACGGAGGTAAGGAAACAACGAGAAGGTGCCCCTCATTATTCTCTGGGAAGGCTGCGGGAAGATAGGGAAACCCTGCCTGCACTGCGGACATACAAAGCTGTTCAGCAGTGACTGTTTATTGCTGTTCATATTCTTCTGTCACGAACGAGTAAATCTATGCCTCAATTCGCTCGGCAACACCAACCTAACATCGCCGGCTACATCAACCCCAGTTCCTTCAAACTCGCAAAATCCTGGTCGCGTCCGTCGGTGCGGTGGCCGAGGATGATGTGGTCGAGGACGGAGATATTCAGCAGCTCGCCGGCTTTAACGAGGCGCTTGGTGATCGTGATGTCCTCGGCGCTGGGCGTTGGATCGCCACTCGGGTGATTGTGCACGAGAATCATCGACGCCGCGGAGCAGGCGATGGCGTCCTTGAACACTTCGCGCGGCTCGACGATGCTGGCATTGAGCGAACCGCGCGAAATCGGCGCGTGTTTGATCAGCCCGTTCTTCGTGTTCAGCAGCAGGACGTGAAACTCTTCGCGGTCCAGCGTGCGCATCTCTTCGCGCACGACGGCGGCGGCATCTTCCGGTGAACTGACGACCTTTTGTTTCTCGCGCGAGGAAGTGCTCAGCCGACGCGCCAGTTCGAAGGCCGCCTTGAGCTGGATCGCCTTGGTCTGGCCGACGCCCTTGGTCTTCGCGATGGCTTCCACCGGCGCGCGGGCCAGTTCATCGAGCGAACGGAATTCAACGAGAAGTTGCTGGGCGAGTTGGACGGCGGACGTGCCTTTCATTCCCGTGCGCAAGAGGATGGCGATCAATTCCGCATCCATCAGCGCCGCCGCCCCGCGTTCCTTCAGCCGCTCACGCGGTCGGTCGCCTTCGGGCATCTCCCGAATAAGATGGGTTGTCATGGTCGATTAGCGGTGCGCCTGTGTATTGCGAGCCGGAAGATTCGTGCCACCGGCGGAGCCGCTCGGCGCACTGGTTGTGCCCAACCGTTTGTGCAGTTCATCCCACGGGAACTGCGAACCGGGGCACTCGCTGAATTCGCCAATCACGTCCCCGTGGCCGAGAACATGGTCGTCCGGGATATGAAACTGTTCCTGCAGCCCGTGGATGAGAAGCGCCAGCGAGTCGAGCTGTTTTGACGTGGGTTGATCGACCGAGAAATTGCCGACCAGGCAGATGCCAATCCCATACTCGTTGATGTAGGCTTGGCGACAGTGGCCTCCGTGCATTTGCTGAATCCAACGCGGTCCCATCTCGATGAAGCCGTCCGGCTTGCCATCGGTGCCGTTGTCGATGACGAAGTGGTAGGCCAGCCCGTTGACCATCCCGCGCGCACGATGCGCCGCGTCAAAAATCGCCGCCGAGCCGACCCGCGTGGCGCTATGGTGAATGATGATCCAATTCCATTCACGGATTGGCGCCGGGCTCTCGGCCCCCAGCGGCTCCAGCATCAGACACAACACTGCCAGAACGAGCAGAACCGGCCTTCCCGTTGCGATCTTCACTTGCGCTTGCTCTCCTTCACCACGTACGGGGTCAATTCGCCCGCCAGCACCTTCGGGATTTGCGCCCGCAGCACCACGTTGCCATTTTCCATTTCGCGCGCCGTGACGTAACCGCTGCGATACACCAACGCGATCGTCTTCGCGCGGTCATGCGGGATCGACAGCGTCACGTCGACGCGCCGGTCGGTCAATCGGTTGGCGATTTCATCGAGCAAATTGTCGAGGTTCTCCCGGCGTGTCGCCGAGATCGGTACCGCGTGGTCGAATTCGCGCTGAAACTTTTCCAACACCGTCGCGCCGTCCGTCAGCTTGTCGATCTTGTTGAGCGCGACCACGGTGGGTTTGCCCCACGCCTCGATTTCCTTCAACACAATCTCGACCGCCGCGATCTGCTCGGCCGCCTGAGGATGGCTGACATCCACCACGTGCAACAACAGGTCGGCTTCCACGACTTCTTCGAGGGTCGCGCGGAACGACTCGACCAGATGGTGCGGCAGCTTGCGCAGGAATCCGACCGTATCGGAAAGCAAAATATTTTGATTGTTCGGCATGCGCAACTTGCGCGTCGTCGGATCGAGCGTCGCGAACAGCTTGTCCTCGGCCAGCACATTGGCCCCTGTCAGGGCATTCAGCAATGTGCTCTTGCCCGAGTTCGTGTACCCGATGATCGACACCAGCGGCCAATGCAGTCGCTGCCTCCCGCTGCGTTCGACGCGCCGGTTCTTCTGTACTTCGCCGAGCGCGTGTTCGAGTCGATGGATTTTTTCCTGCACACGACGGCGGTCCACTTCGAGTTGTTGCTCGCCAGGACCGCGTGAGCCGACACCGCCCCGTTGACGCGACAAGTGCGTCCACAAACCCGCGAGCCGCGGCAGCATGTATTGAAGCTGGGCCAACTCGACCTGAATCTTGCCTTCCCGTGTTCGCGCGCGCTGCGCGAAGATATCGAGAATGAGCTCCGTGCGGTCGATCACCTTGACGTTCAGGCCGAGGATTTCGCTGAGGTTGCGGCCCTGCGCGGGCGAGAGATCGTCGTCGAAGATCACGATGTTGGCCGCCGTGTCGCGGCAGCGCGTGGCGAGTTCCTGGGCTTTGCCGCTGCCAATAAAAGTGGCGGCGGCCGCGGTGTCGCGTTTCTGGCTGATGAGATCAAGGACTTCCGCGCCGGCGGACACCGCCAGCTCGCGAAGTTCTTCGAGGGAATCTTTCACCGCCCACTTGTCGTGGCCGGGTCTCTCCAATCCAATGAGGAGCGCTCGCTCGCGCAGCGGCTCCTGCGTGTCGTGCATCTTCAACGTGCCAAACTTTTCTCCTGTTGATGAAAAATATCACGGACGCGTGTCGCCGTTTCTGAAGGCTGTTCCTCGCACCCGATCTGAATCCACTGTAATTGAGGCTCGCGACGAAACCAAGTCAATTGTCGTTTGGCCAGTTGGCGGGTGCGGGTCTTGATCAGCGCCACCGCGTTGTCGAGGGAAATTTCGCCGTGGGCGTGCGCCACCAATTCGCGATAACCCGCCGCCTGCATCGCCGACGGGTTCTTCTCCAGGCCCAGTCCCATCAGGCGTTGAACCTCCGCAACCCATCCAGCCTGTATCTGTTCGTCGATCCGCCGTTCAATACGAGCGTGCAAATCATTCCGCGCTCGTGACAGACAAACTGCTACCTCCTCACCCTGACCCCCTCCCGCGTTTCGTTTCCTCTCCCCACTTGTGGGGAGAGGATTAAGGTGAGGGGTTTTCCATTCCTTCTGCAACTCGCTGATCGGCTTGCCCGTCTCGTAAAACACTTCCAGCGCGCGCACGAGCCGGCGCGGATTGTGCCGATCGATGCGGCTGGCCGTCTGCGGGTCCACGCGCTGCAGTTCTGCAAACAATTCCGGGGCGCTCAGGCTTTCCAGGCGGGCCCGCAGTTCATCATTTCGCGGTGGCCCGTCGAACAATCCGTGTCGTAACGCGCGCACATACATCCCCGTTCCGCCGACGACGAGCGCCAACTTCCCTCGTGAGTGAATGTCCGCAATTGCCTGGGAAGCCAGCTCAACAAACCGTTTGGCGTCGAACACGTCGTTGACCTCGCATACATCGATAAGATGATGCGGCACGAATGCGCGTTCCGCAGCGGTTGGCTTGGCCGTGCCGACGTCCATCCCGCGATAGACCTGCATCGAGTCAGCCGACACAATTTCCGCACCTAATCGCCCGGCCAGTTCCAGGGCGATGGCGCTCTTGCCAACCGCGGTTGGGCCGACGAGGAACAGGGTTTGCATTCGTTGGACATCATACACGAAGTTTGTCATTCTGGCTGGAAGGAACCATCAATGTCATGGATAAACCCGTTACCTTTCCGGTTCGCGTTACCCCGCGCGCCAAACAGAACAAGGTGCAACCGCAAGCGGATGGGTCGCTGAAAGTGTACGTCACCGCTCCACCGGAAGACGGGCGCGCGAACGAGGCAGTCGTCGAGACGATCGCCCAATGGCTCGGAGTGAAGCGTCGGGACGTCGAGATCGTTCGCGGCGCGACCAGCCGCCATAAAGTCGTCCGCATCACGGGCCCATGGAAAACCCCTGCGTAGGTAACGATTTCTTATTGAAATCACGCAGGTTTCTTGGTACTCCCTCTTGTTGGGGAATTCTTCGTGAAGACGTACTGTAGTTGCCGTGGAGCCGTACGCACGGGCCTGTTGGTCTGTACGTTTACTGTATTTTCTGTGCCGGTGTTTTCCACCGAGACGAGTCCATCCACCAATGCGGCGTCCCGCGTCCACGATGACCGGTCAGCCGCGTTGACCCTCGCGCTCCAGGCGGTCCAGCAACTGCAGACGCAGCAACGCGCCACCTTGCAGGCGGTGGAGGCTGCGCGCCGGCAATCCGAGGCGGCATCGCAACGGTATGAGCAGCGCGTCGAATCGCTGCGCCACCTGCTTTTCGCGCTGTGTGCGGTCGTCGCCGCCGCCGTCTTCGGCACGGCGTACTATGTGTCCTCGTTGTTGCGCAAGCTCCGCGACCGGGGACAATTGCCCGAGGTTTTCAAATGGCTGCCTCCCGCGGCGGCGCGCGCGACGGACACCACACCCCACGTGGCCACCCTGCTTGCCCGCGGTCAGGTCCTGCTCGAGCAGCGACATCCCATCGACGCACTCGCTTGTTTTGAACAGGCCATCGCACTCGATGGGCACGCGGCCAACGCGTTCATCAAGAAGGGCGCGGCGCTTGAACGTCTCGGGCGTCTCGACGAGGCGCTGGCCAGTTACGAGCGCGCCCTCGGGCTCGACGACTCACATGCCGATGCCTACATCGGCAAGGGCAACGTCCTCAACCGCCTCGAACGCTATCAGGAGGCGCTGGCTTGTTTCGAACGGGCCGCGCACAACCAGCACCACCTCCACACGGTGCCGCAAACGGTGTCAGCCTCGCTTTGATACGGCGGCACGTTCAGGGCTGAGCCGCGAGCCTTGGTGATGCGCCATGGAGCGTGACGACGGCGCCTGGTGGAAACGCGAACACGTCGGCCATTATCTTCCCGCGCTATCGCTGGAGAATGAGAGTTTCCGGGAAGTGCTGAAGGAGCAAGGGTGGTTGGAGTAGCGATGTTTCAGCTTGCGAGCTTCGAAGCGTGGCGGTAGCGTCGCCGCCACTAACGCCATGACTTCGATTTGCGTCTATTGCGGTTCGAGTCCGGGAAGTGACCCGTCGTTTTTGCAGGCAGCGCGGGAAGTGGGAACACTGCTCGCGAAGCGCGGCATCACTCTCGTGTATGGTGGGGGGAACACCGGGCTGATGGGCGCGCTGGCGGATGCGACACTCGCGGCAGGCGGACACGTGGTCGGCGTGATACCCGATCATCTCGTTCGAATGGAAGTGGGGCATAAGGGCTTGACCGAGCTGCATGTCGTCGCCACGATGCACGAGCGCAAAGCCATGATGGCCAGGCTGGCGGATGGCCTGTTGGCATTGCCGGGCGGCATTGGCACGCTGGAGGAAATCATCGAGGCGTTCGTGTGGATGCAACTTGGCTTGCACGCAAAGCCCTGCGCGCTTCTCAACGTGAACGGCTATTACGATCCTCTCCTGAAATTCCTGACGCACATGACCGAGTCGCGGTTTCTGCACGCCGAACAATTGTCGCAGTTGATCGTGGCGCGCGACCCGGCGGAAGCATTGGACCGCTTGGTGAGTTTCACGCCCAGGGTTGTTGAGAAATGGATCGATCGTGTGAATCCGCAGCCAGACGCCTCCAGATAGCGACGCAGCTTCGGGCGTTCTTCAGCTTTCCGCTTGAGACAGACGGAGCCCGGCAGTAAGATGTGTGCCGGTCGCCAAACGTAGCGGACTTCGCCATGAAATGGCACATCGTAGCCAACGGGCCAAGGAGGGTTCGCAACAGCGCGGAGCTTCAGGCGCAACTGCGCCAATCACGCGAGTCCATTCACGCGCGGTATGCCGCGCAACTGGCGGAGGCAGGATTCTTCAAGCGATTTGTGTTGCGCTGGCGGATGGCGCGTGAGTGTCGGCGCGAGCGCCGCCGCATCGAGCCATCCTTGCATTCACTTTATCTGGGTCACATCGCCGCGGGCGAAATGAAGGGAAACAAACTGTCTCAACCATCATTCTGTTGAAAGGAGTCAGCCGTGGAAACATCGCAAGCGCCCGAAAAGAAATGTTCCTGTCCGTGTCACAAAGTGGTTGGGTTGTTCATCGCGTTAATCGGCCTCACGTTCCTGTTGGGTGCGTTCAATGTGTTGAGCGCGAAAGTTGTCGAGGTTACGTGGCCGATTCTTGTGGTGCTCATCGGATTCAAGATCGTGTGCAGCGGCAAGTGTAAGTGCTGCGACAAGACGTAGGTCGAGTTGGGTTTTCCAACGTGGCAGGACCGCAGCTTGGCCGACCAGCAACTCGGCCCTGCGTCTGAATGCAACGGCCATGCAGGACAGAGGCGAGCACAGAATGCACGATGAGCCGCCCTGGTGGTGGACCTTGTGAGCAACTAGGCTTGCGACTCGTGCGCCGCTTGGTTCCGGGCGTCCGGGCAGGTCGAACATTGCATCGAGGCGCAACCCGTGCTGAAAACCACCGTCAATGCGGCGAGGAGCAGCACGAGAGGCAATCGTGTTACGGAGCGAGGGACGGAGGGCGACGGTGTCGGTGTCGGGGCTTCCATTTTCATTTCCCATCAACTGTGGTCGGGACGGCGGTCTCCGTACCAGATATCCATGCCGTGGCGATTCCGAAGGTAGCGATGCCCGTGGAACGCGATTTGCACGATCGGCGCAAAGATTTTTCGTGCCGAACAGGTCCGCAGTTTCCGGCCCGAGGTTGTCACACTCTCGCGCAAAATCACGAATTTCCCCTGCCGCCGCAACGCAAGACTCATCGCGCCCTCTTCCGCCGCGTAGAGTTGCGGGTTGAATCCGTTCACGCTCTCGAACGCTTCGCGTGTGCAAAAGAGGAAACAGCCCGCGGCGATTCCGACGAACCGGTAGAGCCTCACCGTCACCGTTTCGAGCACCCGGGCGTACAGCGGGATTCGACCGTTGAACCGAAAACGGCAGCCGCCGCCCACCGCGCCACGCTGCACGGATCCGATCGCGGCTTTGACGACCGCTTCGCCGATGAGCGTGTCCGCATCCACGAAAAACAACACGTCCCCGTGGGCCTGGAGCGCCCCCGCATTGCGGGTTGCGGCAATTTGCCGATGTTGGACGCGCACCACCCGCGCTCCGTGAGCGACCGCGATGTCCGCGGTCTGATCTGTCGAGCTGTCATCGACCACGATGACCTCGCTGGTGAGCGGGAGTTGTCGCGCGGAGTTTTTGATCGCGTCGATTGTCTGCCCGAGGACCGACTCTTCGTTCCACGCGGGGACAATGAACGAAATCGAACTCACCTCCCTGATGATCTCCGTTCTCTGACCAGATTTCTTCATTTGGATATCGGGACTCGCCCCAACCCACACCGGCCCAAAGCTACCGCCGGGCGGGTGGCGCTGCAAGCCGAAAGGCGGGACCACGAGGTTGAACGAGACGGAGGGTTGTCGCTATTTCTCCTTCGCGCGTTCGTACTGTTTGGGCCAGGGGATGTCGACGCGCAGTTCGGCGGCGGCGTGGAGAGGAAAATACGGGTCGCAGAGGAACTGGCGGGCGAGAAGGACAAGGTCGGCTTGTCCGTTGCGGATGATGTGGTCGGCTTGTTCGGCGGACGTGATCAGTCCAACCGCACCGGTGGCGATGCCAGCTTTGCCGCGGATCTTTTCGGCGAATGGAACCTGATAGCCGGGCGTCGCAGGGACTTTGGCGTCGGGTACCAGGCCGCCGGACGAACAGTCGATCAGGTCAACGCCCAATCCCTTCACCGCTTTCGCGAGTTCGACCGATTGCTCGACGGTCCAGCCGTCGGGCTCTTTCCAATCGGTGGCGGAGATGCGCAGAAAGAGCGGCTTTTCGTCGGGCCAGACCTTCCGCAAGGCGGAAACCACCTCGCGCACGAGTCGGGTGCGGTTCTCAAACGAGCCGCCGTAGTTGTCGTGGCGATGATTCGAGATGGGCGAGAGAAACTCGTGGAGCAGATAGCCGTGGGCCGAGTGGATCTCGACCACTTCAAAGCCCGCCGCCAGGGCGCGAGCGGCGGCCTCGACGAATTCGTGGATGACGCGTTGGATGCCGTCGGTCGTCAGCTCCTCCGGCACCGGCGCGGTGGGATCGAACGGGATCGGGCTGGGGGCAACTGTCTTCCAGCCGCCCTGCCCTATCAGAATATAACCTTTCTGCGAGCGCACGTGCGGCGAGTAGGTGCTGGCTTTGCGGCCCGCGTGGGCGAGCTGAATGCCGGGCGCGGCGCCCTGGGATTTGACAAACGCCGTGACGCGTTTCAGAAACTCGATATGGTCGTCCTTCCACAACCCGAGGTCGCCGGGCGAAATGCGGCCTTCGGGTTCGACGGCAGTGGCCTCGGCGATGACCAGCGCGGCGCCGCCGCAGGCCCGGCTGCCGAGATGCACAAGGTGCCAGTCGTTGGCAAAGCCGTCCTCGCCGGAATACATGCACATCGGGGAGACGGCGATACGGTTCCTGAGGGTCAGGCCGCGCAGTTTCAGTGTTTCGAACAGATCTGGCATGGTGTCACGCATTGGCAATACCGCGTCCGGGGCGCATCGTATGGCCGGGCGGCGCGACCGCAAGGAAAATCTTTGGCCAACTCGCTCGCGCCCGCGATGAAGGCCGATCTCGGTCTCAACGACGCGCGTTCAGCGCGTTCACGTTCGCCGACGCCCTGATGGAAGTGCCGAGCGGCTGGCTGGCGGTGGATTCGACAAAACGGCTCCGGCGGCCCTGACGGATCGCGTTCCTGTGTGCTGTTCTTTCGTGTGATGGCTGCTGCCGCGGTGCTCTCCCAAGCCTCCAAACATTGCGAACTGCGACATTGGCCGCGGCTGTCAGATGCGCGCGCGTCGTCTTGTACGCCTTATTTTCATTGGCATGCAACGGGTTACGTCGTTGCGGTTTGTCGGGATATTGGTCCAGTTGGTGCTTTCCAAGGTGATGAGACGTTGGGGATGCCGTCGTACGGGGACATCATTGTATGAGAATCGTTGCGAGAGTCGGCGTCGTATTCGCGATAGCAGCCATTAGTTCGGTCGTGCGCGGTCAAACCTTCACGGCCACGGCCCCGGGGGATGATCCGGGCGAAACCTTGAACGCTTCGGCCACATTCAGCATCTCGGATCTCGACCTGATCGTCACCCTCTCCAATACCGGCACGTTCGACCCCGCCAATGCCGACGATATCCTCACGGGAATTTTTTTCACGATCAATGGAGATCCGAAGCTAACACCCGAGTCGGCGGAAGTTGCGCACGGCAGCTCGGTCATCGGCCATCGCTTGCCGCTCGGTTTCGCTGGCGACGTTGGCTCGCAGTGGGCGTATCGGAACGATTTGGTCCGCGCTCCGAACGGAACGGACGAAGGGATTTCCAGCACCAGCCTGAAATGGTTTGGCACGAAAAATCTCTTCTCCAGCAAGAAAATCAAAGGATTCGGGTCGTTCGGCGGCATATCGTTCGGAATCACCACCCTCGACGATCTCGGCGGCAACGATCGTGGCAGCCTCAAGAATCAAGCGGTGATTCAGAACTCCGTCGTGTTCACTTTTTCCGGACTGCCGAACAACTTTTCCCTTTCGGACATTTCCAACGTCACATTCCAATACGGCACGAGCCTCAAACAACCGGAGTTGATCGGCGAAGCCGCGGCGAATGATATTGGCGAAACTCCCACGATTACACTTTTGGCGGCGGGCATGCTCGGGGCGCTGGCGGCCATGCAATGGGGAGTTGTGCGGAAGTCAATCGTCGCTCACTGACCCGCCCGCAGTCGGGCAAGAGCGTCCCGGGCAACGGACAAATCCGGCTTGAGATTCAACGCCTGCTCGTATTGCGTGGTTGCCTCGGACACGCGGCCCGCGCGCTCCCAAGTGACCCCGAGATTATAGTGCGTCGCGGCGGAATCCGGTGCGATCTGCAACGCCCGCTCGTAGTGGTGGATTGCTTCCTCGACCCTCCCTTGCAGCATCCGGGCGTTTGCCAGACCGTTGTGCGCCTCGGCATTTTCCGGCTCGAGCCGTAACGCCTGTTCAAAGTGCGGGATCGCGTCTTCCAGCCTGCCGGATTGAGCCAATGCCTTTCCCAATTTATCGTGCGCCTCGGCATAGGCGGGATCTATCCGCAACGCCTGTTCATATTGCCCAATCGCCTCCTGGATCCTGTCCCGCGCGAGCAGGACTTCACCGATGTTGTAGCGCGCTTCACGGCGGTTTGGTTGAAGGCGGAGCACTTCCTGATACTGTCGGATTGCCGCGTCCAGATTGTGGGTACGAACGAGAGCGTTTCCCAAATTGTAGCGCGTCTCGGCCCTATCGGGCTGCAGCTGCAGCGCTTGCTCATAGTGTTGGATCGCCTCATCGATCCTGCCAATCGTCAGCAGAGCCACACCGAGGTTGTTGTGCGCATCCGCCAAATCGGGTTGGAGCCGCAACGCCTCCTCATACTGTCTGATCGCCTCCCGAACATTGCCTGCTCGCGCCGAGATCAATCCCAGGTTGTTGTATGCAGAGGCGTAGCCGGGATCGATCCGTAGCGCCTGCTTGAAGCTTTCCTTCGCTTCCGTCGTTTTGTCCAGCTCCATCAACGTCATTCCGAGAAGGTCGCAGGACCCGGCGTAATGCTCGGCGCTCGCCAACAGGTTAAACGCGACGGAAAAGCCGAGCAGCAGGCCCCAACCGCAACGCGCGGCGCGCCGCCACATCGGCTGATCAGCCAGCGCGCGCTCCAATCCGAAGATGCCGACAACAGCCACCAGCAGTAGTGCGGGCAGGAAATCCACCTCATAGCGGATACATGTGGCGAAGAAGATGCCCACGGTGAACACGCAAATCCCGCTGAACAGGACCACCGCCCCCAGGAACCCGCACAGCACCGAGCGTTGTTCCGCCGGCCGGTTGTGCCACGCCAGTGGCGCAGCCAGCCCCAGCCAGACGAGCGGAATGTAGATCAAGACGCCGAAGGCGGTTTCCGATAGCCAATGGCTCGCCGGCACGGGTAGCACGCCAACTTCTGTCACGAAGGGGAACTGGCTCCTCCATCGGACACGCTCCAAAAAATAGGCGTGGAGATTGTACCAGAGATAGCGCAGACCCAAGAGTTGCATCATGTCTTGCCGCTCAGCGGCCAACTCGTACCGCAGTCCGAATTCCAGCGGATTGCCGAATCGCCGTGTGTTGTAAAGCATCAATCCCAATCCGGCCAGCGCGACGGGACCGATCGCCGCGGCCAGCAGCGGCCAAACCCTCCGCTTCTCACGCCACGCTTGAGCCACTGGAACCAGCAGGACGATGGCGCCAAACAACAACGAGGGACGCGCCCCGATTGCCAGTCCGTAGGCGACGCTCGCCGCGACCAGCCACCGGCGCTTCCGCTCCGAGTTGTGCAACGCGCACCAGATCGCCCCCAGCGCCAGCATCGTTAGCATATACCCGCAGCTGATCGGCACCTCGTAAACCGAGCACCGTGACAGCAAGACGGGCATGCCGGTTGCCAGACCCAATGCCAGAGCACCTGCCGCCATCACCCATACGCTCACTTCCGAAAAGTAGCGCCGCCACAGCGCGCACAACACCCCCAGGCTGACCAGATAGCCTGCGGTGCAAAAGATCGCCACCGCTTGGCGGTGGAAAAGACAATGTCCGGTCAGCGTGACCCAGGGCCAGAACAACAACAAGGCGGGCACAACCCCGAAGTAGAGGTACAGCTTGCCCTTGTAGTAGCTCAGGTCATGCAATTGATAGAACGCGCCCCGATAATGAGCGTTGGCGACCGGATCATAAGGGTCGGCGAGTTGGGTCAGTCCGGCCGGCGCAGCCTTGTTCAGGCTGAGTTGGCCGGCGCGAAAACCCTGGACCAGCAAATTGTAGTAACTCTCCGCCGGATTCAGGCTCAACGATTCCCAAAAGCCCGAGTGGGTCGTGCCGGCGTAGACTCCGATGACCAGCGCGCACACGACGCCGAGGACTGCGCGCTGCATCCACGACAACTTGTCTCGGGGGGCGGTCCCCATGATGCCCCGCGGTTCTCCACGAACACAATCCATCTTACTGACCCGTAAGCGTGACCGTGGTGGAAAACCCGCGTGGGAATGTTTTGGCTTTCGGCATCGGTGGTCGGTACCAATCCACGGTGGCCGACAGCGTGTCGTTGGTGTCAAACGTCACCCAGCCGATGCACGCACCCTGCTTCTTGCTGTAGAGCGCCTCGTAAAGCGGCCACGTGCCATCCTGCGAGACGGGTGCGCTCACATTGATCTTCGTTCCGTCCGCCAGAACGCCCGTCATCCGTCCGGTGCCAGCCCTCGTCACCGCAAACGATGCATTGCCGGTGCCGGATGGAAGGTTGGTCTCATTGCCCGGAGGCGCGTCGAAGACCACGGTATACTGACCGGCTTGGGGACAGGGATTTGTGCGGTTGAACACCGCGCGATTGGCGAGAAGCACGGACGTGAACGTGCTGTTGTCCGACACCGTTCCCGTGATTTGATCGGTGTGGTTCTCAATGTCGAGATGCAGAATCACCTGCAGTTGATTCAGTCCATGCGGGGTGACGGTATTGGTCGAATTGCCGCTTGCGTCGAACTGCCCGCGGAAGCTCGACCGTACGCCGCCCATGGTCGGTTTGGCGGTAAATGTTCCGGTCTTGGAGATCACCAACTGAAGGCTGCCCGAAGTCGCATCCGACGGTGCATTGGTCTGAAGGACCAACCCGCTGTAGGTACCACGCAAGGAGCCGGGCGAGGCGAAGGTGTTCGTGCACACAGGAGCGCTTGCGGAAGAGGCCGTCCTCTGGGCGTTGTAGGCGACCACGGCATAACAATAATTGGAGCTTGGCGCCACCACTCTGTCGGCCCAGTTCGTTGCGCCGGTCGCTGCGACCTGCACCCCGTTGCGGAAAATCTCGTACCCAACGAAACTCAGGTCGCTGGCGTTCGTCGATGTCATCCAGATCAGGTCGATCTCGTTCGCCGAGACGAACGTCACCGCAAGCCCTTCGGGGGTCGCGGGCGCCTCTTCGTTGCCAATCGCGATATAGTTGGTGAGCGTGATCGAGCTGGCGCCCGCAGGGCCCCTCACAGTCAGACTGACCGTGTTGGTGCCCGACCCGCCGTAGTTATGCGTCAGGATATTGGCCGTGGTATTCGTGGTAGAGCCATCGCCAAAATTCCAGAATCGGTTTGTAAGTGTGCCTGTAGAGGTGTCAGTAAACGTGACAGTAAGCGGCCACGGTCCATTGGTCGCGTTTGCCGAAAAGCTGGCGACCGGCGCCACGGGCGAAGCCGCGTTGATGACTCCATTGATCCAGCTTAGGTTGGCCGACACGCGCGTGCTATAAAACGAGCTCGGCTGATCAGACGACTGCTGGGAGACGAAGATCCAATTCGTGACACCTTCAACGTAAAGGCCACCGATGTCCAGGAGCGCTGCGTCGAATTGAGTGTTCGTTGTGCCGTCGGTGCTGAACGGGCCGTCCACACCGTGATGAATCCCCGCGAGTCGCCACGTCGAACCGTTCTGGATGAACATTCCGCCGCTGGAGTCGCCGTCGGTCAGATCACATACATTGATCCCGAAAGTCGCCTGCAACATTTCGCCGTTGGTTTGATCCGTGTACACGCCCGAGATGACATTCTGGCCCCACCGCTCGACACTGTCGCTGATGCCCCATTTCCAGCCCTTCAAGACGCCAGTTGTGTTCGTCACGGCGTCTCCTCGCTGTGTGCCGCGCCCGAAGATGATGCATTGCTTTCCGACCTCGGTGCTGTTGGTGTACAACAAAGCATACGCGGGGAACGTTTCCGCCACCTGCCAGAGGCGCAGATCGCAATTCGGGCAATCGTTAGACGCCACGGTGTGGTAGGTGAATCCATTCAACACGAATACGTCTCCCGTCGCGCCGCCGACGTGCTTGGCTGCGAGAAAAAGCATCGGGGCCACCGGCGTGCCGAGGAAATTTCCCCACTGGCCCTCGTGCTGCCAGCCGCTGCCCGAGAGCGTACCGCTCGGCGCCGTCGTGTTGTAGGTGGTCTCACCGGTGGATTCAAATAATACCGCGTGACATGATGGCAACGAGGCGAGACCGTTCGTCACCAGCCACGCCGCAATCAGGAGATAAACTCGAACTCGCATGGTGTTTCAGTGTAGCAAATCCCTCGACCCGCAACAAACCGGATCTTAAAGAGCGACGGTTTCGGCCAGAAGCCTCAAGAACCGCGATTTCTCGGGGAGATTGGAGATGGTGGAGAGGGATGGATTCGAACCATCGAAGGCATAGCCAGCAGATTTNNTTCGAACCATCGAAGGCATAAGCCAGCACATTTACAGGGAAGCGCGCCGCGTGTCTCGGTGTGGCTTGTCGGGCAGCCGACTCGACGCCGCACCCATGCTGCCGGTTGTGATTGCCCTCTTGGTCGTGACCGGAATTAGGTCAATCCCGTCGCCTTTCCATTCGGCAGCATCTTGATGTGCGCGGCGGCAGGCACCTTCGGCAGGCCGGGCATTGTGACGATGTTCCCGCACACAGCCACGATGAAGCCCGCCCCAGCGGAAAGGCGCAGTTCGTTCACCCTGATCCGGAACCCGCTCGGACGACCGCGCAGTTCGGGATCGTCCGAAAGCGACATGGCGGTCTTCGCCACGCAGATCGGTAGTTCTCCAAAACCGTGCTTGTTGAGCAGCTCGATACCGGCTTGCGCCGTGCGGTCATAGTCCACACCATCCGCGCCGTAGAGTTGCGTGGCCAGGATTTCGAGCTTCTTCTGAATCGGGGTTTCCAGCGAATACAGGAAATGGATGGACTTGCCTTTGTTCTTCTCGATGCTGCGCAGCACGGCTTCGGCGAGATCCGTTGTGCCGGCACTGCCATCGTCGAAATGTCTGGACACGATGGCTTCGACATCGTGTTGCGCACAGAACTTGATGACGCGCGCATGGTCCTCGGGCTTGTCGTCCGGGAAATGACTGAGGCACACGACGGGATCGAGGCCGAACCGGCGGATGTTCTCGACGTGCTTGGCAAGGTTGCCGAGGCCGCCGGTGTCGTTGAACCCGCCGTGATAGTTGATGGCCTTGACGGTAACGACGATGACTGCGGTCGCCGGTTTCAGCCCCGCCGTGCGGCATTTGAGGTGAATGAACTTTTCCCCGCCAAGATCGGTGGCGAAGCCGGCCTCGGTGACGACGTAGTCCGCAAGCTTGAGCGCCAGACGCGTGGCAATGCTGGTGTTCGTGCCCTGCGCGATATTGCCGAAAGGTCCGCCATGCACGAATGCGGGCGTGCCTTCGAGTGATTGCACCAAGTTCGGATGAATGGCGTCGCGCAGCAGGACCTGCATCGCGCCGACGGCTTGAATCGCGTCGGCGCGTACCGGCTCGCCCTTGTAGGTGAAGCCGACGACCATGTTGGTCATGCGTTTGCCGAGGTCCCCGAAATCCCTGGCGAGGCAAAGGATGGCCATGACTTCGGAGGCAGGCGTGATATTGAAACCGTCACGCCGGGGCACGCCGTGCAACGGACCACCAAGGCCGATGATGATGTCGCGTAGCGACCGGTCGTTGAGGTCGATCACCCGGCGCAGGACGATGCGGCGCGGGTCGAGGCCGAGTTCGTTGCCGTGTTGAAGGTGGTTGTCCACCATCGCGCAAAGCAGATTGTTGGCCTTCTCGACCGCATACATGTCGCCGACAAAGTGGAGGTTGATATCTTCAGCGGGCACGACCTGGGCATGACCACCGCCGGTGCCGCCGCCTTTGATGCCGAAATACGGGCCGAGTGATGGCTCGCGGACGCAGAACATTGATTTCTTTCCGAGACGGCGCAGCGCGTCCGCGAGCCCGATGGTGGCGGTGGTTTTGCCTTCGCCTTGCGGCGTGGGCGTCATTGCCGTGACAAGAATTAGATGACCATCCGATTGATGTTGTCGGGCCTCCAATTCGGCGATGGGAATTTTGGCAATGTAATGGCCATGCGGCAGGATGCGCCCGGTGTCGAGGCCCAATTCAGCGGCTACTTCCGAGATGCGTCGCGGCGGTTGACCATTCACAGCAGCAGTTTTGTCAGGCATAACGCCCCTACAGATACATAACCAAGTCTGACACTACAACTTATTAACCGACATTTCCCATATGACATACGCGCCGCGACTGTCGCCAACCATTCACTCGGACGAGCACTCGTATAATGTCACTTGTTTCCAAATTTCAGCTCCGCTGGGGATACGTACTGGCATGACCGCCACCCTTAACTTTTGACGGCCTCCTGCCGTCGCACCTGTACGCACACGCCTGCCAGCGGCCAACGCGAGCGCAACGCGACGCCTTCCCGCAGCCGATACGACGCTGCGCCCATGCGGCGGGTTGTGATCGTCCTCGTGGTTGTGCTCGCCTTCAACCCTGCCGGACACCGCCTCGCCAAACGGTGTCCGGGCATACGAGCGGGTTGAACATTGCTTGCGGTGCGATTGCGTAAGCCCTTGCGGGCAAGGATGGTGGAGAGGAGTGGATTCGAACCACTGAAGGCGATAGCCAGCAGATTTACAGTACCCGCTGGTGCGTTCCGTGCCGTTTCATCGTGTTGACCTGATTGCACGCAAGGTATTGCTGCGTCGTTGGTAAGCCAGTTTGTGCTAACGGCAGCAAACTCAGTCAACACTCTGAAACTCATAGCACAGGTGGTATCCACGTGTGGTATCCAGTTCAAGCGGCGTTCGCCGCTGTCTCGACGGTTTGACCAGTCGCGCGCAATTGGATTCGCCGCGCCTGCTTCATCAGGTGATCGGGCCGCACGTCACCGTAGGTCGTGGCGATGATTGCTGGCCCCGTCTTGTCGCCGATAAGCTGGGCAATCTCCGCGTCGGTAAGGCCGCTCTGACGCGCTTGCGTGACGAAGTAGCTACGCAACCCGTGCGGCGTGACATGCGGCAGTCCTAGACCCTCTGTGGCGCTTTTCAGCCAACGGTTGATCCGCGCCTTGTCGCGCGCCATCTCAGGCTCAAACGGTGACGGGAAAAGCAGGTAGCTCCGCGCCCGCTTCTGCATTTCCAACAACAGCCCGTGCAACTCCGTCAGAATCGGAACCCACGGCATGATACCGCGCTTCTCCCGTTTGACGTGGAGCAAGCCCGCCGCCATGTCTACGTTTTCCCATTCCAGCGTGACGGCCTCGCCAATCCGCAACCCGGTAAACGCGAGGAAGCAAACTAGGTCGGCAACCTCTTGCTCCCCCTTAACCCGCAACCAGTGCTCAATCTGCGTCAGCCCTTGCGGTGTTGGCGCAACTTCCCGACAGTGCCGCACCTTGGACGCCACACCGTAGCGCGTGCGCCCCGCCAACGGATTATTTTTCAGTTGCCCGCGTCGAACGGCCAGGCCCAAGGCGTTACCCAAGGTGGTCAACTCCAAGTCAACGCCCCGGTCCCCGCCCTTCCCCTGATAGCTAACCGTGGTTCCGTTTTTCAGCGTGCGCTCAACCACGTACCCGCCTGCATTGCGCCAGTCTCGATACTTGTCGCAATCCGCCAGCGTCAAAGTCACTGCCGCGCGCTCAGCAAAGTAAGCGCGGAGCATGTTCTGGTTTTTCAACTCGTTGGTGACGGTCGCAGGCGATTTTGGGAGCATCTTCTTTGTGGGGCAACCCGCCGCAATGTAGATGTCCAACACCTTCCCCACTGTCAGGCGGTTGCGCTCTAGTGCCGCCGTCTTCGGCTCGATGCCGTTACGCTTCAATACTTCGTCGTCGCGCCACTTCTTCAGGACTTTTCGCGCCACTATCGGCTCGTCTGTCTCTGTACTACGAAACGTCCGTTTCCCGTCCGCCCACACGCGGGCATAGATCAACCCGCCACTTCCACGCCGGTAGAGATTCTCGCCGATGCGCTCAAAGCGGCGCTCCTCTTTGGCATCGGCGCTCTTGGGAATCTGCTTCATCATCTTGACCTCCGTTCCTTTCGTTTCGATTTGACGGCCTTCCATTCGCCCGACTTCACTCGCTCGGCCAGGATGTCCAGCAACCGCACCGTCTGCGGGCCTGGGGGCCGAAAGCTGATTTCCAAGTGTGCAACGTGTTTTGGAGTCACTCCAAGCCAGTCGGCCAACTGTGCTTGCGTCATGCCTGCCGCCTCGCGAAGTCGTTTGATCTTCTGTGCCGTCCATGCCTTCATTATTTTGCTGGTATCACAGATACACTAACCTACTTCCTGCGTCAAGCTCCGTGTTCATCAAAGCTGCGTTTCCCCCTCACCTGGGGGCACCCGCTGCGAGGCGATCTAGCCATGACTGGCGTACTGGACTTGTTCGCGCTTGCGAACAATTTCACATTCGAGTACGTCCCTATTCCGGCAGGGTTGTCGGGTGCTTCTGCCAGAATGGGCGATTCTTTATCCCGCATCGGCGAGATGGTCAGGATGATTCTTCGCGTGACGTTGCTCCCGCGTGAATCCGTAGCAGCCCGCCCCAGGCGGAGCGAGCACCGTGCAATGTGGAGCGCAGCCCGCGAGCAAGACATTGACGGCGCACAGCGAGCCGCACAATCGACCCCCGATTCACGCTGCTTCCATGCATGACGTAGCTCCGGGTAGCCTTACCAACTGAGTAACAGTGCCCTGCCATACATGAACCAAGTGCCTACCAACCATGAAACATCCCCTTTACGGCGGAAGTGTCATTCATTGCACCAAAACTGCTTCCTTTGTGTTACCAAAAACTTCTAAGCCAAGCTTAGAGGTCACGCGTCTCCTGTGAAAATGCGCTTTCGTTGAGCGCACAGCTCCCTCTGGCTCACTGGAAACGAACCCTGCGTTTCCGCCCCCGGTTTCCAAGCGTATCCCAATAATCTGTTTCCAACCCGTTTCCACCTTTCCCGAAGGAACTCGCGTGACTTTCTGGGGCGTTTCCAAGTTGGTTTCCTGCTCGTTTCCAACTCGAAACGGCAGGGTGAGGAAACTGGAAACGAAGGTCATCATGCTGGCCCCTCAGACGTTGCCCGGTAGTGTCGCC
The DNA here is from genome assembly GCA_003164675.1 of Verrucomicrobiota bacterium. GTDB lineage: Bacteria > Verrucomicrobiota > Verrucomicrobiia > Palsa-1439 > Palsa-1439 > Palsa-1439. The sequence goes on along the minus strand of PLTX01000110.1, from coordinate 2,399 downwards.
CATCAATCACAATCTTCCCCAGCCGTTCTGCCCGTTTCGCCAGCTTCGACACCTGGCCCTTGCTGATTTCCATCTCCGCCGCAATGTCGGTTGCGCTGTCCAGTCCAGAACGCACCCATGACACCAGCAACTCGACGCCGCTGATCGGCTTGGCCGTCACAGTGGTCCTGTCGTCTTGCTCGCTAGTGAACGTCCACTCCAACGGCGGGCAATCGTCTTCGAGCGCATTGCGGTTTTTGGTGAACAAGCTGGCGAAGCGAATGCCACGGAATTGCGGATCGTCGGTGTCTTGGCGTTCCAACTTCAACACCCAAAACGCCGCATCCTCGCGTCGAGAAGTACCCCGTATGGTTTGGCCGCTTCTGCCAGCGTGCGCGACGATCACCACAGCAATTTTCAGCCGCCGCAACTGTAGCAACCACGGTAAGACCTGCTCCCAACTGTCGGCGTCGTTTTCCTTCACGCCGCTGAAAAGGCAACTCAGATTATCCAGCACCAGCACGCGGACGCCACGCGCTTGCATCAGCGCCGTCAATTCCTGTTGCGTGGCAGCGTCGGCTAGGTTCAACGTCCTGCCGGTGCGCTCAAAATAGATTTCGTGGTGAAGCCACAGCAGATTTTCACCAGCGCCCCCAAGTGCCACGATTCGCCGCTTGCTTTCCTCTGCGGGCATTTCGCCGTCAACGTATAGGGCAGTCCACGGCTTATCTGTCGTCCACGGCCCGGCGCTTGTCCCGGTCGCAATCGCCTTCGCAATCAGCATTGCCAGCCACGTCTTTCCGTCTCCGCGTTTGGCGTAGATAAAGCCCAAGTCACCTGCCTTTAGGAAAGGCCGTAAGACAAACTCACGCGGCGTCAATTCCATCGCGGCCAACTCAACAGTGGACACGAGCGCTGATTCGATCTTCGCTGCTGTCTCACCGTTGCCGTCGGCTCTCGGTTGCTCGGCGGGCTTCATGTCCATCGCCGTCTCCATTGCCGCGTTCAAGTCATTCCCAGTCGCGCCCGCCTTTGTCCAATCGTTTGGGTCTTTGTGCGGGGCGGGCGTTGCAACCAACTTCACCTTCGCGCCGTCTGCCGTCGCCGCCGCCGTCACGTCCGCAATCCACTTCTCCGCTGCCGCGTCGTTTTGACGGAAGGCGTACACCGTCGCGTCACGCTTCAACAGACCGCACAACTTCCCGCCGTTGGACGCGCCCCGCGTCACGATCACCCCCACCCCCAGCAATGCCGCTCTATGCCACGCCAACTTGTCCAACACCGCGAAGCCATCCCACTGACTTTCAAACGCGAAAATCACGTCCGCCGTCTTGGTGTCACCAATAACCAGCGGATGCATCCGGCAGCCGCCTTCCACGCGCCAAGTACCGTCACTTTCCCGGCAGTGGAAGCCAACAACCGCGCCCGCGTCGTTGTGAATTGGCAGCGCAAATCGTTCGTTGTCCAGGCCAACAAGCTGCCGCTGCCGCAACCACGCCACAAATTCCGACGAGTAACCGCGCCATGTCGGCAGCTTCGCCGCGTGTTCATCGGTGAACGCCGCGACGCACTGCTGCCACTCTGCGGACAGGTCAGGTTCGGGCATGGTGACGCTGGCCGCGGCCTTCGGGTCGCGTTGCAGGTGGTCCCGCCGAGAGACAGCAGGCCTGCCGCCGTTGACACCCGCAAGCTCGCGCCACTTGGCAAACGCTTCCGTATCACCCAGCCCAAACTTCCGTTTCAAGTAGTCCAGTTCATCGCCCTCGCCGCAACCGGCGTGACATTTCCAGAACCAAAGCCCGCCACGTTGGTACACGGAAAACGACGGCGTATGATCGTCATGGAATGGACACCGCACCTTCTTCTTCGCCCGTTCGCCGTCGCCGCACCGCGCCATAAGTTCCGGCAACGGCAGCAGCGCTTTCAGTTCTGCCGCTGTCACGGCTGCAACTCACTAACATCACTTCTGTTGCCCGCTGTGGAGTGTTTCTCGATCCATGCCGCTAGATCGCTCTCCTTCACCCTGACTAGTCCGCCGATCCGAACGCACCGAAGCCCCCGCTCATGGATCGCCCGCCAAACACTCGTTCGGCTCGCCTGCAACCGTTCCCCGACTTGTTTCAACGTCAGAAGTTGGTCGTTCATGGCTGGGCCTCCTCGACGCGCGGGAAGATGTCCTCGACACGGCATTGCAAAGCCGCTGCCAGCCGCTTCGCAGTAGACTCCGAAACATCGAATCCCCACCGTTCCGCCCGACTTATAGTGGAAATGCTGACACCTGATGCGGCAGCTAAGCCGATTTGTGATAATCCCTGCGCGATTCGACACTCGCGCAGCCTGTTACGAGTACTACTAGTTGTAGTTGTCATACCATCACGAATTTGTTGGATTTGCCCTAGTGTTGTGTCCCATAAATAGCT
>PLTX01000030.1 GCA_003164675.1 Verrucomicrobiota bacterium | reverse complement strand
CGCCCGAAGGCTTGGCCATCAACCCCCGCATACCTGCCAACTGACGAATCTGCTGGCGTGAGCCACGGGCCTTGCTGTCCACCATCATGTAGACGGGGTTCAGCTCCGACCGTCCCTCGTTGTGCTCCATCGCCGCATACATGACGTTGGAAATCTTGTCTGTCGCGTGCGTCCAGATGTCGATGATCTNNCTCGCCGGCGTGGGTCCAGATGTCGATGATCTTGTTGTAGCGTTCGCCATCGGTAATGATCCCGCGGCGATACTGCTTCTCCACGTCGGCCACGTCCTTCAGGGCTTCGGCGATCACCACGGTTTTTTCCTTGGGCACAACCATGTCATCAATGCCGATGGAGATTCCCGCAAGCGTCGCGTGTTCGAATCCCATCGCCTTCAACTTGTCCAGCACCTCGACGGTCCGATGATGGCCCGCCGTGCGGTAACACTGCCAGATGACATCACCCAGTGACGATTTGTTGATGGATCGGTTGATGAACCCCAGTTCCGGCGGCCAGATTTCATTGAAGATCACGCGACCGACCGTCGTTTCGATGATCTTCGACGTCGGGTCGCCGTACACGGTTGGGCGACCGTAGTCAGGGTTTTTCATCCGGATGCGCTCGTGAATCGTCACGTCGCGTTCGTCGCGACAGAAGAAAACCTCTTGCATGTCCCCAAACAGCTTCAACCGAGGGGCGCTACCACCGGTTTCCTTTTTGCCGCCATGGGTGAGGTAATACACGCCGAGCGCGATGTCCTGCGTAGGCGTCGTAATCGGTTTCCCGCTGGAGGGCGAGAAAATGTTGTTCGGCGCGAGCATCAACAGCCGGGCTTCCATCTGCGCTTCCACCGAGAGCGGGACGTGCACCGCCATTTGGTCGCCGTCGAAGTCGGCATTGTACGCGGTACAGACCAGCGGATGAATGCGAATCGCATCGCCCTCGATCAATTGCGGTTCGAAAGCCTGAATCGACAACCGGTGCAACGTGGGGGCGCGGTTCAGCAGGACCGGATGACCCTTGCTGACCTCTTCCAAGATGTCCCATACCTCCGGTGACTGGCGCTCGATCAGCTTCTTCGCTGAACGGATCGTGTGTACCAATCCCATCTCCCGCAGACGGCGAATAATGAAGGGTTCGAACAACACCAGCGCCATCTTCTTTGGCAACCCGCACTGGTTCAATTTCAATTCGGGTCCGATGACGATGACCGAACGGCCGGAGTAATCGACGCGCTTGCCGANNTCAGGGAACGGCTGCCCGCGCCCGTCACCGGTCGACCGTGTCGTCCGTTGTCCAGCAGGGCGTCCACAGCCTCCTGTAACATGCGCTTCTCATTACGGATAATGACGTCGGGCGTGCGCAACTGCAGCAGGTTCTTCAATCGGTTGTTGCGGTTGANNGGTTGATCACGCGGCGATACAAATCATTCAGATCACTGGTGGCAAAGCGCCCGCCTTCCAAGGGAACCAGGGGACGAAGATCCGGCGGAATCACCGGCAATACTTCGAGAACCATCCACTCCGGACGCATTTTGGAAGTGAGAAATCCCTTCACGAGCTTTAGCCGCTTCGCGATCTTCTTGCGAATCTGTTTGCTTTTTGTCGAATCGAGCTGGTGTTCCAACTCATGCGCGAGTTTGCGCAGATCGATCTTCCCGAGGACTTCCTTCACCGCTTCCGCGCCCATCTTGGCGGCGAACCCGTCCGAGTACTGCTCGCGGGCTTCGCGGTATTCCATTTCGGTCAGGAGCTGTTTGTCCTTCAACGGGGTCTTGCCCGGATCAACAACCATGTAGTCTTCGTAGTAGAGCACGCGCTCGAGGTCGCGGGCGGTCATGTCCAACATCAAGCCCATGCGAGATGGCATACACTTGAAAAACCAGATATGGCTGACGGGTACGGCCAATTCGATATGTCCCATGCGCTCGCGACGCACGCGGGCCAGGGTCACTTCAACGCCACACCGATCACAAATAACGCCGCGGTGTTTGATGCGCTTGTACTTTCCGCAATTGCATTCCCAATCCCGCACCGGACCGAAAATGCGCTCGCAGAACAGACCGCCTTTCTCGGGCTTGAACGTACGATAGTTGATGGTCTCCGGGTTTTTCACTTCCCCGTGCGACCAGGAGCGAATCGTGTCCGGCGACGCCACGCCGATGCTGACGTGGTCGAATACATCCGCCTTTTCCAGACCGAGCGCCGCGCGGGCGGCTGCGGTGGCAGCGGCGGTCGATGGAATTGAAGTGCCAGGTTTGGCTGCAATCATATCTTGCTCTCGCCTCCGTTCTTCCCGACGCGAACGTCGAGGCATAGACTTTGCATTTCTTTCATCAAAACATTGAACGACTCGGGCGTGCCCGCCTCGAGTGTATTGTCACCCTTGACGATGGATTCGTAAATTCGCGTGCGGCCCTGCACATCGTCGCTCTTGACCGTGAGCAACTCCTGCAACGCGTAGGCGGCGCCATAGGCTTCCATGGCCCACACTTCCATTTCGCCAAAGCGCTGGCCGCCGTACTGCGCCTTGCCGCCGAGCGGCTGTTGCGTCACGAGCGAGTACGGTCCAACAGCGCGCGCGTGAATCTTGTCCGCCACGAGGTGGCCCAGCTTCAACATATAGATATAGCCGACCACGACCTCCTGATCGAACGGTTCGCCGGTGCGGCCATCATACAGGCGCGATTTGCCATCGCCCTTCACCCAGGCGAATCCATCGACCTTCCTGGCCTGGTCAATCATTTCCCCGATTTCCTTTTCTGTGACGCCATCAAAGACCGGTGACGCGATCTTCAATCCGAGCGCCTTCGCGGCCACGCCGAGATGCGTCTCCAGCACCTGACCAACGTTCATGCGGCTGGGGACGCCCAAGGGATTCAACACGATGTCCACCGGGGTGCCGTCCGCGAGGAAGGGCATGTTCTCTTCCGGCAGGACCTTCGCGATGACACCCTTGTTCCCGTGACGACCGGCCATCTTATCGCCCACGCTCAGCTTGCGCTTGCTGGCGATGTACACCTTGACCTGCTTGATGATCCCCGGATCGACATCTTCGCCACTCTCAATGCGGTCGAGTTGCCGATCTCGTTCCATATCCAATTCGCTGAACCGGTGCTCGAATTCGCCAATGATCTCCCGAATCTTGATGCGGATCGGCGACGGATCGATTTCAATGTGGTCATACACGGTCGCCAGCTTGCGCAAGAGTGTCTTGGTGATCTTGCGGTTTGCCGGGATGATGATTTCGCCCGTTTCGGCGTTGACCACATCCAGCGGAATCTTCTCGCCGAGAAGAATGTTGCTCAATTTTTCCGTGAGTTCCTCGCGCAACTCCGTCGACTTCTTCTTGTGGTCTTCTTCAATCTGTTTCTTCTGCCGGCGAATTTCGGTCGGCGTCAAATTCGGACGGCTCGGCTCCTTGCGTGCCGACACCTTCACGTCCATCACGATGCCGTACGTACCGCTGGGCACCCGCAGGGAGGTGTCCTTCACATCCGCGGCCTTTTCACCGAAAATGGCGCGCAACAACCGCTCTTCGGGCGCCAGTTCGGTCTCACCCTTAGGGGTGATCTTGCCGACGAGAATGTCGCCGGGTTTGACTTCCGCGCCAACGCGAATCACGCCGTCGTGTCCCAGGTCTTTCAAGGCCTCTTCGCCGACGTTCGGAATATCGCGCGTGATTTCCTCGGGACCGAGTTTCGTATCCCGAGCGCCCGCTTCGAATTCGTCGATGTGGATCGACGTGTACACGTCCTCCTTGACAAGGCGTTCGTTAACCAGGATCGCGTCCTCAAAGTTGTAACCGCACCACGGCATGAACGCCACGAGCACATTGCGCCCGAGCGCCAGTTCGCCGTCTTCGCAGCAGGGGCCATCGGCCAGTACCTGGCCCTTCTTGACCTTCTCGCCGTGTTTAACGATCGGTTTCTGGTTGAAACACGTGCCGGCATTTGAGCGCATGAACTTGCGCAGTTCGTACACCCAAAGGTGATTCTCGGGATCCGTAACGAGCTTGCGTTTGCCTTCCGGAACATCGCCGTCCTTGGTAATGATGATGCGGCGCGCGTCCACGCTGGCGACGACACCTGATTCTTCCGCGATAATGCACACCTTCGAATCGCGCGCGATGCGGCCTTCCAGACCCGTGCCGACCAGCGGCGAATCACTCTGGAGCAGCGGCACGGCCTGCCGTTGCATGTTCGATCCCATCAACGCGCGGTTGGCGTCATCGTGTTCCAGGAACGGAATCAGACCCGCGGCGACAGACACGAGTTGTTTCGGGGACACGTCCATATAATGGACGCGCCCCGGCTCGACTTCGACGAAGTCGCCCTTGTACCGGCAGGAAACCTTGTCGATGAGGAAGTGACCGCGGCCATCGACCGGGGCGTTGGCCTGGGCAACGACGTAGTTCTCTTCCTGATCGGCGGTCAAATAGTCCACCTGCTCGGTCGCGCGACCATCCTTGACTTTGCGGTACGGCGTCTCAAGGAAGCCGAATTCGTTGATCCGCGCATACAAACTCATGGCGCTGATCAAACCGATGTTCGGGCCTTCGGGAGTTTCGATCGGGCAAATCCGCCCGTAGTGCGACGGATGAACGTCGCGGACCTCGAAGCCGGCGCGTTCGCGCGACAAACCGCCCGGCCCGAGCGCCGACAAGCGCCGCTTGTGCGTCAGCTCGCTCAACGGGTTTGTCTGGTCCATGAACTGGCTGAGCTGGCTGCGGCCGAAGAAATCCCGGATGACGGCCGAGAGCGCTTTGGGATTGATCAATTGTTGCGGCGTCATGGTGTCGGTGTTGACGTCGAACAACGTCATGCGTTCCTTGACCACACGCTCGGTGCGCGCGAGGCCGATGCGACACTGGTTAGCGAGCAATTCGCCCACGGTGCGCAGACGGCGGCTGCCCAAATGGTCGATATCGTCCACCGAACCTTCACCCTTGCGGAGGTTCAACAGGTATTTGATCGCCTCGATCAGGTCTTCTTTTTCGAGGATGCGGCTCTCGAGATCCGCGCTGCGGTTCAGCTTCTGATTGATCTTGTAGCGGCCGACCCGACCGAGGTCGTAGCGCCGGGCATCAAAGAAGAGCCGCTTGATCAGAGCGTTGGCATTCGCAATCGTCGGCGGGTCGCCGGGACGCAACCGCCGGTAAATGTCTTTCAACGCTTCTTCCTGATCTTTGCAGGTGTCCTTGCGCAAGCACTTGACGATGCAGCCGTCGTCGACGGAAATATCCACGACCTTGACCTTGTCCACGCCGAGGTCGATCAACTGACGAGCCACACTCTTGGTGAGCGGCTCAAAGGCGCGCCCAACGACCAATTGCTTCTCCTTGTCCATTACGTCGGCAATAAGCACCTTGCTGGTTGTCTCCTCGCCACCCGTGACATCCTTCAGTTTCACGTCCTCAATCTGGTAGAACAACTTGAGAATGTCCTCGTCCGTGCTGTACCCCAGAGCGCGCAGGAACGTGGTTGCCAGGAATTTGCGGCGGCGATGGCGGCGGTCGAGATAGATGTTGAGCAAATCGCTGTTGTCAAACTGCACTTCCAGCCAGGAACCGCGGTCGGGGATGATGCGGAAACCGTACAGTACCTTGCCACTCGTGTGGATGGAGGATTCAAAACAGATCCCGGGGGAACGGTGCAACTGGCTGACGATGACGCGCTCCGCGCCGTTGATGACGAAGCTGCCCGAAGGGGACATCAGCGGGATTTCGCCCATGTACACTTTCTCTTCCTTCGTCCCATTCTTGTCCTTGAGACGGAATGTGACATGCAGCGGGCCGCTGTAGGTGATGCCTTCCCGCAGACAATCCAGCCATGAAGTCTTCGACTCGCCGATGGAATACTCCACGAAATCGAGCGTGGCCTGGCCATCGTAGCTTGCGATGGGGAACACTTCTTTGAACACGGCCTGAAGACCGACGCTCTTGCGGCGGGTCGTCGCCTCCGCCTGCAAAAACTCCGCGTATGAATCCGTCTGAGCCTCGATCATCGGAGGAGGCTGGATTACGTCGCCCAACTTGCCGAAATATTTTCGTTCAGCCATGAATTACTTCCCGGGCATCGCATGCCCAATGACTGCTGTTTGCCAACCGTTTATCGTGGGAGCGCGGTGTTTGCCGCGCCCCCACCCGAATTCCAACCAACGAACAACCGTTACTTGAGCTCGACTTTGGCGCCAGCCGCCTCGAGCTTCTTCTTGATTTCTTCGGCCTCTTCTTTGGTGGCGCCTTCCTTCACGGTCTTCGGCGCGCCTTCCACGAGGTCCTTGGCTTCCTTCAGGCCGAGGCTGGTCACCGCGCGCACTTCCTTGATGACGCCAATCTTGTTCGCGCCCGTTTCCTTGAGAACAACGTCAAAGGTCGTCTTGACCTCGGCTGCCGGAGCCGCCGCCGCCGCCGGGCCTGCTGCCACCGCGACTGGCGCCGCAGCGCTCACGCCCCATTTTTCTTCAAGCTTCTTGGAGAGTTCCGCGGCTTCCAACACCGTCAGACCACTCAGTTGTTCCACGATTTGATCCAGATTTGCTGCCATGTTCGTATCCTTTTCTCGGTATCGTCGTGTTTCGAAGCCTCGAAACGTTTACCCCCGAAAGCCTCCGGGGCGACGAGGAACCTTTTGTTTCTGCTCCTATGCGGGAGCGCCGGCCGGTGCCGGGGCTTCTCCCGTTTTGTCGGCGTGCGCTTTCAGCACACGCGCAATCTGACTTGCGGGCGCGCCGAGCACGACCGCGATCCGTGTCGCTGGTGTCTGCAACAGGCCCACCAACTGCGCCCGCAACGCATCCAACGAGGGCAAATCCGCTACGGCGGAAATCTCATCTGCGCTCAGCGCCTTCTTGCCCATCGACCCAACCTTGAATTTTGGTTTCGCAAATTCCTTGCCGAACTGCTTCAACACTTTGGCAACCGCGCCGATGTCGGACTTGTCGTTGCCGATAACCACCGCGGTCATCCCACCAAAATCCCAGTCCAAATCCGGAAGCTCGGCGGCCTTCATCGCATGACGCAGCATCGTGTTCTTGGCTACATGGTATTCCGCTTTCGCCCTGCGTAACCGCTTGCGCAACTCGGCGAATTGGCCGACCGTCATCCCCTTGTATTCGGTCACGATCACAAACGGGGACGTGCCCACCTGCTTCTTCAAATCTTCAACAATCAGTTGCTTTTCTGGTCTCATGAAAATCCCTGTCCCTCAACTTCAGCTCGCCGAGAACTCGTGATGGTCGATTTTGATGCCCGGACTCATCGTGCTCGAGAGCGTGCAACTCTCGATAAAATGGCCTTTGGCCGTCGCCGGCTTCGCATGCGTTACGGCGGTGATGACCGCCCGCGCGTTTTCTTCGATCGCCTTGCCCTCGAACGAAAGCTTTCCAAACGAAACGTGCAAATTGGCGGCCTTGTCCATCTTGAATTCGACCCGGCCCGCCTTGACTTCCTTGACGGCTTTGGCGGTGTCGTCGGTGACCGTGCCAGTTTTCGGGTTGGGCATCAGACCTCTTGGGCCGAGCACCTTGCCGAGCTTGCGCACCTCCTGCATGGCTTCGGGGGTCGCGACCGCGACATCGAAATCGGTCCATCCCTCCTGGCACTTCTTCACAAGATCCTCGAACCCGACGAAGTCGGCCCCGGCGTCCTTCGCCGCCTGCGCCGCTCCTCCTTTGGCGAAGACCACGACACGCACCTTCTTGCCGCTGCCGTGCGGAAGGGCGACCGTGCCGCGGACCATCTGGTCGCTCTGCTTGGGGTCAACCCCCAACTTGAAGGCCAGTTCCACTGTCTCGTCGAATTTGGTTTTCGGCAGTTTCTTGAGCAGATCCACCGCGTCGCCGATCTTGTACTGGCGCTTCGCGTCGACCTGCTTGACTGACTCGTTGTAGCGTTTGCCGTGTGTAGCCATAAAAACCTCGAACTCCGCTAATCGACCACGTCGATGCCCATGCTGCGCGCCGTGCCCGCAATGACGCGACAAGCCGCCTCCTCGCTCGCCGCATTGAGGTCGGCCATCTTCGTCCTGGCAATTTCCAAGACCTGTTTGCGCGTGACCTTGCCGACTTTGTTGCGGTTTGGCTCGGCGCTGGCGGTGGCGATGCCCGCGGCTTTCTTGAGCAAGGCGCTGGCGGGCGGCGACTTGGTGATGAACGTAAATGTCTTGTCCTTGTAAACGGTGATCACGACGGGAATGATGGTTCCCGCCATCTTCTGCGTCGCCGCGTTAAACTGCTTGCAGAACTCCATGATATTGACGCCCTGCTGGCCCAATGCGGGACCAACTGGCGGCGCGGGGTTCGCCTGTCCCGCCGGAATCTGCAACTTGATCATGCCTGTGACTGGTTTTCCTGCCATGTTCCCTCGCTACGCGCGCTCGACCTGCCAGTATTCCAACTCGACCGGCGTCGAACGCCCGAAAATCGACACGGAAATCTTCAATTTGCCACGGTCGGGATCGATTTCGTCGATCACACCCGTGAAGTTCTGGAATGGTCCATCGGTGACCTTGACCGTCTCACCCTTCTCGAACGCGACCTTCGGGGCCACCTTTTCCTGGCGTTCCTCGATCTGCGCCAGGATGCTGTCGACTTCATCCTGCTTGAGCGGGACGGGTCGGTCGCCGCCAATGAATCCGATGATGCCTGCCGTCTCGCGGATGAAGTACCACGATTTCTCTTGCAGCTGGTTCTTTTCGTCGAGCAACTTCATATGGACAAGGATGTAGCCGGGATAAAACTTCCGTGTACTGGTTGTCTTCTTGCCTTTTTTGACTTCCGCAACTTTTTCCGTGGGGATCAGCACTTCCTTGATCCATTCGGCCATTTCTTCGATTTTGATTCGCTTCTCAATGCTGTCTTTCACCTTCTGTTCCTGGCCAGAAAGCGTGTGAAGCACGAACCACTGAAACTCCGATTTTGTCGTCGTGTCCATCTCGTTTCTTTCGTCAACGTCGCGTCAGCAGGGCGATGATACGCAGGAACACCAGATCGGCCAGCGCGACGAATATACCGAGAACCAGTATCGTGACAATGACCACGATGGTCGAGTCGACCAGTTCCTTGCGTGTCGGCCAGGAGGACTTCTTCAGTTCCGCCCAGACCTCGATCACAAACTCCTGCACTTTCAGAAATGGGTTTACCATGTGTCACTAATTCTGTGTCCGCCTGACCGTTTCCTCGCTCCGGTCAACCCGCCGGTTTCGGTTTCCCCGCCGCTGGCCTGATCCCTCAGGATTGGCACGCCAGGAGGGACTTGAACCCCCAACCTACGGTTTTGGAGACCGTCGCTCTGCCAATTGAGCTACTGGCGTATCCGCCCTGCGGTCTGTTCCGCGCCGAACCTCCGTTTCCGCTCACTTGGTTTCGCGGTGCGAGACATGTTTCCCGCACTTGGGGCAGAACTTGCGCAGCTCCAGCCGCTCGGAACCTTGCGCCCGCTTGTTCCGTGTCGACGTGTAATTGCGGCTCTTGCACTCCGTGCAGGCCAGTGTGATCAACTCTCTGGGCATCTTGCGTCAGCTCCGAATCCTCGTCCTTATTCCAGAATCTCCGTCACGCGTCCCGCGCCAACCGTGCGTCCGCCTTCCCGAATGGCGAACCGCATCGCCTTTTCCATGGCGATGGGCGTGATCAATTCGATCTCAATATTGACGTTATCGCCCGGCATCACCATTTCGACGCCTTGCGGCAATTTCGCCACGCCGGTGACGTCGGTGGTGCGGAAGTAGAACTGNNGTGACGTCGGTGGTGCGGAAGTAGAACTGGGGACGATAGCCGTTAAAGAACGGCGTATGGCGCCCACCCTCTTCCTTGCTCAGGACGTAAACTTCCGCCTTGAACCTCTTGTGCGGCGTGATCGATCCGGGCTTGGCCAGCACCTGACCGCGTTCGACCCCGTCCTTCTCAATGCCGCGCAGCAGCGCGCCGATGTTGTCGCCCGCTTCGCCTTGATCGAGCAGCTTGCGGAACATTTCCACGCCCGTGACCACCGTCTTCTGCGTCTCGCGCAAGCCGACAATCTCCACATCTTCACCAACCTTGATCGTGCCTCGCTCGATACGACCCGTGGCGACCGTACCGCGGCCCGTGATCGAAAACACGTCTTCCACGGGCATCAGGAACGGCTTGTCTTTTTCGCGCACCGGGTCGGGGATGAAATCGTCCACCGCCTTGACCAATGCCAAAATCTGTTTCTCCGCCTCGGGATCGCCCGCCAGGGCTTTCGTAGCGCTGACCCGGATGACGGGGGTCTTGTCGCCGGGGAACTGGTACTGAGACAGCAACTCGCGCACTTCCAGTTCGACGAGATCCAGCAGTTCGGGGTCGTCCACCAAATCCACCTTGTTCAGCGCCACGACCATCGCCGGCACCGCCACCTGCCGCGCCAGCAAGACGTGCTCGCGGGTCTGTGGCATCGGGCCGTCCGCGGCGCTGACCACAAGGATTGCGCCGTCCATCTGCGCGGCGCCCGTGATCATATTCTTGACGTAATCAGCGTGGCCGGGGCAGTCAATGTGTGCGTAATGGCGCTTCTCGCTCTCGTACTCGACGTGAGCCACGGCGATCGTCACCGTCTTGGTCTCGTCGCGCACCGTGCCGCCCTTGGCAATATCCGCGTAACTCTTAACCTCGGCCTTGCCCTGTTTGGCCAGCACCTGCAAGATCGCCGCCACCAATGTCGTCTTGCCGTGGTCAATGTGACCGATCGTACCGACATTGGCGTGCGGTTTTGTCCGTTCAAATTTGCTTTTTGCCATGCTCTCCTCCTGTCTGCCTCTCTAGATTATGTGGCCTGATGTCTCCGTCCTGGTACCATGCTTTCTGTCGATCCAAACCCCATTCATTTTCTGGAGCCCACGATCGGGTTTGAACCGATGACCTCGTCCTTACCAAGGACGTGCTCTACCAACTGAGCTACGTGGGCGACATTTTTTCCCGAAGGCTTTGCCATGCAGCTACCTCCAAGAGCTTCCCCGACAACCCGCAAGATCGCCGATTACACTAGACACAAAAAGACGCTAGAACCCCCCTCTGCTTCCTCAATTTGCCCTTTGCTCAAGGAAACAGTAGGCGGGTCCTGCTACGCCCTCTGAACTTGCTGTACTGATTCACCCCTTGATGGGGATTTGCCGACTATAGTGGATTCCAAATACATGTCAACACTGGTTTAGAAAAAATTTCAAGCTGCATCAGTGGCCGTCCAGCCTGCCCCGTCTGCCAATTATGCCCGAGAATAGACCGTATCGCAGGAATTTCTCCGCTTTCTGGATCACGGTCACGAAACCGGGGAGGCAAGCTTCACGGTCAGATTTTGGTTCCAGCCGGGATGACAGCATTCTTGGGGATGATGACGATTCCGTCGCGGATATAATAATTCGGGCCGTCGAAATCGGGCGCGCCACTTTTGTCGGTGATCACAACGCCTTCGCCGACGTGAACGTTCTTGTCGATGATCGCCCGCTCGATCCTGGACCCGCGTCCAACGCTCATGTGGGGAATCCCCATGGCGTCTTCCTCCAGTATTTCATGTTGGGTTTCGAAAAAGTCGCTTCCCATCAGGATGATATCACGCAGCATGCTATCGCTTCCGATAAACGACCGCACGCCGACGACAGCGTTCTCAATGCGCGAGCGCAGGATGACGCAGCCATCGGCGATGAGCGCGTTGCGCACCTGGCTTTCCACGAGTTTGGAGGCCGGCAGAAACCGCGCGTGGGTGTATACGGGCGCGTTGCGATCGAAGAAATTGAAGGAAGGCTTGAGCGAGCACAGGGCGAGGTTCGCCTTGAAAAATGAGCCGATCGTTCCCACGTCCTCCCAATATCCCTGGAAGACGTAGGCGCAGACGCGATGGCAGCCGATGGCGTCGGGAATCACGTGCTTGCCAAAGTCGGCTTTGTCGTTGTCCAAGACCTTGCGGAGAATCTCGCGGTTGAACACGTAGATGCCCATCGACGCCAGGTAATGGTCGTCGCTGCTGGTGATGCGCAGGTTCGACAGCATCGGGTCCTGGATCTTCAGTTCCTCCAGCAACTTCTGGTCTTTGGGTTTCTCGACGAAGCGCACGATCCGGCTTTCTTCGTTGACCTGAAGAATGCCGAGTGAGGTCGCCTGGTCCCGCATGACAGGGATGACCGCGATGGTGATGTCCGCGTAGGATTCCACGTGTTGCTGGAGCACCTTCCGAAAATCCATACGGTACAGTTGATCGCCGGAGAGGATGACGATGTACTCGTAATTCTGTTCGAGGAGATACCGCAGGTTCTGACGCACGGCATCCGCGGTGCCCTGGTACCAACCCATGTTCTCGGTCGTCTGTTGCGCGGCGAGAATCTCGACAAACCCGCGCGAAAACCGGTCAAACGAGTAGCTCTGGTGAATATGCCGGTGCAACGACGCCGAATTGAATTGCGTGAGGATGTACACACGTCGGATGTTGGAGTTGATGCAGTTGCTGATCGGGATGTCCACCAAGCGGTATTTGCCGGCCATGGGCACGGCGGGCTTCGCCCGCTCTTTGGTCAGCGGAAAGAGCCGACGTCCCTCACCTCCGCCCATGATCACACCCAGCACATTAGTGGAGGTCACCGGTTTGAGTCCCAACGGCGCCATGCCGCGATACTAGACACAGCCACTTGGCGCGTCAATTGACAATCCGTTGGCGGGCGCAGGGAAGGCAGACCAAAACCCCTTCTCTCAATCCTCTTCCCGCAGGCGGGGAGCGTCGGATCCCCCTCTCTCTCCAAGGGTTAGGGTCGGGATGAGGGTTACTGATCACATTGCGTCCTCCGTTGACAATTCCTGGAGCGCGAGTACATTGTTTATGACCGGCGGCACAAAAACAAACTGCGATACGAAGTCCACGCAGCCATGATTCGCCAATGCCGCCGGGCTCGGGTCACACCGGGCGGTTGAATCATTGTTGCGCGACTTCAGACAAGGAACGCACGATGTGTGGCATCATCGCCTACATTGGCCGGAAGCCCGCCCAAAACGTCATCCTCGAAGGCCTGCGCCGGCTCGAGTACCGCGGTTACGATTCCGCCGGCCTTTGCATCATTAATAATAAGCAGTTCGAACTCCGCAAGAAGGCCGGCCGCATCAATGATCTGGCCGCCGTCCTCGCCAAACAACCCGCCAAAGGCGATGTCGGCATCGGCCACACCCGCTGGGCGACGCATGGCCCGCCGACCGACGCCAATGCCCACCCGCACCTCGACCAGTCCGGCAAGATTGCCCTCGTCCACAACGGCGTCATCGAAAACCATCAGCATCTCAAGGAACGCCTTCTCGCCAAAGGCCACAAGTTCGCCTCGCAGACCGACACGGAAGTGCTCGCCCATCTTGTCGGCGATTATTATGAGCAGGTCCATGCCGAGCATCCCGGCGCCGACGGCACGATGCTGACCGAGGCGGTGCGCCGCGCGCTCAAGGACGTGGTGGGCACGTACGGCATCGCCGTGATCCACGCCGATCATCCCGACCTGATCGTCGGCGCGCGCCGCGGCAGCCCGTTGCTGCTGGGAGTCGGACGCGACGAGAACTTCCTCGCCAGCGATGTCAGCGCCATCATTGCCCACACCCGCCGCGTGGTGTACCTGAACGATTTCGAGATCGTCACGCTGACCCGCGATGATTTTCAGGTGTCCACCATCGAGGCGGCCACCGTCAGCCCGCAGATTCGCGAGGTCGAATTCGCCGCGGAAGAGGTCGAGCGCGGGAAGTTTCCGCACTACATGCTCAAGGAGATTTTCGAGCAGCCGCGCGCGGTGCAAAATGCCATCCGCGGCCGGATCAGCCACGAGGAAGCGACGGCGCGTCTCGGCGGGCTGAACCTGTCGCCGGCGGAATTGCGCGCGGTGGACCGGATCATCTACATCGCCTGCGGCACGGCGCTGCACGCGGCGATGGTTGGCGAGTTTTTGATGGAAGAGCTCGCGCGCATCCCGACCGAGTGCGATTACGCCAGCGAATTCCGCTACCGTAACGCGCCCGTCGAGAAACACACGCTCGTGTTCGCCATCAGCCAGTCGGGCGAAACCATCGACACGCTGGCGGCGGTGCGCGAATCGCGGCGCAAAGGGCACAAGACCCTCGGCATCGTCAACGTCGTCGGCTCGACCATCGCCCGCGAAGTCGATGGCGGCACCTACATGCACGCGGGACCGGAGATTGGCGTGGCGGCGACCAAGACGTTTATATCGCAGGTCACGATCCTGACGTTGCTGGCGGTGTTGATGGGACGGATGCGCCACCTGGCATCCACACGAGGCGCGGAGATTTTGCGCGGGCTGGAAGAGATCCCGGCGAAGATGGAATGCGTGCTCAAACAGAGCGACGCGATTGCCGCCATCGCGAAGAAATACGTCGAAGCCAACAGTTTCCTGTTCCTTGCACGCCAGGTCAACTTCCCCGTGGCGCTCGAAGGCGCGCTGAAGTTGAAGGAGATTTCCTACATCCACGCCGAAGGCTACGCCGCCGGCGAACTCAAGCACGGGCCGATCGCGC
>PLTX01000034.1 GCA_003164675.1 Verrucomicrobiota bacterium | reverse complement strand
ATGGTGGCAGTGTCAAGATGCACCCGTCTTGGGGCTGAGATGTAATATCTGGGCGATACGGTGCGCCCCCAAGCCCCGGCCAGGCATAGTTGATCGCCAGCGAGAAATTCACCATGGGCCGACCGCCAACGAATGAATCGACCGGGGGTGACAACGCAGACCAGATCGGCCACAGATGACGAATGCTCGCGTTCTGCGTGATCGAGGGCACATCATCCAGGAGAATGGCGCCGCGAAGCAGTTGTGGTATACCGCCAGCGCCGCAAGGATAATGACCCCACCGCCAAGAATGATGCTCCATCGGTGCGATGATGACCCGGCCCCTGCAGCATTGGTTGGCCTGAGCGCCGTTGTACCCCCCGACATGTCCGAATCGTAACAAGCGCCCCTACCGCAAGTCCAGTGTTTCAACTCGCGCAATTGCGCGCCCTTGGCGATTTCGGCTCCACGCCCGTCGCTCCCTCACCGTTGAGCGTTAACCGTTGAACGTTGGATCTGTCCCGCCTTGTCGCGCCGTAGCTGCAGCGAAGGCGGATCACCAAGTATACTTCACCGTGTACGTCACTACCGCTTCACCGTCCTTATCCACCTTCACAGGGAAGTGAATCGTGTTGGAGTCGTACTTCGTCCACTTCTGGTTCGACTGGGTGATTTCCCAGTTGTTCCAGCGGTAAAGGGTCTCCTTGACGAGGACTTCGACGGGCTCGGTCTTGTGGTTGCGGATGCGAGTCTCGAAGCTCTCGGTGATCACGTGGGCATTGACATCGATACTGAAATTCGTCCGCTTGCGCTCACCCACAACGTCGAACGCGTCACCGATGTGCAGCTTTACCGTTTCATCCTTCGGCGTGTGGTCGATCTCGTCCTCGCCGACGAACTCCAGCGACCCGTCCGCCTCGTCGCGCTTGTACAACCGCACCTTCCCTTTCGGCAACGCCATCCCCATATGGTTGTCCTTCGAGTTCTTGACCTCGATGAGGACGTTGACCTTCTTGTTGCCTTCTTCGCTGCCATAACTGGCGTCGCTGTTCAACCCACCGTAGAATCGAAACTGCGGTGCGCCATCGTAAAGAAAGACTTTCTTCATGGGAACGCCCGCCGTTTTCAGCAGTTCAATCTGCTTCGTCTGATTCTGCGCCACGGTAGCCGGCCGCCCGAGTGTGTACAGGTGATACTCGAAGAACGCCTTCTCCTCGAAGCCAGCAGCCTCTCTCGCCATGCCTATGGCGCGATAAGAACCTACTGCGCCTTGCGGCACCGGCATCTGCACGCGGCGTACATCTCCCGCAATCAACTTCAACTTCGCGTCCTTGTAGGTCGCGCCTGATTGGTTGTTGATCGTCACCCAGCCGCCGAGATCGAGTGCCGTGTCTTTCGCGTTGAGCACGGCGTTGTAATCCGCCTGCCAGTTGATCCCGCCGGTTTGATACGCCACCTCGATCAACTGTTCCCCAACCTTCTCCGTGGCCAGTTTCCACACCAGTGTGGGTTTGGTAATCAATCCCTCCGGCAACGCGCCAAACTGGATGTCCTTCACGTTGTCGCCGCGCTGCACCATCACAATCCCGGCTTTCTCGCCGGCCTGACGAATGACGAGTTGGTTGCCATCAAAACTCTGCAAGGTGCCCAAATAGTGCGAGCCGTCCTTCGTCAGCACCTCAATTTGTTTGTCGATGTATTTCTCCAACAGCTTGTCGGCGGAAACGAGGTCGTACTCGTAGTTTTGCTCCAACACGGCGGCGTCGGGGTCGGTGATCGACTTGAACTGCACGCTCGTGCCATCGATCTGTGACGCGACATCGGAAAACCGCACCGTGCCGATCTGCTCCTCGACTTTGACCTTGCGTCGCTCGCGCACCACGCCGAAGTTCTGGTTGTAGATCGTGAGCGCCACACCTTCTTGCGGTTGATCGACAGCGAGAGCGGTCGTGGCGGCAAGAACAGCGGCCAGCGGAATCATCAGCCTGCGTAGCTTCATAATCTGCCCTCCATCGAAGTCTGACACCCGTCACTCTACAGAAGTTCCACAGCCTGTGCGATATTTTCGAGCGAGACTTTTCAAATGCTACGGACTCTCTATAATGATCCGCGCATGGCTTCCTGGGAATATGACGTCGTCATCGTGGGGGCAGGACCAGCCGGTATCACCGCCGCCATCGCTCTGGCGAAGGCGGACATCCCTGTCCTTGTCATCGAGGCCGGCGCGTTTCCCGGGGCGGAGAATTGGTCGGGCGCGGTCTATTTCACCGAGAACCTCGCCCAACCGGATGTCCTTGGCGAAGAGGTGGTTCGCAACTCCGCCCACGAACGTCCCGTCACCAAACGTGGCTTCTACATCTACAATGGCCACTCGCTCGCCGGACTCAGCTACCGCAACCCTTCCACCTTCACCAATTGCTACACCGTTCTGCGCCCCACCTACGATCACTACCTCGCCGAACTCGCGAAATCTTTCGGCGCGCACATTCTCACGGAGACGACGGTCGACGGCCTGCTCCGCGACGAGAACAACCGCATCATCGGCGTTCATACCGACCGTGGCTCCATCTATGCCGACGTGGTGTTCCTCGCCGAAGGCGACGCATCGCAGCTCGTCTCGAAGGAAGGCTACGAACGCACCACCGACCCCGGCGCGCCGCATTTCCTCCAGGGCATCAAGGAAATCATCGAGGTCGACCCCGATTACATCGAGCACACGTTCGCGCTGCCAAAAGGCGAAGGCGCCGCCTTCGAAATCCTGCTGCGCAACGGCTCGATCCACAATCGCACGGCCAATCTCAACATGGGCGGCTTCCTGTACACGAACAAGTCCAGCATCTCGCTTGGCCTTGTGCTGCCGCTTGAGAATCTCAGCAAAGAGTTCGGCGGCGACCACAACCGTCTCATGGAATGGTTCAAGGGCCTGCCCGAAGTCAAACGCTGGACCAACAACAGTCGCTCGACCGCCTACGGCGCGAAAATCATCCGTGGCGGGGGCGTTCGCGAACTCCCGCAACTCGTCGACAACGGCCTGGCCATCGGCGGCGCCGCCACCGGCGTCGGTCTCGATTTCCCCTACCCCAATTTCACCGGCCCGGCCACGGCGATGGGGCACCTGTTTGCCCACGCAATTCTGGAAATCCGCACAACCGACAGAACCTTCTCTCGCGCGCGCCTCGAAGAACTCTACGAACGTCCGCTCCGCAACACGCATTATTTCAAAAACGTCGAGTTCCTGGAAAAATGGCCGCACTACGTCGAGCATACGCGCGTGTTTTTCGGTCGCGCCGCCGACCTGGCCACCGGCACGCTCTACATCGCCAGCAATCCCTCGCTTGGCACGCACCAGAAACTCTGGCAACTCGCCAAGTTCACCCGCGAAACATTACCTCTGAAACAATGGGTCCCGCTCTTTCGCGATCTTCGCGAACAACGCGACGCGCTCGGTCTGAAGGCCGCCACCAAGCCCTCCGCAAAATCATTCATCATATCTTCATCCGCCGGCGGCAAACTCCATCTCGATTTCTGCGTCGATGGCGAGCCGCTATCCAGTTTCCTTCCGCCCATTTCGGTTCTGTTCCGTAAAGCGCCACAAATTCTCGCCGTCGCCGCCGACCACTTGTATCGCAACGATGACACAACGTTGCCCGTCAAGCTTTCCCGGGCCATCCGTTCCGCCAGACATAGCTTGAGCTTGTTCGACCACATCGCCTTCCCTGTCTTCGCCGCACTGTTGCTCGTGCTAATGCCGATCCAATGGATCTGCGAACTCATCTGGCTCATTATCACGCGCCCTTCACCTGAGAAATTCCTCTCCGGCTTCTTCCAGAAATATCGTGCACTCACCCGTGACCGCGTGAAGCTTGACCCCGACGCTGTGAGAATCGAGCAGCCGTGGGAGGAAAAGCTTTCGCTCATCCGCTATTTCTCCGAGCATCACTCGCACATCAAGGTCTTCCGTCCCGAGAACTTCGAGAACCGCGCCAAGATCGCCGAGTCCCCGCTCTGGCACGTTTGCCCCGCCAGGGTCTACGAATGTCTCACCGACGACCTCGGCCAGTCGCAGCTCGTCGTCAATTTTGAAAACTGCGTCAAATGCGAAACCTGCTGGCGCTCCGCCCCGAATGACGTTGATTGGACCCGTCAGCGCAAGCAGCGCCTGATTTACAGCGCCCCAACCATCGCCAATGCGAAACTTCTCGCGCTGCAAAAGTCCACCGCGCCGGATAACACAAGAAGTCTCCCCCGCGAAGTCGACATTACTGGTCTCGCTCTGAACACAAAGCCCGACAAGGTCCTCGCGCTCTCCGCCAAACTCCACGAATTCTCCGAAACCGTCTACGCCGGGCCACGCTACGTCGACGCCGGCCGTACCCGCTGGTTGCAGCATCTGCTCGTTGAGGCGCAACCCATCGCCGCCGACATCAAGAACCCGCGCATCGACCAGCAGATCGCTCGCATCGTCGTCCACGCCAAGCGCCGCAAATTCTTCTGGGCCGAGGCCGACGCGCGCCAGTTGCTGGAACATCTCCCGCCGCCACCCGTGCCGCCCGTCGACCGACCGCTCCAAACGCGCATCGCCATGGTGGCGCGTCTCGAAAAGCTTTTTTCGAAACAGGCCATCAAAGACCTCGAACACGGCAACCCGCTCGCGCAGGAACAGAGGAACTTCCTGCACGTCCTGGCCGAGGCCGCGTCGCCGCCGCGGGACATCATCCTGCGCGAACTCGCCCGCCGCGACCCGGCGCTGGCCGCGCTTGTTTCCGGAATTTACTCCGCACAGGTCGCCGCCCGACCCGAACTCGCGGAGCACCCATGGATCGGCCTCACGGCTGCCCGCAGTGTGTGGAAAGAATTTGTGCCGGAACAAACCCTGACACTGCAGCAAACCGCCACCGACCTCTGCGCCATCGCGCTCGGCGCGGGCGAAATGTTGTTGGAACGCTGCCACCAGCACGCCACGAGCCGCGTTCAATTCCCGGGGCTCTTTAAGGACGAAGATGGGCATGACGGCATCATCAAGTTCGGCTCCGTCAAAAAACTCCTGAGCGAAATGGAAGCACAGGTCCATCTTCTGAAGGCGTTGCTCCCACAGGCCGACAAGGAACCCGCGCTGGTCAAACTGCTCGCTTCGGAGGCTCTCGGACCTGATCCCGGCAGCCTCACCTACAACGCCGGCCAGATCTTCGGCGGCACCGCTTACAGCGAAGACGATGTTCTCTCCAAATTCTATCGCGACAGCGTCAGCTTCGCGTATCTGCTCTACGACAACGAGGAACTCCGTCGCCAAGTCGGTCCGGAGGTCAACGCCAAACTCTCCGCCTTCTCGCAAGCCGCCATTCGCCCCCTCCCCATCACCAGCGAACTCGACGCCGAACTCGCCAAAATGTTCACGGGCGCAACGCCCATACCCCATCCCACCGGCCTTGGCGCATCCGTTCTTGAACATGGCTACATCGAAGCACCTCTCCAACGCCCGCCCGCATTCAATTACCGCGAAGCACTCGACACGAAACAGGAATACGACTACGGCGATTTCCTCGTAAAACCATTCGACGCCAACTCCTGGCGCTTCACGCCCGAAATGCTGCACGCTGACGCCGAGCTCAATGCCTATTTCAACGAGCTCCACAAATATTTCACCGAGAAATTCTGGAACGCCCGTTTCGATGGCCTGCCCTATCACCGCCTCGTCGAGAAACTGCACATGGTCCCGCTCCCCGACGTACGCGACATGATTGCCCGCGGTTTCACCCGTATGTACATCCCGAAGGAATTCGGCGGCGAAGGCCTGCTCAAGGCGCACTACTACATCCTCTGCCCACTCTCGATGCGCTACGCCGACCCGTCGTACGCGCTGACGATCATGGCCCATTCGAGCATCGGCACCACGCCGATCCTACTCGGCCTCAACCAGGATCTGCCGCGCGCCAAAGCCGATCTGCAGGAGTTTCTGTCCAACACGTCGCTCCTCTCCAATCTCAAATCGGAAATCTCGCGGATCCTTCGCATGTTGGAATCACCGGAAGCGCTCAAGGTGAAGAAAGTCTTCACCGACTTGGGCGAAAGAGTGAAGACTGACATCGGCAAGAAACCGATGCTCCGCGCCATCGCCAGCGATTTTCTCTCTCATTTCATGGATGCCGGCCGCGCCGGCCTGCGTACCGACCTCGTCGCGTTCAAGAGCGAACTTCAAAAGTCGCTCGCCACACTCGATTCGCTCCAACCCCGCGCCGAAGCCGTCATTGCCGAACTCGACCGCCGCGCCGAGGCCCACAAATTTTTTCTCCGTCTCATCTCCGCCGGCCAGATCAGCGCGTTCGCCCTGACCGAACCCAGCGCCGGCTCCGATTCCGGCGGAATTCAGACCCGCGCCGAATTGAAAAGGGTCGAGGTCCTCACCGACGCCGACGGCGCGAAATATTTCATGCTCGGCACGGACCGCAAAAACATCATCGACGCCGCGACCGTCGATCTCTCGAAGATTGATTATAGCGAGTACGACTACAAGACCGACGACCCGACGAAGTTCCGTTACTACCAACACAATGGCAAGCGCATCCCCATCCACGACATCGCGCAAATCCGCCGCGACGGCGACGAGGAGTTCTACGAGTATTACGAGCTCAACGGCGCGAAGATGTGGATCACCAACGGCCATGTCGCCGGCGTTTTCTGTCTGTACGCCCGCACGAAGGAAGGTCCGACCGGTTTCATGGTTGATCGTCACGCCGAAGGGCTTGTCGTTGGCAAAGACGAGGAGAAAATGGGCCAGCGCGGCTCGCCGACCAACGAACTCGGCCTCACCAGCGTCCGCGTCCCGCGCGAAAACGTCATCGGCATCGAAGGCCGCGGCCAGGTCAATGCGCTCGAGACCCTCAATGTCGGCCGCCTCGGCCTCTGTGTCAGCGCCGTGTCGATGATGGCGAAAATCGTCGAACAAACCCGCGCGTTCATTCTCGACCACAAACTCGACAAGGAAGAATGGGCCCTGCAAATCCTCGGCGGCATGGCCACCGAGTTATACGCCACCGAGTCGCTTGCCTATGAACTCATTGGCCGCGCCGATCATCACGGCACGAAATCCGTCCGCACCGAGTCCGCCATCGGCAAATATTACGCCAGCGAAGCCCTCCATCGCACCATCCGTGCTGCCGAAAAGATCATGGGCATCGAAGGTAGTACCCAGATGCACGAATTGGAAAAGCATCGCCGCGACGCCCGCGTCCTGAACATCTACGAAGGCACCAACGAAGTCCAACGCTTCCTCATCCTCCGCGACTTGCTCGACCACGTACTACCGCAGGCAAAACTGGAGGGCGAGCTGCCAGCCGATCCGCTGGAAGCA
This sequence comes from Verrucomicrobiota bacterium, assembly GCA_003164675.1. GTDB lineage: Bacteria > Verrucomicrobiota > Verrucomicrobiia > Palsa-1439 > Palsa-1439 > Palsa-1439. The sequence goes on along the minus strand of PLTX01000034.1, from coordinate 66,698 downwards.
GCCCGGGTTACCTTCCTCCGCACGTTGCGCCGCGCTGCCGACACCTTCGGCGCGCAAACCTGGCAGAATGCGAATTTCCAGCCCATCATGTTCAAGCTCGCCGAGATCGCGGGTTACCTAAAAGTGGTGGACTCCGCCCTTTGGCGCACCAAGTGGCTCAAACAGAATTGCGCGGACACCGATGCCTCTCATCGCACATTTGCAGAACAATCCTGCCAGGCCTATCTCGACTACGCCAAACGCGAGATCGAGCGGCTCCAGTCAGAATTCGAGCGCGATCTCACATTGCTCAAGCAAGGCCTCTACCCGCCCGACATCCGAGTCGCGCAATTATCGCTGCAAGCGCACGAAGGCCGCGAAACCGAACACCGCGCCCGCCCCGCCCACCGCGTGACGCACCCGCTGCACGTGCTGGTCGTGTTGAACATCGCGCCCGTTCTCTCGCCGCGACCTCGCGTCATCAACGGCGAGTTGTTGGAAACGCATTTTGACATCGACGCGGCCAGTCGCTCGGCACTCCAACACGCCATCGAATTGAAATCCGCTTCCGACAACGTCACGGTCACCGCGATCGCCGCCGCTCCACAATTCGCCACGGAATCATTGCTCCGTGCCCTCGCGCTTGGCGCCGACAACGCTGCCTTGATCAAAACTGACGATCTTCTCGACAGCCCGCACGATGCCGCGCGGCTTATTGCCGATCTCGCCGGCCAGAAGCAATTACCCTGCGACCTCGTCTTGTGTGGCGACGCCGTTCTCGCCGCCGTTCTCGCGGGCAATCTCGGCCAGGCGCATTTTTCCAACGTCAAGGGCTTCATCATTGCCGGCGATCAAACAAAACTTAGCCTGCAAAAACTCGATGTTTCGATCGCCACCGATGGCCCTGTCGTCCTCGCCATGGCCGATTCCTCGACCGACCTCGAGTTCAGCGTCGATGATTATCTCGACGCATTGACCAAGCCCCTCGAAGTCGTCGATGCCGCACAACTCGCGACTGGTCCGCAGTTTGATCTGCGCTACCGATTACCCGGGAAACCAACCGTCGCAGAGGGCATGGAAACAACGCCCGAAGCCGTTGCTGCCTTGGTGCGGAAGATCGCGCGTGTTGAAACAATGACACGGGGCAGCGGCTCGTTCTCGGGCAAAATCGAGTCAATCACCCCGGACAAACTCCCGGGGCGTAACGCAGCCGTGTTCGTCGCCACGCCCGATAAACTTGACGGCGTCGAAACCGCTGCCGCGACGGCCGCCGTGCTGTCTCTGCCCTTTCACGTATTGATGCTCGGCTGCTTTGACGAAGCATCCGTCCGCTCGGTCGCCGCCCGCGTAAACGCTGATTCCATTTACTTCGTCAGTTCTGAACATCTGCAAAATTCCACTTCATCCGCCCTACTCGCGGCGCTGCAAACCATATGGAAGGATCTGTTGCCCGCTGTGCTGGCTTCCGGCACGTGGGCCAACGAACTTCTTGCGCAATTCGCCCGGACGTTCCCGCGTGTGCAAGCCCGCTACAACGTGGTCGAGGCCGTTTCCCGCAATGGCAGCGTCGATCTCGTCTCCCCGGCCTTCGGCGGCAAGGTCCAACGCGTCGCGACCATCGGACAAATCGCCGAGCATCCGCTGGCTATGACCGTGGCGGGTGAAGCGGAGAGAGGAAAGGGAAGAGCGGAGAGCGAGAAGCATGTGTTTCTGGTTCCACTGGAGTTTGAATACGATGCCGCAACCGACGAACTGGCCCAAGCGCTACGAGCCACGCACGACGACAGTGGCGTGAAATCCATTGCCGATGCCGAGTTCATCATTGATGTCGGCTACGCCGTGCGCAATCGGGAGAATTTCGATTTGGTGATCCTGCCGCTCAAGAAACGCCTCGAGGAAATTGGGGTGAAGAACGTCATGCTCGGTGGCACCCGTAAAGTCGTCGAGGAATTGAAGCTGCTTACCTTCGAGCAACAGATCGGCCAGACCGGCACCGCCGTCAACCCGAAGCTCATCATCTCCATCGGCGTCAGCGGCGCGCCGCAACACGTCGATTACATCGGCGAACAAGCCACCATCATCGCCTTCAACAAGGACGCCGATGCGCCCCTGATGACGTTGAACAAACGCCGCGCCCGGCCCAAGGTTGTGCCTATTGTGGGTGATTTGTTTGAGACTGTGCCGAGGTTTACAGCGGCACTGAAGGCGTGAATCACCGCTGCTTCTGGTGCTTCGGCGGGCGAGTCGCGTTCGTCTTTGAGCGGGCTGTGATTCGGTTAGGAAATAGTTACCCTAAAGCGACAAGCCAAACACTGACCACAGTACTGCGAGAATTGAAGAAACTGTCCCATAGGTGACAATCTGACTTCGGCCTCGAATGCGAAGAATCACCAAGCCCAGCAACGCACCGAGTATCCCCGCAAGAGAAGCGGAGCCGCCAACGCCATCGAGATGATGCTGGATGAACCGGTCGAACGAATAGAATGAATGAAGAAAACAGCCGGTACGCTGTAGCTGATAGATGGCACAAAAACACAAGCCGGTGCAACCCAAAAGGAGTGGGAGGGAAGCCATCAGCCCCGTCATCTTGCTGTTTTGTTCGGATTCCACAACCGCTACTTCTCCGCGCTCGACTCGAGCAACTGCCAGAATTTCGGATTCTCTTGAAGAAGCTGGTCCTCGGAAATCGGGAGTTTGCTGCGAAAGAAGAAGTCCTTCAGCGTATTCTTGCTGAGAATGCAGCGCACGTTGATGATGTCGCCATTGCGCTCGAAGTAGATCCGGTAATCCTTCACGCGGTACCGATAAATCTTCTTCCCGGCGCGAGTGAGTTGCCCAAATTTCTCGTCGTCCTTCTCGAAATCGTGCGGGAACAACTGGAAGCCATCGATGATTTCCAGCTGGAGCTTGCGCGGCAGCGCCGCCAGTTCTTTGGCGCTTACGGGGTTGAAAATGATCTGCAGCATACGGTCAAAGCATAGCGGAAGCTCACCGCTCCGCAAGACAAGATTTAGCCACGAATCCCCCTCACCTTAATCCTCTACCCCCGGAGGGGAGAGGAGACTCCCCTCTCCCTTGCTGTGTAAGGGAGAGGGTCAGCGTGAGGGTTATTGTCCGAAGTTCTGGTTACATTCCTTTGCAATGTCAGGATGGTTCGTAATGAGGCCATCGACGCCCCAACCTGACAGCTTGTTCATCTCGGCTTCGCGGTTGACTGTCCACACAAAAAGTTTCCAGCCCCGTTTGTGAATCCGTCGCACAACGCGCTGCGAACGGACAAGCCGCCGACTCAATCCGATACCCTCGATACCGACCGTCTCGAGACGCGCCACGGCCAAGGGCAAACGCCGCGCCACTAACCCAAACCGCGGAATCCGTGGGTTCGCCGCCGCGATCTCTTTCATCCGCCGGATCGACAACGAAAACACAATCACGTTGTTCTCCATGCGCGTCTCGCTGACCACCGCGGCCACCTTGCATGGATCGGCCCGCTTGATTTCAATGAGCACCCGGGCCTTTCCCCGACAGGCATGCAAGACCTGCCGCAACGTCGGCACCTGGGGATTCAGCCGGCGGATTTTCGCCAGCGTCTTGTCGCGGACCCGGCCGCGTACGCCACAGAGCCGTCGAAGCCCGTAATCGTGAAAGACAATCAACTCACTGTCCGCCGTTTCCTGCACGTCGATCTCCACAAAATCAACGCCAAGCTGGAGGGCGGCCTGCACGGAGGCCAGTGTGTTTTCCGGATAGCGACCGCTGAAGCCGCGGTGCGCGATAATCAAGGGCTGTGTCGTCACGGCAGGCTACGCTTCCATTCTTCCACGTAGCGCTCGAACTGGGAGCGCTCTTCATCGGAGCTCCAATTCATCAGCGGCGCCATCAGATGCGCCACCGTCGAGGCGACTTCCGGACCGCCCGCCCGGCTCAGCGCCAGAGGCGTGCGCCGCCGCATGACGTCCTCGAGCGTTACGACCATCTCCTGTTGGCAGGCGTGGATAATGTCGCTGGCGTGTACCTTCGGAGCCTCGGATATTTTCTCCCCGGCGGCCGCGGGCCGGCGATTCGGCACGAGAACCTCCGCAGTGCGACACGGCGGGGCCGCCACACCGAGAAGCCCATAGGTTGCGTCAACGGTTTGCTGCGCGATGACCCGATGGGTGGTGTACTTACCTCCAATGATGCTCAAAAGATTGCGCCCCGTTCGCACCACGCGGTGTTCGCGGGAACGCGCTGACGGCGACGCCAGCGCCGACGCGGCAACCGAACGCACGCCGACCGTTGTGGTAATCACATCCGAATCGGAAAGTGGCGCATCGGGGAAAATCGCCCGCGCTTCCGCCGACAGATAATCGATCTCCGCCTGCTCGACTCGCGCTTGGGCGGGATCACCACCGAAATTGGTGTCGGTTGTGCCCAGCAACGAGTAGTCGCCCCACGGAATCACAAACAGGATGCGATGATCGCTCCGGGCCTGAAACGCGATGGCGTGTTGCCGCGTGAGCCGCGGCACGACCAGATGAACGCCCTTGGCCGGGCTGAGGCGCACCGCTCCGGCGTCGAACGGCGTCAGCCCGCACACCTGTTCCACCCACGGTCCCGTCGCATTGACGAATACCCGGGCGGAGATTTCAAACGTGCACAAGCCCACTTCATCCCGCACGCGCGCCGCCACGATCCGGTCCTCGCGGGTAATGAGGCCGGTCAGCGAGCAGTAGTTGATACACGAGGCTCCCAATTCGGAGACGTGGAGGATATGGTCGATGCAGAAACGAGCGTCGTCCTCCTGGCAATCGTAAAAGGCCACGGCACCCCGCAGGCCCTTGCGTGACAGCGAGGGCTCGTTCATCAGGGTCCGCTCGACGGAAAGTGTTTGGTGCGGGGCGACATTGCGGCGAAGCGCCAGCCAATCATACAGGCTCATGCCGAGTCGCAGCGTTGTGAGCGAAATCTCTCCGCCCTCGTAGATCGGGAACAAAAACGGGAGCGGCCGCACGAGATGGGGAGCAGTTTGCTGCAAAATGTGTCGTTCACGGCACGACTCAAACACGAGACGGAAATCACGTTGTTGGAGATAGCGGAAGCCGCCGTGAATCAATTTGGACGTGCGACTCGAAGTTCCGCTGGCAAAATCCGATTTCTCGATGAGCGCCACGCGCAGTCCCCGCAGGGCTGCGTCGCGGGCGACGGCGGCTCCAAAGATACCGCCGCCAATGACCAAGAGGTCAAAGTACTGACCGGACAGCGCCAATAGATCGCGATTCATTCCGAAGTGCTTGAAATATAGCAGCTAACAGTGGACTTGTCTTGTGTAAAGGCGGCTCGATTTTTGCTGAGTAACTGTGTATGCGAAGAAACACCGTGGTTGGCCAAGTCGCCAGAAACATCCTCGTGGAAGCGCTTCACGTAAATAGTCCGCCATGATTGTATCCCGGTCCAGCCGATTACCGCGTAAAAAGCTTTTACTGGCTGCTGGCGACGCTGTTTGCACCGCCCTCGCCATGGTCGCGGCCGTCATGCTGCGGCTGGGCTGGACCAGCGGCATCGAGTATCTCCAGGCTCGCCAGTCAGCCATCCTGATCTCCTGGGGCGTGTTCGTCCTCGCCTTTTACATTGGCGGCCTATACGAATCCGAGCGCCTGCAGAGCCTTGGCAAAACGGTCGCGGCAACCGTGATTTCTGTCGCCGTCGGCGCCGTGCTCATCACGGGCTTCTTTTACGCGACGTTCTCGATTGAGATCGGCCGCGGCATTTTTCTCGGGTTCGCGGCGTTCGTGTTCGTGGCCGTTGTCTCCATGCGCATGCTGTACGTGGCGGCCAGCCGCCACGGGTTCATGGCGCAACGCTGTCTGATCATCGGCACAACCAGCGAAGCCCGCAAGGCCATCGAGTTGATCGGCCAGCACGCCCACGCCAATCTTCGCATCCTCGGTTTGATCCATTGTGGCAACGACCGGGACCGCATTGGCAGGTTCTTTGACGAATATCCCGTCCTCGGAACCCTCGACACGCTGGAACGATTCGTCGACCTGTATGACGTCGAACGCCTGGTCCTGGCGGCTGGACAGGAATCGGAGCCCATCCTGTTGCGCCAACTGCGCCCCTTCCGCTATCGCGGCATCGAGTTGGTGGATTTCGTCGCGCTCAGCGAGGAACTCGCCCAGGAGATTCCTCTCGACCACATCAACGATGAATGGCTGTTCATGGCGTCGATGAACAACTCGCGGATCCACATCCGCCGCCTCAAACGCTTGACGGACATGCTGGTGGCGTTGGCCGGGCTGTTGATCACCGCCCCGCTCGCCGCCATCGCCGTGGTTCTGGTCAAACTGGATTCACCCGGCCCGATCCTCTTCAAGCAGGAGCGCCTTGGCCGCGAGAGCGTCCCGTTCATGCTGTTCAAATTCCGCACGATGCGCGTGGACGCCGAGCGCGTAACCGGCCCCGTCTGGGCCACCGAGAACGACCCGCGCATCACCCGCGCAGGCAAGTGGCTCCGGAAATTCCGCATCGACGAGATTCCGCAGCTTCTCAACGTCTTGCGCGGCGACATGAGCCTGGTCGGCCCGCGTCCCGAACGCGAAATCTTCATTCGCAAGCTCTCGGAAAAAATTCCGTTCTACGCCGAACGATTGCTCGTCCCGCCCGGCATCACGGGTTGGGCTCAGGTCATGTATCCCTACGCCGCCAGCATCGAGGAATCACGACGCAAACTTCAATTCGACCTCTACTACATCAAGCACATGTCGTTCTTCCTCGACATGTACGTCCTGGTAAAAACCTTCAAGACAATCCTCTTCGGACGCGAGCGCACAGCCCTGGCCCAACCCGTCCAACTGAAGCCACGCCACACCGAGGTCAAGACCGAGACCCTCTTCTTCAATCCGTCGACTCCCCCGGCCCAAGCCGACCCCAAGGCCGACGAGACGCAGCCTCACCCGCGCTCACACCGCGACGGCTGACACGCCGCACCGCCACGTCCCCCGCGACACAACGTTCCCCGCCTACGACCGAAACGCATGGACCGAAACCGCAAGGGAAGATCGAACAGAGTGGTCGTTTGTGGAGTATGAACGGCGGCGGGGTGAAACACACGTCTAATTCCCGTGTGCCTTCGCATTCACCAGAGATTGCTGGTGCATGTAGGTAGCGATGTCGATCCTGTTAGCATGCCTAGCCTCATCAATGGGGGTCAACCCGTCGGCAGCAACAGCGTTGATATCTGCGCCATGCGCCAAGAGCAAATCCACCGCCTCTTCGCTTGCTGCGAAGTGCAGCGGGGTCTTTCCGGTCTTTTCCCTCGAGTTGGGATTTGCATTGTTCGCAAGAAGGACCTGGATAACTCCAATGCGATTTGCAGAGACGGCGGAGTGCAAAGGAGTAAAGCCATGGGCATCGCACGTGCCGATTTTGGCTCCGTTCGCGATGAGAATGTCGGCGACTTCCTTGGTTGTTGCCGCGTGGAGCGGTGTAGCTCCAGTCCCGTTGGTGACATTGACGGCAGCCCCGCTCGTCACGAGAGCCTTTACCGAGCCGGCGTGTCCTCCGGCGGCTGCATCGTGCAAAGGCGTTGAATCGTGCTTGTCCTTCACGTTGATTTCAGCGCCGCCGTGTACAAGAACGTCGACGATTTCGCCGTGCCCATACATCGCCGCAAGATATAGCGCCGTATAACCCTCTTTCGTTTTGAGTTCGAGGGCCGCCTTGTATGCCAGGAGGGCTTGCACTACATCCGTGTGGCCCATTCTAGCTGCGCAATGTAATGGGGTCCAACCCCACTTATCCGCAATATTGGGATTGGCATTCTTCGCCAGCAGCATTCGCACGATTTGTGTATAGTTCCTGTCAGCAAAAGGGCCCATCGCAGCGAGGCGTAATGGCGTGCAATTGTCACTGTCTTTCGCGTCGACGAATGCACCATGCGCCAACAGCAGTTCAACCAGTTTTTCGTGCGGCCCGGCTACAGCGACAAAAAGTGGCGTGGTGCTCGGCCTTGCTGTGGCGTTTACATTAGCCCCGCTCGCCAAAAGCAGTTCTGCGACTTCTTGCCGCCCAGACTGAGCGGCCGAGAACAATGGATTTGCTCCATCCTGGTTGGTGGCGCTGATGAGACCAGTATCGGCAGACAAAAGTTTCCGTGTTGTTTCAACGTCTCCTGCGCCGGCCGCTTCGAAAATCAACCGTGCCGACTGCGCAACACGATAGGGTCTAATCAAATCAGCCATTACGTTGGCGCAGTCCTTGGTATAGGCTGGTCCTCGTGCATAGTCGTCCCCGGCAACACGGGCGCCGTGCTCCAAGAGCACAACCACTATTCCGGTGTTACATGTATCAGCAGCCACGTGCAAGAGCCTGCCATCCCCCTCGTTGACGTCTGCGTGGTGCTCCATGTGCCAACAATAGCTCGACGATCTGACTGTCCCCACGACGTGCTGCATCGTTCAGAATATGGTTGGGCTCCCGATTCAGAGCCCAATTCGTCCCCTGCGCCAGAAGCAACCCAACCGCAGATGCGCTGCCGGCCAGAACCGCCTGCTGAACAAGTGACTGGCCTTGTTGGTTTCGATGATTGATCAAATGCGGGCGGGCTTCCAGCAGGGTTTTCAGTTCCGAAGTATCGGCGGCGTGAAGAGAATCTTCGAGTTTGCGCACTGTATTATCGCATTGCTCTTCCTGTTGCTTGAGTTTAATCGCGATTTCCTGATGACCGGCTCTCTCCGCAAGCATCGCCGGAGTCATCCTGTCACCGGTGCGGGCACACGGCTCGGCGCCTTCAGTCAACAACGCCTCCACAACATTCGTCCAGCCCTTCTCAGCGGCCATCTGCAATGGAGTCCTTCCATGAGCGTCTCGTGCCTCCAGATCCGGATCGACGTGCGCGAGGAACTCAGCCGCTGATTGGGAGCCCCTTTCAATGGCCAAGTGTAACGGACGACGGGTACCGAAATCGTCCACCGCACCAATGTCGGCCTTCCGAGCGATCAGGATTTTCAAGACATCCACCCAATCGTGAGCCGCCGCCAGATGCGCTGCCGTGAAGCCTCCACGTCCTTTGAGGTTCACGTCCGTCGGCTCTGCCACAAGTTTTCGAGCAAGTTCCAAATTGCCGTTGCGGAATGCAATGAGGAATATCGGTTGTCCGGATGCGTCCTTCGTGGCCGCGTCGGCCTTGCAGGCCACAAGCGTGCCCGCCATTGCCTTCCTGTCGTTTCCGACGGCCCAGAGCAAAGGTGTTTGTCCATCAACCCCGATCTGATTGATGTTGGCTCCGCCTGCTGTGAGAACTTCCACTACACCTTCGTAGCCCTGTAAAACAGCTTCCCACAAGGGAGTCAGACCTTGTTTGTTCTTGGCGTTTACATCGGCCTTATGAGAGACCAGAATTGTGACAATATCTTTTTCCCCGCGAGCGGCTGCGAGATGAAGTGATGTCATCCCCTGCGTGTCGCTCGGGCTGACGTTCGCCCCGGCCCGTAACAAGGCTTCAACGGTTTCCTTTGATCCCTTCGATGCCGCGACAAGCAGAGGCGTGTGACCATCATTGTCCAAGGCTTCAAGTTTCGCCCCTGCCTTCAGCAGGATATCAATAACGGCGGCTGAATTTCCTACAGCAGCCTCGTGTAGCGGGGTGGATTTCCGTCCGTCTCGGGCATTCACATCCGCCTTCTTGTTAACCAACCACTGGACTACCTCCTTCTGCCCTACCCGGGCGGCAACGTGCAACGGGGTTTGATCGTCCTTCGCGAGCGCCCGAAGCAGCTCTGGATCCTTTTTCGAAAAGGACTCCAATTGAACCACATCGCCCTTTTCCACGGCGGCCCAGAATCGCCGGGTCCGCTCTTCACCGGTAGCCGTCGCGTTCTGTATGGCTTCGGAGAACTCGTCCATGCTTCGATAGATCTTCAGGTGGGGCGGTGGATGAAAAAGTGAACTATCGGGAGTCACCAGCTTGATGTCGGTGAAAGCTTCAGTGGATGTGAACACACCCATGGGGGTTTCCAAGCGTGCTTTAATCTTCACTGGGAAGCCATCCAGGTCCTGTGCTGCCCATAACACCGCAGTGACTTTCTCCTCGGTTCCGGGGGTTGGCTTCGTTTCGTGTATTGTCACCTTGGTTCGGGCGCAAGGGTGACCATCTATGATCTCCGAGCCGTCCGGGACGCGATCTATCTTCAGGTCACCTTCCTTCGGCGGATGAATCTCAGCGGGGATCTCCGTTTCGCAGTAGGCCCGCGCGTTGGGGAAGATAAGGCAGAGTTTCTTCCTATCAGGTGCGAACACCTCCACGATCAAATCCAGTCCAGCACGCTTGATCGCGTTGGTGTCAGGAGGCGAGATGGCAAACAGTGCTGACCACTGCGACGAAAAAGCCGATTCGATTCGAACGTTGCCGTTCAGATAAGTGTATTGATAACTCCCACCTTCCATCACCATGCCGTCCTCTGACTGAACAACGGAAACAAGCGTCGCACTGAATGCTCGGTGATTTCCCAAAAAACGTACAAGCAAAGGATACGGATTGTCTGATGCGCGCTCCTGTGCCGTTCCCTGGGATAAGGCACAAAGAAATATCACGACCGCGCCGATGAAACGGCTCGTATTCATGACTTACGCAATACTGTCACCCACTGGTCGACTGCGCAATGCAAATGTCCCGCCGGCCATCGCACTTCAGGACCAGACGGATGACTACCGCAGCTATGCAGTTTCGTTACTTCCCCGTGGGGCTTACCACCACGACCATGAAGGTGCCGGGTTTGGCCGGAGGTCGACGTTGGCCTTCGACCGGGGGACCGAATTCCGCCGTGGGAAGATAGATGGTACGGGTTGATGGATCGATACCCATGGTGCGCGCGCCCCGCAGCGTTTGAACAGTCTGGACGATCTCGAATTTGCCGGGCGCGGTCTCGCGGGCCACGGCGAGCGTGCCGTCGCCGCAACTGACAAAAGCATCGCCATTGGCGAATGCCGTGGCATCGACGCCGGCGCCAATCGGGAGGTCGGCCAAAACTTTGCCGTCATCGGCGTTCATGACGATCAGCTTCTGCGGTTTGCGGCAACCGATGAACAGGCGGCGATGCGCGGTATCCATGGCCATGCCGACGGGCGAACCGCCGGGACTGACGGGCCATTTGTTGACGACTTTCATCGTCTTGGTGTCCACCACCGCGATCTGGTCCTTGTCTTCGAGATTGATGAACGCCTTGCCCTGGCCGTCGGCAGCGAGAAACTCGGGTTTGCCGCCCAGGTCAACCGCCGCGTCCGCCTTGCCCGTCTTGAGATCCACGTCTGCCGAAATCGGGACCACCACACCGGCGTCCCCGCAGGCCACCAGCACCTTGCCGCTGGCCGCGTCGTAGATGACGCCGTCGGCGTCGTCAGCCGCTTTGACCTTGCCGAGCACCGCGTAGGTCTTCAGGTCGAATACCGTGACGGAACCATCCTGGCCATCGGTGATGAAGCCGCGGCTGGCGCTGGGCGCGATGGCCACGCCGTGGTTGCGTTTCTGGCCGGGGATGTCGGCAACGGTCTTGCCGGTGGCGGCATCGAGAACCATCGTGTGCGACGAGCGCGGGACGTACAAGAGCTTGTGCTCGGGATCGACGGTCAGATAATCCCAGCCGCCTTCGCCTCCGACGTGAAAGGTCTGCGAGACGTGATACGGGCCCGTGTTGTTCGGTGTGGACGCGGCAGACTGCGCGCGAGCAACCGATGCAGCCACGACTGCCAGTGATAGTGAGAATAGCGCGTACGTGATCTTGGTCATGCTCATAAGTCCTCCAAATGGTTGAGTTTCGTCGTTCCCGCGAACGCGGGTCTTGCTGTGAAGGCAGTGCATACCAGCAAACGGATTTGCGGTCAAATTCAATCATGGCAAGAACATCGCAACAATTTGCTGCTGGATGGTTGCGATTCCCCGCGACACATTCCTCACGGTCGCAAATCACCAGTTGAAAAAGTCGCGTATGGTGCGTATAAGTTGCACAGGCACAAATGAAACCGACCGATCTTCGTGAAATCCTGCATTACGTCCCGCAGTTTCGGGACCGGGTGTTCATCATCGCCATCGACGGCGCGGTGGTGGCGGATGAAAATTTCGGCAACCTGCTGCTTGATGTCGCGGTGTTGCGCAGCCTGAACATCCGCATCGTGCTCGTCCACGGAGCCGGCCACCAGATCAAGATATTGTCGGAACGCCTTCAGGAGCCGATTTCCAATTACGACGGCGCCGGTGTGACGGATGCGGCCACGCTCGGCATCGCCATCACGGCGGCCACGAACGTCACGCACGAGATTCTCGAAGGCTTGAAACTCAACGACATTCGCGCCGCGCAGACCAACGCTGTCGAAGCCGTGCCGCTCGGCATCATCAAAGGCATCGACCACCAGCACACGGGCAAGGTCCATCAGGTGGATATCGAGATGCTGCGCACGCTGCTCGACAAGGGCATTGTGCCCGTCATCCCTCCGCTCGGATTCGACGGAAACGGTCACACCTACCGCCTGAATTCGGACGCGGTCGCGGTCGAAATGGCCCGCGAGCTCGGCGCGGTCAAGCTGATGTTCATCGGCAGCGGGAACGGCCTCGAAATCGACGGCAAGGTCGTGCCACAAATATCGGTCAAGGAACTGGAAGCGGCGCTGAAGAATTTCGCGGACAAGTTTGTGCCCGAAATGATGTCCAAGGCGCAGCATGCGCTCCAGGCCAGCCAAAGCGGCGTCCCGCGCGTGCACATCATCAGCGGCCAGGTGGACGAAGGTCTGCTGGCCGAGGTGTTCTCGAACGAGGGTATCGGGACGTTGATTTATACGGACGAATATCAGGCGATCCGCAAAGCGATGCGCAAGGACCTTCGCCACATCATGGCGCTCATCAAGCCGTCGATCCAGGAAGAGCAACTCATCAAGCGGACGCGCAGCAGCCTCGACAAACACATCGGCGAGTATTTTGTCTTCGAGATCGACAACAACATCGTCGGCCTGATCGCGCTTCACCCGCACCCGGAGCAGAAAATGGCCGAACTGGCGAGCCTGGCCGTCAGCCCCGCTCATGAGAATCGGGGCATCGGCACCAAGCTGGCGTTGTTCGTCGAGAACCTCGCGCGCGAGCAGGGCGCGGAGCGGATCTTCTGCCTGTCGACGCAGACGTTCACCTTTTTCCAGCACAAACTGGGATACACGGAGGGGACAACCGAAGACCTGCCGCCCGCGCGTCGCGAGAAATACGAGCAAAGCGGCCGCAATTCGAAGGTGTTGGTGAAGAGTTTGACGGCACCGGTCTCACCGGCGGCTCTGCCGCGAGAACCCGCGCTGACACCCCTGACAAACTGAGCGTTACTGGCGGAATGAGACGCGCGTCCGGTCACTAGGGTTGACGCTCGCGCCGATCACGACGGGTTTTGCCGCATCGGATTCCGCGATCGCTCGGCCCGAGGAGATTTTTCCAACCAACTGGTTCCACTCGCTGAAGATCTGCTGCTGGGAAGTCTCCAGGCGCGCGATGATCACCAGATCGCGGTTGACGTCGTTCAGGCGCGCGGCAATCCGGCCGGTGACTTCGGTGCGTTGCGCCTGGATTTCCTTGAGTTGGCCGGCCAGCACCGATAGACGTTTCTGCAAGGAATCTTCCGCCGCATCCGAGGGAGCCGATTTCGTTGGCTCACTGGCTTTGGATTCTTCCTTCTTCAATGACGATGAGGCCGCCGCTTTGGTTGATTTCGGCGGGACAATCACGTTGGTGCGACACTGCGGGCAGTCAACGATCATGCCCTCCGCCGCTTGATCCACGACCAGACTCTTCCCGCAAGCGGGACAGTCAAACACGATGTCGCTGGCGGTCACCGCCCCCTCATCGGTCACCGTCTTCACTGGCTCCGTAGTCATATCGAAATTACCTTCGTACAAGATGCCGCCAGCACGGGGGCTTTGCAAGTCCGAACATTCCTGCTAGCATCCGTCGCCGTGCCAACCAGGCGTCCGAATGTGAGGGTCGGTTGTTGCGGTTTCGCGATGGCGCAGGAGAAATACTTCCATGCGTTTTCCTGCGTGGAAGTGGATTCGAGCTTCTATCAACTTCCGAAGGTCGAGACCGCCGCGCGCTGGCGTGCCACGGCGCCGCCCGATTTTGAATTCTCGCTGAAAGCCTGGCAGGTCATCACTCATTGCGCGACCAGTCCCACGTACCGCCGCACGCGCCTGGACCCGCGTGACCGCGAATATTGCGGCCATTTCGGGTTCAACCCGACGATTCGCTGGGCTTGGGATGAAACGTTCGCCGTGGCCAGGGCGCTTGGCGTGGCATTGGTTCTGTTCCAGTGCCCGCAAAGTTTTCGCCCGACGAAAGAGAACATCGCGAACTTGCGTCGCTTCTTCGAGCGAGCGAAACGCGGCAAATTTCACATGGGCTGGGAACCTCGTGGAAACTGGGATGCGGCGCTCATCACGTCGTTGTGCCGGGAACTCGATTTGATCCCCGTGGTCGACCCGCTTCAGGCCAAGCCAATCCCCGTCGGCGCCATCCGCTATTTCCGTCTCCACGGCGCCACAGGACCGCATCACCGCCATTCGACCGAGGAACTGGAACGCCTCCACGTGATCACTGACAGCCGGCAACCGATCTACTGCATGTTCAACAACGTGGCGATGAGGGAAGACGGACAACGCTTTCGGAAGCTACTGGGTCCGCTGGCCCGTTGAACGCGGGATGACAACGGCCGGCAGGTAATTGCGCAGGCCGTCGGGCGTGGCGTGACTGATCTCGATCGTGATCTCGGCGAATTGTTTGTCCGTCACCGTCGGGCACGGTTTCTAACCGAACAAACTCCCATGGCGGCAACACCATGTCCCGCCCGCGCGATCAATGCTTATGCGAGTGGACCGCCAGGCTTTGCCTCGCCAAAATCAAATGCGGTGAAAACCTGCAGTCGGGCCGACGGATCGCGCCACGCGTCCGACGGAAGGCCCGCCTTCCAACACACCATCTCCAGCGTCTTCGTCGCGTCCCAGCCCTGCTCGGTCGCGACCTTCGGCAACAGCAGCGCGCGGCGCCAGCCTTTCTCCACGATGATCCCATGCCGCGTGACGTCGAACATCTCGGGTCGCGGCAAATCCTCCGGCGGGTTCAAAATCGAAATCTCAACCGAGATGTCGCCAAGCTCGGACGATTTCACCGGTGGGAACCTCGGGTCTTCCAACGCCGAAGCGATCGCGGCGGCGAGCGCATTCGACCACAGCGGTCGCTCGAAATCCATCTTGCCGATGCACCCGCGCAGTTCCCCGCCCTTTTTCAGCGTCACAAAAACACCATGCGGCGCGCGCAGACGATCCGAAAGTTCCGCGTCGGAGATTTCCATCAGTGGCTCGCCACGCACCGCCGCCTCCATCGTCGCGCGCACCCACTGTAATAGCTTCTCCTGCTCATGGCGGTTAATCAGTGGATCACTCATGTGCCACCTCCGGCAGCGACCGCAAACCCACCGCCATCGCGCCCGTCACCGACAGGGACAAGCCCGTCTGGACCATCAACCACGCCGATTGCGAAGAGTTTTTCCCGTCGACTTCCATACTGCTTCTTCCCGTCGTCGGCATTTTACGCCCCTGCGTTGCCTTTCGTCAAACGCATCTCCTTCCCCTGAATAATCTCGAGGCATACGACCCGTAGGGCGCAGCCTGGTAGGAGGGCGTTCTCCTCTCCCCTCGGGGGAGAGGATCAAGGTGAGGGGCGTACGCGCAGTCAAATGGGAGGGCGAACCTCCCGGTGAGCCGCGCCGTTGTAGGCCGCAAGCCGAGTCTTCAAGACGCAACCACGTCGTCCCCAGGCTCCACCCGCGTCCGGCAAGCCATTCGTCAACATAACCCCGCCCCAACACCCTCCCCGGTGCCCCAAACGAAGCCATTTTTGACAAAACGAAGCCAAGTGACAATTTGTCCCACTTGCCACTCTAACATCTTGTCCCTCAATATCATCCAAATCCTCTAACACTCCGAAAAATTGGCTTCGTTTTGCAATTTTCACTTTCTTGCGTGCTGCTGTCGCCCTTGCCGCGCACGGTGGGCACGGACCGGTCGTCCGGCGAGTTTACCCCGACTCCGACGTCGGGGCCACCGTTTCCGCTCGGAGGGTCGGGCTTCCGCACGACCGTCGTCCTTCGTGCCATCCGTGCCTGATTCGCGCTTGCCTGCCGTAGCTTCAGCGAAGGCCGGGTCATTCGTGGCTTCGCAACGGTCGTCTCCTTCGCGTCCCATCAGCCATTTCCCATTAACCATGTTTTCAAAGAACCGTCCCGAATATACACAATCATATATCTACTGTCCAGTCATTTTTCAATGGAGGATACACCGAGCCTAATCCGGGGCGACGATCCACTTTGAATCGTGGGCTTGCTTGCCTCAGGCGCGGCCTGCTCGTGCGAGCGCTCCTGACCTTCGGGGTCACGCCCCGTCTGGCGACCTGAGCGAGTTGTCAAACCGGAGTCGAGAAGCAAGGGAGTGGAGCGGCTGTGATCACCAGAAGCTCGCCTAAACTTCATGAATCCGTATATGCTCGCGCTTGAAGATGTTTTTCTGCCCTGTTTCGTATTCCTTCAACCGCCAACGATGACCACCCGCACGGATTAGGCTAACAGCTTTCGCAATATCGGATACACCAGCAACTTTGTTTTCCTCCTTCTGGATCTTGTCGCTAACGTTCTTGCGTTGAAGATCTTCCGAGTAAATCGGAAACGTTCCATCCCCTTCGCGATACGGGACCAGTACCTTGCCTTTAACCCGTCCCTTTAAGCCCAATGCGTAGACGATATAGTTGACGCGCTTCCTTCCATTTTCGGCCAGCATCTCACCCTACTTCAGCCTGTCGGCGTTCTGTTTTTCACGCTCTCGTTTATCCAACATTTGTTGTAGCTTCGACATCTTGTAGTACAAACACGATAGATTCAGCAGATCAACACGAACTGTCTTCTTCTCCAGCAAATGCTCGTCTCCCGGCTCCCCTATAACAGTCAGCCAGGGTCGTATCCGAATCGCTTCTGAAGTTCGGGTGGCAACTTCCACAGTGGAATCGCCGCAATACCCGTACTGTGGAAAATGGAGACAGTCGCAGCCGTGACTGTGCGCCATGTGACGCTTGAATAGACGATGCCGTCGATTGTGATATTGGCAGGCAGAGCATTGCTCGTGACGCTAGTGGGCGCGGCGTTGCTGGTAGCATTGGTAGCAGCGGGCGCGTTGGTATCGCCCGCACCGGCAGCGGTAATAGCGAAGACAGAAAACAGAATGCAGACATGTAGACGATCCATCGCGATTCTCCTTCCGCTTTCGGCGTGCATCCTACCGCCGAGCGCGGGCCGTTGTGTGGTGCCGCTCCACCGTGAACTGAAGGTTGGAACATTGCACGGGGTTCTGAAACAAGCGGGCGTTACTTCAGAAGAATTCGTTGCCGCTCTTCGCAACTGACCTCCACAGCAATATTTGGCGCTGTATCTCTACAACCTACGCTGACGATGCTCGACCCGCATCCTCTGCCTACAACCCCATCTCGGCAAATAATTTCATGCCCTCGACCGTCGCCGGGTCGGACTGGAAATCGACGGCGGCGTCCTTCATCGCCGACACATCCATCGGAACCTGTTTGCAGGTGGCGCGGACGCAAACATTGCCGGCCTCGTCGCGCAACTCGGCTTCCGATTCCCAGAGCCGACCGCGATCCGCCTTCAACCGCGCGACACACACCAGCCGTTGGCCCACGCTGACCTTGCTGATGAACCGCACATTGAGTTCGGCGGCCAGGCAGAAGCGTTTCTTCGTCGTAGCCGCCGCCCAGAACATCGCTTCGTCGAGTACCGTGGACAGGATCCCGCCGTGGACGATGCCGCGGAAACCGGCGTGTTGCGGCTGTGGCGTGAAGTCGGCGCGGACTTCATCCCCTTCGCGGCGAAAACGGAGTTTAAGTCCGTGTGGATTGTGCGCGCCGCAGACGAAGCAGTCACGCGTGTAGGGAAGTTCGAGTTTGCTCATTTGATAACAACCCTCAGGAGTCGGCCTACCAGATAGATAAACAGCCACGCGGGCAACGCAAAAACAAGGACGGACGAGAGCGACAGCCAGTTCCACCTCACCAAACCGACCTGCATGGGATACAACGTGATCAGAAAGTAACCCGAGAACCGCGTGTGGCCGAGAATCTGGCACAGCGTGCGATCTTTCTTCCGCAGGCCCAACACAATCGTGAAAATCCCCAGCCCAACCGCGCACGCCGCCACCAGCCACGCGATCGCCGTGCGGCTCTTGACGTCGCCCAAGTACGCGAAGAAACCGAGATTCGACAGGTGCAGCGCCCAGTTCACACCCGCCCAGAGCATGATGAAGCCGTTGCCGACCGCGTGGCCGAACGACACCTTGCTCTTGTACAATTCGCCCAGCAGCAGTGAGACGTAGAGCGGGACAATGCCGAGCCACACCGCTCCGAAGTCTCGAAACGGCGCAATAATCAGTTCCACCAACTTGACGAGATATCCCTCCAACGGCACGAACCGCACCTCCTTGGCCCATTTTCTAGCACAGGACGCAATGGATGGGCAAGACGGGCGTATCTGAGCACTGCCACCGATGGAAGACGACTTTTGTAGCCGCGAAACTCTTTCGCGGCCAGAAGACACCGCGAATAGGATTCGCGGCTACAATTTAATGGCAGTGCTCAGATGCACATGCGCAGGACTGGCCGTTGCCTTCCACTTTGACGGCTCACGCGTCTGTGGGTATACTCAGGGTGTGGCTTTGGACATCGTCAAATACGGTCACCCGGTATTGCGCCAGAAGGGCAAGCGCATCGAGCGCGTCACGCCCGAAATTCGCAAGCTCGCCGACGATATGCTGGAGACCATGTACGCCGCGCAAGGGCTCGGGCTGGCGGCACAGCAGGTCGGCCAGGCGCTCCTGCTCACCGTGATCGATGTCGCCATCTCCGACCGGCCGTCCCAGTTGTTCATCGATGGCAAACCCCAGGACCTCGCGTCATCCATGCCGTTGATGCTCATCAATCCTCAGATTCTCAATACGCAAGGGGAACAGGTCGGACCCGAAGGTTGCCTCAGCATCCCGGAAGTCAACGCGGACATCCGCCGCGCCGAACGGGTGACTGTCCGCGCCCAGACGCTCGACGGACAGGAGATCGTTTTCGAATGCACCGGACTGCTGGCCCGCGCCGCGCAGCACGAGATCGACCACTTGAACGGCAGGCTGTTCATTGATCGCATGGACTCGGCCACCCGCGCCAGCTTCGACGGCAAGCTCAAGAAGATGGAGAAGGAAACCCTCGCCGCGCTGCCAAAGACCGCGAAGCGGCGACGGTCGCCCGCCCCGCGCCAGGCGGGGCTGGCTTCCTTGTGAGCCGCGCGCGTGCCACCGTCCTGACCAGGGCCGAAACCAATCCATGAAATTTCTTCGTTCCGTTATCGCGTTGTGCAGCGGGTTTGCCGCTTATCGCCCGTACCGGGATTTGCCGCTGACGACCTCTCTCAAACACCTGGTGAAGTTGATGGCACTGTTGGCACTGGTGCTGGCCATCTGCGCCGTTCCGGCGGCGCTGGACGGGATTGATGCATTCGGACGTCTCTTCGATGACCACCGGCCGGACTTTTCCATCCACGACGGGAAAGTCATCACGCAGGCGCCACAACCCGCCTCGTGGGGCAATAACAACTTGCGCTTCATTCTCGACACCACCAGCGCCGTCGCCTCTCCCGACACCAACGCGACATTCGGCGTCCTGTTCACCACCGACAGTTTTCTCTACTGGATGACGCCGTCGAACGCGCCCGCGCCCGTCAGCACGCACTTGCAGAGCCTCCGCGGGTTTCCGGACGGCGCGGTCAATGGCGACTACTTCCGCCATCTGATCCGCGCCGTGCTGTGGCTGCTCGTGCCGATCGGCTGGGTGGTTCTCGTGCTGTTTGGGATGCTCGCTTGTCTGCTGCAGGCCTACTTGTTCTCGGTAACGGCATCACTCATGGAACGCTCGATGCCCGCGCCACTGCAACTCTCGCAATTGTTGAACATCGCCATCCACGCCTGCACGCCCCCCGCCATCGTCGTCACCGCCTACGCGGCCATGCGCCTTCATAGCCTCAATCTATGGCTGGTCTACCTGATCGTGTATGGGATCTTCCTCGTCGGCGCCTCCAGTGCCTGCCGCGATCACATGCGAAAAACCGAACCGCCGTCCGCACCGGACGATTTATTGTAGCTGCGCTTCTAGGAAGCGCAGATTGACGAAAGCCTTCGAAAAAGCCCTCGTTACACCGAAAAGCTCTCGCCGCAGGAACACGTGGCCGTCGCATTCGGATTATGGATCTTGAATCCGCCGCCGATCATCTTGTCCTGAAAATCAATCTCCGACCCGCTCACATACAGCGCACTCTTCACATCCACGAGCACGCGCACGCCCGCCGACTGGATCAGAATGTCCTTCGGCGTCGCCGGGTTCTTCTCGAAATCCATCTTGTACTCCAGCCCCGCGCACCCGCCCCCGACGATCTTCACCCGCAACGCGCCATCCGCCACGCCGTCGCGCTGCATCAATTGCGACACCTTCCGCCCCGCCGCCTCGGTCAGCTTGATCAGCTTCTCCGAGCCGGTGCGTGGCGCCGCTTGAGTTGGAGTTTCCGCGACCATCGTCACCCGTCACTATAGCCCAATTCCACCGTGTTTGTCACCCTGGGCTTGACCCGAATGTTTTTGGGCCTAGAAGTCAGGCGCAGCATTCAGTTACGGCCGCTTCTTCTTGCGGCGCACCTTGTAACGCGCCCGCTTCTCCTTGATACGCAGATTCATTTGCGCGGATGGCGGCTCATCCAAGCCGAGAATCTTCCGAATCTCCTTTCGCACGGCACGACAGTTGGCAAAGGCCCTCTTGGCAACCTCCTCCGTGGCCGATTCGCCAGGATAGCGAAAATCCACAGCGTGATCGGTTAGTGAAGCCAAACCTTTGCGAAACGCCTGCAACTGAGGCGCAACGGGCAACAGCGCGTCCAGCAGCTCCTCGAGGTCGTGTATCTTGCGAAACGGAATACTCGCTTCCGTCAACAGCCCCTTGAGATATTTCTCGGAGCACTGCTGACAGAGAAAACACACCAGATCATGGTTCGGACGACTGCGAACACGCAGCTCTCGCTGGGCAGAACGAAAATCGCCCTCCGCCTTCTCCACCCACTCAGCGGTGGCTGCCTTCATAAAGAACCTCGCCCCTGTCGAGAACTTCCTGAACGAAGCAGTCACCCCATGCCAGTCGCTGACGAATCTTCTGCGGCGAGCGCACAAGCAAGTCCATCGGGAACGGCGCGCGCACCCTCAGGCGAATCTCCGTGGCTTTGTCGGCACCACACCCCTTGTGCGGCATGATCACCAACAAATCCACGTCCGAGTCACGAGTCGGTCTTCCGTAGGCGTAAGAACCAAACAGGATGATCCGCCGCGGACGAAACTCCCGCGCGATCTCCGCCGCATACGCCCGAATTTGCCGCCGCCTGACCATGACGCAAGATAAACTACAAAGAGTGCGGTGAATTCACAAGCCCTCGGTTGTGTGAAGGTCTCTCGACCCCGCACCGCCACCGACCGTAGACCTCCCCATCCCGCCGCTCAGCGAATCTGGCTATTCTTTCAGTCGCTTGTTGGTCTTATCGACCGCCTGCAGAATACCGGCTTCGATGTTGTCACTGTCGCCGAGCGGCAAGAACGGCATGTCTTTGCCTTTGAGCTTCAGCAGCACAAGGTCGTTTTTTGAATCGTCGGCACTCACTCCCCGCCCTTGCCGCGAATTCCCGGCTCCGTCAGCGCGCGCAGGTTGAAAATCTCGTCGAGCTGTTTCTCGCTCAATCCCGAAACTTCGCGGGCGACTTCGCGGACGGTCTTGCCTTCCTTGTAAGCTTTCTTGGCGATCTCGGCGGCTTTGTCGTACCCAATCACAGGCGCGAGCGGCGTGCACATGGCGAGGCTTTGTTCGACGAGCGATTCGCACCGTTCGCGATCAGCTTCGATGCCCTTTACGCACGCATCGGCGAAATTGCGCGACCCCGCTGCCAGCAGATGGACGCTCTCCAGCATCTGCGCGCCGATGAGTGGCATCGCCACGTTCAACTCGAAGAAACTCTGCAATCCGCCAAGCGTGATCGATACGTCCGCGCCGATGACCCACAGACACACCTGAATCAGGCTTTCCGCAATCACCGGGTTGACCTTGCCGGGCATGATCGAACTGCCGGGTTGCACGGGCGGAATCTTCAACTCGCCGATCCCGCATCGCGGCCCGCTGCCGAGCAGCCGAATGTCATTGGCGATCTTCGCGAGACTCACCGCGATGGTTTTCAACCGGCCGCTCGCCGCCACGCACGCGTCACGCGTCGCCGCCGCTTCGAAGTGGTTGTGCTCTTCGTGCAGCGGAATCCCCAGTTCCCGGGACAGTTTCTCGATCGTCCGCTTCGCAAACTCCGGATGGGCGTTCAATCCCGTCCCGACCGCCGTTCCGCCGAGCGGCAGTGTGTCGAGCGTCTCGATCGCCTCCTCGGCGCGTTCGTACGCATACGTCAGTTGCGCCGCATACCCGGAAAATTCCTGCCCGAGCCGAATCGGCGTGGCGTCCTGCAAATGCGTGCGGCCAATCTTCATCACATTGTCAAATTCGCCCGCCTTCTCCGCCAGCGCTTCCTGTAAATGTTGCAGCGCGGGCAGCAACTCTTCATGAATGGCTGCGATCACGCTGATGTGGATCGCCGTCGGAAACACATCGTTGCTGGATTGGCAGAGATTGACGTGGTCGTTGGGATGAACCGGCGATTTATCGCCGCGTTTGCCGCCGAGGATTTCGTTGGCCCGGCTGGCGATCACCTCGTTGGTGTTCATGTTCGTCGACGTGCCCGATCCCGTCTGGAAAATGTCCACGGGAAACTGGGGATCAAGCTTGCCGTCGACCACTTCCGTCGCCGCCTGCACGATGGCATCGGACACTTTCTTGTCGATCAGGCCGAGTTCGAGGTTGGTCTTTGCCGCGGCGCGTTTGATGCGGCCCATCGCGTGGATGAGCCGCGGCGGCAACGGCCAGCCGCTAATGGGAAAATTCGTCACCGCCCGCTGCGTCTGGACGCCGTAATACGCGTCCGCCGGCACTTCCAGCGGACCCATGGAATCTTTTTCGATGCGTGTGGTCATGGAACCCTCCTTAGCTCTCAACGTTGAACGTTGATGGATCCGTCTTCCGTTTCACGGCCCAACTCTAATGCAAGGAAAAGACCTTTGCAGCCATTATCGACGCGTGAACCAGCGGACGCTGGAAAATCCCGATCCCGATCATCGCCACCATGCACACGACCAACCCGAACCGCATCGGTTTGCTGACAACGATCGGCGTGGCGTCCTCGGCCTCCTGCAGGTAAATCGCGCGCCCCACGCCGAGATAAAAGTACAGCGAGATGACCACCGCCACGGCGCCAATGGCCGCCAGCACATAATACTTCGAATCCGTCTGCGCCCGTTGGACCACTGCGGCGAACAACTGGAACTTGCCGAAAAACCCGCTCAACGGCGGGATGCCTGCCAACGACATCATCGACAGGAACAACGCCAGGCCGAGAATCGGCGAGCGTTTGCCGAGACCCGAGAAACTGGGGATTTCATCGCTGCCCGTCGCCGCCGTCACCGCGATGATCGCCAGGAACGCGCAGAGATTGGTGAAGGCGTATTGGCCCAGGTAGAACAGCACCGCGCCCGCGCCAAGCGCGTTGACCGCCGCGACCCCCATCAGCATGTAGCCCGCGTGTCCGATCGACGAATAGCCCAGCAGTCGCTTGATATTATGCTGCGGAATGGCGCCCAGATTTCCATAGAGCAGGGTCGCGCCTGCGAGGACGGCAATCAGCGCGTTCCAGGACAGGCTCACGGGGAGCAGTCCTGTGTACAAGACACGCAACAGCAGCGCAAACCCCGCCGCCTTGCTGCCCACGGCGAGAAATGCCGTCACGGGCGTTGGCGCGCCCTGGTACACATCCGGCGCCCAAACCTGGAACGGGACGCTGGCAATCTTGAATCCGAGACCGGTCAACACCAGCAACATGCCGAAAATGAACGCCGAGGCCGGCGGTCCCGTCTGGGAGTTGAGAATCTCGGCGAGTTTGTCGAAGTTCGTCGTGCCGGTCGTCCCGAAGATGTAGGCGATGCCGTACACCGTGAACCCGCTGGAGAGCGCGCCGAGGATCAGGTATTTCGTTCCTGCTTCCAGGGACGGGATCTGCCGCCGCAGATAGCTCGCGAGCACGTAGAACGTAATGGTGACCAACTCCAGCGACACGAACAGCAGGATGAAATCATTCACGGACGCGATCAGCAGCATTCCCACCGCGCAGAACATCAGCAGCGCATAGAATTCGGCCACGCCCGATTCGATGCGCGGCGAAAACTCCGCTGCCATCAGGAGCACCGCCGCCAGCGCCAACAGGAACAGCCGCTTGAAATACAACGCGAACGGGTCGAGGCGGAACATCCCATGAAAGAATGTGTCCGGCACAGGCTGCATCGCAAAACTGTACAGCAGCGCCACGGCTACGAACCCGGCCGCCAGATATCCCACTGTCCGCTTGTTCGGGATCGGCTTGAACGCATCCACGAGCAGAATCAGGATTCCCCAGATCGAGATCAGGCACTCCAACTGGATGGCATACAGGCTCATCATGGCGTCGTCCTGCCATTGTTGGCTGTGTCCGCGGACGCGGCATTCGCTTCGTTACCCGTGGACAAGCGGTTGACGATGGATGTCGCCACGCTTTGTTTGATGATGTCCGTCAGCAGCCGCGGATAAAAGCCGACCGTCAACAAAACCGCCAGAAGCAACGCGTACGGGAACTTCTGTTTGAAAGTCACCGCGTCCTTGAGCATCGACCATTTCTCATCGAACGGCCCGAAGAAACTCGTCCGCACCGCCCGCAGCAGGTAGGTCGCCGTCACGACAATGCCCCACACGGCGCAGATTGTCGCCACGCGAAACAGCGTCGATCCCTGCTGCCACGAACCCAGGAATACCAACACTTCGCTGGCGAAATTGGCAAAGCCGGGCAACCCGCTCGACGCCATCACCGCCATCACCATGCACGTGCCGATGAACGGAATCTTGCGCGCGAGCCCGCTGAGGTCGGGCACGAACCGATTGTGCGTCTGATGGTAAAAAAAGCCGATCAACGAGAACGTCAGCGCCGCCATCACCCCATGCGCAAACATCAGCAGCACCGCCCCGCTTACGCCGACGACGTTCAGCGTGGCGATTCCCAGTAACACGTAACCCATGTGGCTCACCGAGCTGTAGCCGATGACGAATTTCCAGTCCTTCTGGGTCAACGCCGCCCAGCCGGCATACAGAATGTTGAAACACGCCAGGATCGCGAGGAGATTGGCCCAATGCCGCGCGCCTTCGGGCAGGAGCGGCAGCGCCAGCCGAATGATGCCGTACGCGCCGAGCTTTTTCAGCACGCCCGCGTGCATCATCGAAGCCGCGGTCGGCGCGGCGGCGTATCCGAGCGGCGACCAAGTGTGAAACGGCCACATCGACGCCAGGAAGCCGAATCCGAACAGCAAACACGGGAACGCCCACATTTGAGTGCTCCGCGCCAACCAGATGTTGTGCTGCAACCGCTCGATGTCCAAGGTGCCGCCCACGAAGTAGATGCCCAGCAGCCCGATCAACGCCAGCACCGCGCCCGCCGTCAGATACAGCGTCAACTTCATCGTTGCGTACTCTTTCGTGCGCCCATGCTTGCCCGGCGGCAGCGATCCCCACATGCCGATCAACAGGTACATCGGGATCACCGCCAGCTCGTAGAAGAAATAGAAGAAAAACAGGTCCATCGTCGCGAACGTCCCGCTAATGCCCGTCGTCAACACGAGAAACAGAATGTAGTACTCCTTCTCGCGCTCGTGGATTTCGCTGGAAATGAACGATCCGCAAAACGATACGAACCCAACCAGCAACAGCAACGTCATCGAAATGCCGTCCACGCCGAATTTCAGCGAGCAGCCGTAACTCGGCAGCCACGGGATACTGTGGACGAATTGATATCCGCTCTTGGTCCGGTCAAACCCCGCAAACAGCGTTAGCGTGATCAGCAGCGACACGCCCGTGGCAAAGATCGCCAGCGCCCGAATCGCCTTCGGGTTGTTCGCCGGAAACAGGAACAACACAAACGCCGCAATCAGCGGGAGCAGGACGGCGATGGTGAGAAGTTGCGCCATCACCTCACCACCGCATAATAAATAATTACCGTCACGCCGAGGCCGATGAGGAAGGCGTAGCCGGAGATGCTGCCGGTTTGCAGGAGGCGCACGGTGCGCCCGAGCAGGCCCGTGCCGACCGACAGGCCGCCGATGCCGAGCCGCTGAAGTATCCAGCGGTCGAAGACATCACATACAATCGCAATCGTGCCCTGCACGTATTGGATGATCCAGTGATACAACTCGTCGAAATAGTATTTGTTCTCGACCAGCGTCCAGAGGTTGCCGAGCGCGACTTTCACGGGCGCGTCGCTCGGTTCGGCCTTCCAATAAATCTTCGCCGCGACAAGGAAACCGAACAACGGCACGAGGATCAGGCCGCCCGTCAACAATGAGGAATGGCGCTGGGCTTCATGCGGCGGCCCGAGGAAGTCGGGCACTTTGCTGTACCAGCCGGCGACAATCGAGAGCGCCGCCAGGAATATCAGCGGCAGCGTCATCACCCAGGGCGATTCCTGCGCGTGGTCGTACGCGTGGTAGTCGCGCGGTTTGCCGAAGAACACCACGAACACCTCGCGACCCATGTAGTAGGCGGTCAGAAACGCCGTCGCGACGGCCATGACAAACAGCATCGGATTGCGCTCAATGGCCAGCAGCAAGATCTCGTCCTTGCTGTAAAACCCGCTCAACGGCGGCACGCCAGCCAGGGCCAGCGTGCCGATCAGGAATGTCCAGAACGTGATCGGCGTCTTCTTCCACAACCCGCCCATTTTCCAGATGTCCTGTTCGTGGTGCAGCGCGATGATCACGCTGCCCGCGCCGAGGAATAGCAGCGCCTTGAAGAACGCGTGCGTCGTGAGATGAAACATCGCCTGCGTCGGCCCGCCGAGACCGACGGCCATCACCATGTAGCCGAGCTGCGAGAGCGTCGAATAGGCCAGGATGCGTTTGATGTCGTTCTGGGCGATGGCAATCGTCGCCGCCATGAGCGCCGTGATTGCGCCGATCCAGGCGATGAGCCACAAGGCCGTTTGACTCGGCAGAATCAGCCACGAGATGCGGCAGAGCATATACACGCCCGCTGCCACCATCGTTGCGGCATGAATGAGCGCGCTGACGGGTGTCGGGCCTTCCATCGCATCCGGCAACCAGACGTGCAACGGCACCTGCGCGCTCTTGCCCACCGCGCCGGCGAAAATCAACGCGCCGATCAGCGCCAGGGTGCCAACCGGCAAACCGAGCGTCGGCAGTTTCGCCTTCAATTCGGTGAATTCGAACGTGTGCGCATGCGACCAGAGCAGCAGAATGCCCAGCATCATTCCGACGTCGCCGATGCGCGTGGTGAGAAACGCTTTGTTGCCGGCGTCGGCGGCGCTGGGTCTCTCGAACCAGTAACCGATCAGCAGATAGCTGCTCACGCCGACCAGTTCCCAAAAGATGAAGATCTGGATGAAGTTGCTCGAAATCACGATCCCCAGCATCGAAAAAGTGAACAGCGACATGCAGGCGAAGAACCGCGAGAAGCCGGGGTCGCCTTTCATGTAGCCGAGCGAATAGATGTGAATCGCCGACCCAACGCCGGTGACAACCAGCAACATCAACAAAGCCAGCGCATCGGTTGTCATCCCGAAATTGATGCGAACCGTGTTGCCTACGACAAGCCACTGGATCGGATGCGGGTGGTGCTGGATGCCTTTGAGGGCAAACAGCAGGAACAGCCGTAGCGACAATGCGAAGGAAATCAAGATGGCGCCGATGGACAACGCGGCGCTCAGCCCTTTCTGCCTTCCTGTGAGCAACGTAATCAGCGCGGCGGCCACCAGCGGGGTGAAAAGAATCATCCAAACTGAGCAGATGGGAAACTGTCCCATGCCCCAGTCGGTGCCGTACAGGTAGATCAAGTGATTCATAGCCGCATTGTCGTCAGTTGGTCCACGCTGATGGTTTGTTTCCGGCGGTACAATGCCACGATGATTGCCAAACCGACCGCGACTTCCGCTGCCGCGATGGCAATGACGAAGAACACCAGAATTTGGCCCTCGACCAGCTTGTTGAATTTGGAAAACGCGATGAGCGCGAGATTCGCCGCATTGAGGTTCATCTCCAGCGCCATGTAGATAACGAGCGCATTGCGACGGATGATCACGCCGGCGATCCCGAGCGCGAACAGCAATCCGCTGACGATCAGATAATCATTGAGGGTGATCGCGCTGGTCACTTGAGTTCCCTCTTGGAAAGCAAGACCACGCCGATCATCGCCACCAGCAGCAGCAGCGCCGTCACCTCGAATGGCAACATATAATTGGCAAACAGCGGTTTGACGACCTGCTCCAGACCGCCGCTCAGTTCGTCGCCGCCGGTGGCCAGGGGTTTCAGCGGTCGGGTGAGGATGATCACCAATTCCCACACGAACGCCACGGCCACCGCGATTCCGCCAACGACACCGAGTGCCCGGAACTTTCGGCGCTCGCTGGCCTTGATATCCAGCAACATGATGACGAACAGGAACAACACCATGATCGCGCCCGCATACACCAGCACCTGGATCGCCGCGATGAAGAACGCTTCGAGCAGGACAAACAGACCGGCTAGGAACACAAACAGCAGCACGAGAAACAGCGCGCTGGCGACGGGATTGCGGTTGGCAATCACCAACAACCCGCACACCAGCATCGCGATGCTGAAAAACCAGAACAGTATGTCGTACATGTTCATCTCTTTACGTTGTCACCCTGAGCGCAGCGAAGGGTCTCTGTTGTTCGCCGTTTTGTCCATCAGTTCAACGACTGAGATTCTTCGCTCCGCTCAGAATGACAAATCGGGAATTCATCCTTTCCGACCAGCCCCCTCACGCTTCGGCGCACCCGGCGCATCCAGCGGCGGCGCCCCCTTGAATTTCCATTTCCAAATGGAGTCCGGTTGCACGCCTCCCAATTCCAGCAACTTCTCCTTGTGAAACCGCAATTCTTCGCGCGTGTAGCCCGCGATGGCAAAATCCTGCTTCAGGAAAATTGCTTCCTCGGGACACACTTCCTCACAGTACCCGCAATAAATGCAGCGCAACATATCGATGACGAAATCCTCGGGTTCTTTTTCGACATTGGCGTCCGGAACATCCTCCGGTCGCGCGCGCGGGGTGATGCGGATCGCTTTCGGCGGACAGACGAATTCGCACAACTGGCACGAAACGCATTTGACCCGCCCCTCCGGGTCCTTGACCAACGTCGGCGCGCCGCGATACGCGCCATGGAGCGGCGGTTTCTCCTCCGGATATTGACGAGTAAACTTTCGCTGCGGGATGTGTTTCAACGTCAACCACAGCCCGTGCAGAATCTGCGGGAGATACGTCCGCTCCCAAATCGTCAGTTTTGGACGTTCGACTTGCATGGTCATTTCGTGATCACCGCCAGCACGACTCCGGAAATGAGAATATTCAACAGCGTCAGCGGGATGAATATCTTCCATCCCAACGTCATCAGTTGGTCATAACGGAATCGCGGGATCGTCCACCGCACCCAAATGAAGAAGAACAGGAAACCGCACACCTTCGCCAGGAAGATGCCGATGTGAATCAAACCCACCGTCAAGGTTTGCGCGGGCGCGTTGAACGGCGCGAACGGCAGCGACCAACCGCCGAAAAACAGCGTCGCCATCAGCGCCGAGGCCATGAACATCGCGGCGTACTCACCGAGAAAGAACATCGCGAACTTCATGGAGCTGTACTCGGTGTGGTATCCGCCGACCAGTTCCTGTTCCGCCTCCGGCAAATCGAACGGCAGGCGGTTGGTCTCGGCAAACGCGCTCACAAGGAAAATGAAACACGACAGCGGCTGGGTGAACCCCAGCCATGTGTGCTGCGCCTGGTATTCAACCACCTTCATGAGATTGAGCGAGCCGACCTGCATGAACACCGGTACCACGCTCAATCCGAGGCAAACTTCGTAGGAAATCATCTGCGCGCTCGATCGGATGCCGCCGAGGAACGGATACTTCGAGTTGCTCGACCATCCCGCCAGCACGATGCCGTACACGCCGAGTGAGGAAATGGCGAACACGAACAGGATGCCGACATTCAGGTTGGCAATCACGCCCGGGATCGGATCGTGCGACACGCTGGGAATCACCAACTGGCTACCCCACGGCACCACCGCGATCGTGATCAGCGCGGGGATCATGGCAATCATGGGTGCCAATGTGAAATACACCTTGTTGACGTGATGCGGAAGCACGTCCTCTTTGAAAATGAACTTCAAACCATCGGCTACGGGCTGCAAAAGGCCGAATGGCCCGACCCGATTGGGACCGATGCGATCCTGCATCCACGCGCAAATCTTGCGTTCCGCCAGCACGGTGTAGGCAACGATGCCAAGCATCACACCGATGACACAGGCAATCTTGATGAGATGAATGAGCAGCAATGGAATCATGTCTTCGCTCCCGCGGCGGCGGTGGACTCGGTCTTCGCCTCACCTTTTGTTTCGGTCGCGGGCTTCAGTTCAACACCGAGATCGCCAATCTTGGAAAGATTCAGTCCTGCCAACGGCGCGAGCAAGCGCGCCATGTCGGCGAACACATCTTCAATCGTCAGGTAGCCGCCATCACCGCCCAGTTCGTTCAGCAGCGCCGCGAACGTCTGCCATTCCGGCCGCGCGATGCCGGGCGATGGGATCGCCGCGTTCAAGCGTTGCAGGCGGTTCCTGGCATTAATGAACGTGCCGCGCTTTTCCGCGAAGGTCGCGCCGGGCAAGACATAGTGCGCCAGTTCCGTCACCTTGTTTGGCAGGGTGTCGATGACCACCAGCAAATCCAACTTCGCGAGCAATTCCTCCGTGACCCCGTATTTCACAACATTCTCGCCGTGAACGATGAGCGTCTTGATCTTGCCCGACTTGATTGCTTCGGCAATGGCCGGAATCCGGCTGCCAATCGGTTCGCCCGCAACGCCTGTTAGCTTCGCGCCATTCGTGTTTGGATTGCGGTCGGCATCGAGCAGGAATTTATCGGCTTCGCCAACGTGGGGCACGCAATCCACCAACTCGGCGCCCAGAATTTCACGCATGAGTTTGTTGAACAGGAACAGCTCCTCGGTCGTCGCGCGCGCGGTCCCGATGGCCGCGATTGTCGACCCCTTGCCCTTCAGCGGCATAAGTTTCTCCGCGATTTGCCGCGTCGCCTCGGGCCACGTCAAAGCAAGGCGCTCGCCCATCGCCGACGACTTTACGGTCGGCGTGGTAATGCGATGGGGATCATTGATAAACTTGTAGTGTAGCCGGCCCGAATCGCACATCCAGCATTGATTGACCGCATCATTGTCGCGCGGCGTCTGTCGGTGCACGACGCCTTCCCGCGACCACAAGACGGTATTGCAGCCCGTCGCGCAATTTGGGCACACGCTCTTGGTCTCCTTGAGGAACCACACGCGCTGTTTGAAACGGAAGTCATTCGCTGTGAGCGCGCCGACGGGGCAAATGTCGGTGATATTGAGATCGTAATTCGTGTTCGGTTCCATGCCGGGGTAACAGGTGAGTGTGGAATAACTGCCGCGATTCACGAAACCCAGACAATCCTGACCCGCCACGTCCCTCATGAAGCGGACGCACCGTGAGCAAAGGATGCATCGCTCGTCGTCGAGCATGATCTTCGGGCCGATTTCCGTCTTCTTCGGTTTGTGGACCTTTTCTTCCACAAAACGGCTCTGGCCCTTGCCGTAGTCGACGCTGAACTCCTGCAGCCGGCATTCGCCCGCTTGGTCGCAGATCGGACAATCGAGCGGGTGATTGATCAGCAGAAACTCCATCACGCCTTCCCGCGCCTTGATCACTTTCGGCGAACGCGTGTGCACGACCATGCCTTCGGCAACGGACGTATTGCAGCCGATGGTAAGTTTCGGCCCAAACATGATCACGGGCTTACTGTCCGGGCCGATCTCCGGCTTCTTGTCGAGGCCCATCTTCGGCATGCCGACGTCGACGAGGCACATGCGGCAGTTGCCGACCACCGCCAGCTTCGGGTGATAGCAATAATGCGGCACCTCGATGCCCGCGAGCTTCGCCGCCTCGATCAGGTTCATTCCCTTCGGGGCTGCGACCTCTTTGCCGTCGATCGTTAGTTTGACTGTTTGCTCTGCCATTCTCGATCACTCGATTTCAGAGTCTGTCACCCTGAGCGCAGTGAAGGGTCTCTGTCGTTTCCCTGCGCGACCGGAACGACTGAGATTCTTCGCTTCGCTCAGAATGACAGCTTTGGGAGTCCGCGCCCGAACGATGTTGTACCCGCTGACGTAGCTGCCGCTGGGCGTGTGCGTCCAGAACCACTCCACATCCTTGCCGGGCGCAAGGGCAACACCCTGGACGGCGGGCGCGCCGGGTAACGATGATTGCGGAGCAGTCACCCAACGAATCGCGGTCTTGTCAGCCACAGATTTACACCGATGGGACACAGATCGGCGCTTCGCAGAAGTGCCGCTACAACATCTGCGTTTATCTGTGTTCATCTGTGGCTTCCTTTCCATTCTTCTTGCATGCCTTCTCAAACTCGCCGCGGTATTTCGTGACGAAAGCTTTCACGGGCCAGGCGACCGCTTCGCCGAGCGGGCAGATCGTCTTGCCGTCGACGTTGTCGGCGACGTCCCACAGCAAATCCACGTCTTCGGGGCGACCGTGGCCGTGTTTGACGCGGTGGAGCATTTTCTCCATCCACAGCGTGCCTTCGCGGCACGGCGTGCACTGGCCGCAGGATTCGTGCGCGTAAAACTGCGCGACATTGAGCGTGCTCTGCACGATATCGACCGTATCATCCAGCACGATCACGCCACCCGAGCCGGCCATCGTGCCGGCCTTGCGGAGTGATTCGAAATCCAGCGCCACATCAATCTGGTCGGCTTTCAGCACGGGCATCGAGCTGCCGCCCGGCACAACGCCCTTCAGTTGGCGACCCTCCTGGAGTCCGCCGCACAAATCGTAAATGAGTTGGCGCATCGTCAGCTTGCCCATCTCGAACTCGTAGTAGCCGGGCCGTTTCACCGGGCCGCTGACGCAAACCAAGCGCGTGCCGGTGGAGCCGGGCACCCCCATTCCCCTGAACCACGCCGCGCCATTGTTGATGATATGCGGGATATTCGACAGTGTCTCGACGTTGTTCACGACGGTCGGACAGCCGAACAGTCCGACCACCGCCGGGAACGGCGGCTTGATGCGCGGATAAGCGCGCTTGCCTTCCAGCGATTCAATGAGACCGGTTTCCTCACCACAGATGTACGCGCCCGCGCCTCGATGCACGAAAATCTCGCAGTCGAACCCCTTGCGAAGAATGTTCTTACCCAGGAAATTCCTTGCGCGCGCCTCTTCGATGGCCCTGATGAGAATCTTCGCGCCATAGGGCATCTCGCCCCGGATGTAAATGTATGCGGCATGCGCGCCGACGGCGTAGCAGGATACGAGGATGCCTTCGATAAGCTGGTGCGGATCGTAATGGAGAAGCTGCCGGTCCTTGAACGTGCCGGGCTCAGACTCGTCGGCGTTACAAACCAGATAAATTGGCTGGCCGGCGCCCTTGGCGAGAAAACTCCACTTCATGCCGCAGGGGAAACCCGCGCCGCCTCGCCCACGAACCCCGCTGTTCTTGACCTCGGCCACGATCTCTTCGGGTTTCATGCCGAGCGCTTTCGGCAACGCCTTATAGCCGCCCTCGCGAATGTAGTCCTCGATCGCGCCCTTGTACCCGGGCTTGCTCATGTTGGCCAGCAGGACGCGCTTCTCCAACGGATGAGCGGGCAATACGGGCGGCAATGGTTGCGGCTCCAGTTTGCCCGTGGTCTTGATCCGGTTGATGATCGCCTCGGCCTTGTCGGGCGTGAGGTTTTCAAACAACTCGTCGTTGACCATCATCACCGGGCCGGTGCCGCAGGCCGCCAGACATTCGACCGTGGAAATCGTGAACAGACCATCGCTCGTGTTCTCATCCGGCTTGACGCCGAGTTTCCTTTGCAATCGTTCGAGGATGCCGCCACAACCGCAGAGTTCGCACGAAAGCGTGCGGCACACCTTGATGTGGAACTTGCCCCGCGGTTTGGCCGTGAACATCGGGTAGAACGTGATCAACTCCCACACGTTGATCGGCTGCAAGCCGAGTTTTGTCGCGGTCCACTCGACCTGCTCCTTGCCGAGGTGGCCGAAATGTTCCTGCAAAAGATGCAACAGCCACAGCACCGCCGCCCGTTTGTGCTGCTGCGGGTAGTGCGTGATGACCTCGTCGATGTGCTGCTCGAGTTCTGTTGGAACGTTCAGTGCCATTGAAAAATCAGATGCCTACCGGTCGCACTCTCCCATCACGAAATCGAGGCTCGCGAGGATGGTGACCATGTCGCTCATCATGTGGCCTTTGGCCATGATGGGCAGCGCCTGCAGGTTGACGAACGACGGTGAACGAATCTTCAAGCGATGTGGCGTGCCGCCTCCTTTACTGACGATGTAGAACCCGAGTTCGCCCTTCGGATTTTCCGCGGAGAAAT
This sequence comes from Verrucomicrobiota bacterium, assembly GCA_003164675.1. Lineage (GTDB taxonomy): Bacteria > Verrucomicrobiota > Verrucomicrobiia > Palsa-1439 > Palsa-1439 > Palsa-1439. The sequence continues at coordinate 31,969 of PLTX01000034.1, read as the reverse complement.
AGACCTCGCCCGGAGGCGCGTTGATGCCTTCCGTGACGTTGATGAAGTGATGAATCAACTCCTCCATTTTCGTCAGCACGGCTTCCTTGTCCGGCAGCAGAATCTTGGCGTCCGGCGAATTCACCGGGCCATCGGGCAGATTATCGATGGCCTGCTGGAGAATGCGCACGCTCTGCCGCATCTCCTCCATGCGCACCAGATAGCGGTCGTAACTGTCCCCGACCGAGCCAAGGGGCACCTCAAATTCGAAATCCTCATAGCTGCTGTAGGGATGTGCCTTGCGGATATCCCAATCCACGCCCGATCCGCGCAGGCATGGACCCGTGACTCCGAGATCAATCGCGTCTGCCTTCGTAAGCATCCCGATCCCACGCGCGCGCTCGCAGAAAATTCGATTGCGCGTGAGCAGTTTGTCGACCTCATCAATGGTCGCAGGAAATTCCTTCAGAAACTTGCGCAGCATCGGCACGAACTCCGGCGGCATATCGTGCGCCAGTCCGCCGATGCGGGTGTAGCTGGTCGTGAACCGCGCGCCGCTGATGCATTCGGCCATGTCGTAAATCTTCTCGCGTTCGCGAAACGTGTAGAGGAACACGGTCATCGCCCCGACATCCATGCCGAAGCTGCCCAGGCCGAGCAGATGCGAACTGATACGCGCGAGTTCCGCGCAGATGACGCGAATGTATTTGCAGCGCGGCGGCACATCCATCCCCAGCAGTTTCTCGACGGCGTAGGCATAGGTGACATTGTTGGCCAGCGGCGCCAGATAATCGAGGCGGTCGGTATACGGAATGAACTGCGTGTACGTCATGTTCTCGGCGATCTTCTCGTCGCCGCGATGCAGGTAACCGACATCCGGCCAGGCGTTGACGATCTCTTCGCCGTCGAGTTCGAGCACGACGCGCAACACCCCGTGCGTGCTCGGGTGCTGCGGCCCCATGTTGATGACCATCTTCTCGCCGGCCAGCTCTTCTTCCATCACCTGCTGCGCGCGAGCGGCGGAATCGATCAACTCCATTTCATGCTTCGTGGTCATATCATTTGTAGCCGCGAATCACATTCGCGGTCATTCAATTGCCGCGAAAAAGTTTCGCGGCTACAATTTCATACCGATTCCTTCTTTGTCGGGTGCGCCAGTTTCTCCTGTCGCTCGGCAAGGGTGTCGTACTGGCGCGGCTCGCGGCGGATCGAACTGCGCGTGCCATCGGAAGCCACGAACGGCCCGCCCAACATCGGCGCGCTGCGCACCGTGTCGGCATTGACCGCCGACTCCGGCAGTTCGGCCGGGATGCCGGCGAGCGGGAAGTCTTTTCGCAACGGATGATGCGGATAGCCTTCCCACATCAGGATGCGTTTCAAGTTCGGGTGTCCGCGAAAGCGGATGCCGAACATGTCGAACGCTTCGCGCTCGTGCCAATCCGCTCCCCGCCAGACGCTGGTGACGCTGTCCACCACCATGTCCTCCTCGGACACACGCACCTTCAACCGCACATGGCACCGTTGCGCCAGCGAGTACAACAGGTAGTCGACCTCGTATCTCGGGTCCTCGCCGTAATTGTCCACGCCCGAAAGGTCCGTCAGCATGTCGAAGCCGCATTCCTTCTTGAAGAATTCGCAGGCGGCGACAATCTTCCCGGGCGACACGGTGAGGGTGGTTTCGCCGCGGAATTCGACGGGGCCGGAAACCGCTTCCCCGAGTCGCACCTTCAATCTGTCGATGGCCGCTTGCAGGGTCATCGTGTCGTCAACCCCTGAGCTTCGGCGCGTATTCGCCACGCACGATGATCGGTCCGCTGATGGGAGCGGAAATCCCGGGGCCATCACCCTTTTTCATATTCACGACGGCCTTCTCGTGGGCGATCTTGCGCTGGATCGCCATCAAACCTTCCAGGAGCGCTTCGGGACGCGGCGGGCAACCGGAGATATACACGTCCACGGGCAGAAAATGGTCCACCCCTTGCACGACGGCGTAGCTGCGATACATGCCGCCCGAACTGGCACACGCGCCCATCGCAATACACCACTTCGGGTTGGGCATCTGGTCCCATACGCGCTTGACCACGCCCGCCATTTTGTACACGCAGGTGCCGGCCACGATCATCAGGTCGGACTGTCGCGGCGAGAAGCGCATCACTTCCGAGCCGAACCGCGCGATATCGAAGCGGCTGGCGCCCGCGGCCATCAATTCGATCGCGCAACAAGCGAGACCCATCGGCATCGGCCAGCAGGAGTTTTTGCGGACCCAGTCGATCGCGGCATCCACGCTTGTGACAATCACGTCTCGGCCTTCCACCTTGGGGTCGAATCCGGTTTCGAGCCGTTGGCTCATGACGCTACCAACTCCGGCTTCTTCTCTCCCTTCGCTGCAACGGGTTTTGGCTCGGGCATGCGTTCCTTGCGCGGAGCCCAGTCGAGTGCGCCCTTTTTCCAGGCGTAAATGTGGCCGACTTCGAGAATTCCGAGAAACAGCAGCGCCCCCAACAGCATTTTTATACCGATGCCGCCTTCGGCGACGGGTTTGATCAAGTCGCGGAACACCGCGCCCCATCCCAACATGAACACCACTTCGATGTCGAATATGATGAACAACATCGCGATGAGGTAGAATTTGACGCTGAAACGCGTGTGCGCATCGGCCATCGGCGGCAGACCGCACTCGTACGCGCTGTCCTTGATCGGGTCGTGGACGCGTGGCTTGCCGATAATCAGCGGCGCCAGCATGGCGGCGGCGGCAAATCCAATTGCAACCAGCAATAGAAGCCCGACAGGCACGTACTGTTGTAATTGCTCAGCCATGAAAACTACACTCGGTTCGCCCGTCACGCCAACAGGTGGACTTTGTGACATTTTTCACAAGGAACCTACCAAAACTCGCACCGCTTGCAAGTGTTCTTTCGGCTTCATCCACGCGCGCGGCTCGGCTATCGTGGGCGCGTGGACGGCAATCCCGATTTGGTTCGTGAAATCCGGCGCGAAATCGACGCGGGCGGCGGGCGGATCACTTTCGAGCGATTCATGGAACTGGCGCTGTATCACCCCCAAGTCGGATATTACATCGGCAGTCGCGAAAAGGTCGGGAAACACGGCGATTTCTTCACCAGCGTGAGCGTTGGGCCACTGTTTGGAAAACTGCTCGCGAAACAGTTTCTGAATTTTCGAGGAGAATTGGGCAACCCGGCCGAGTTCGAGGTTGTCGAGTTTGGCGGACACCGTGGCCAATTGCGCGCCGACGTCCTCGCGGCTACCCCGGACCTGCGATATCGCATCATCGAGACGGGTGATTCCCTTCCCGATTCGATTGTCGGTTGCGTGTTCTCCAACGAGTTTCTCGACGCGTTGCCGGTTCACGTTGTTCAGGTAAAAGATGGAACGTGGCAGGAGGTGTATGTGCGAAGTCTTCGCCCCTCTCCCCTTGGGGGAGAGGGTTCGGGTGAGGGGTTGAAGCTCTTTGAAGAAGTCCTCGGGCCGCTCTCGACGCCGCGTCTGGCGGACTTTCTGAGCGACCTGCCCGTTCAGCACATGGAAGGCTATCGCACCGAGGTGAACTTGCGCGCCATGGATTGGCTCGCGGACGTGGCAAAGCGACTGAAACGCGGGTGGATCGTCACCATCGACTACGGTTACGAGCGGCCTAGGTATTTCGCGCCGCACCATCGCGACGGCACGTTGCTGTGCTATTTCCGACACACCAAGAGCGAGAATCCGTATGCGCACATTGGCGAACAAGACATGACGGCGCACGTCGAATTCACCTCGTTGATCGAACATGGCAAGAAGCTCGGGCTTGAACCGATTTTGTTCACCGACCAGTCACACTACCTGTTGCAGATCGGAGAGGCCGAGATTGCCGAGATTGTCGAACGCACCGCCGGCCAACCCAGCAAAGAACGCGCGGCGATCCAGCAACTTCTCCATCCCGAAATGATGGGCCGGACGTTCCAGGTGCTCGTGCAGAGGAAGATTGGCTCATGATCCGCACGTCGGTCTTAACTGCCGTTGCAAGCATCGGGTATTCATTGCATACTGGAATCAAGTAGGTGAGAGCTATCTCTGGACAAGTAATTTGGACGGACTCGAACTCAGTCGTCTCGGCGGAACTGGGATCGGGTGAGAAATTGCTTTGGAGCGGCAGTCCGTTGCAAGGCATCAGGTTGCGCAAGTCTGACATGGCTACAATACCATTTAGCATCCTGTGGGGTGGATTTGCCATTTTCTGGGAGGCAATGGCAATCAAGACAGGTGGCCCAATCTTCATGAGGCTATGGGGAATTCCGTTTGTGGCGGTCGGTCTCTACATGATGTTCGGGCGCTTTATATACGACGCCAAGTTGAGGGAGAGAACTTGTTACGGGGTCACAAACCAGCGCTGTCTGATTATTTCGGGACTTTTTGGCCACACCGTAAAATCCATAAACTTGCGTACGATAACCGACCTCTCTCTGGAACAGAAATCAGATGGGTCGGGGACGATCATTTTTGGGCCCGCAGAGCGCGGAGGACCGATGCGATCCTGGCGACTGGCGTCACCTAACGCTGGCCAATTCTCTTTTCCTTGCTTCGACTTAATTCAAGACTCGGGCACCGTTTACGAAGTTATACGCGACGCACAAAACGTCGCAGCTACTAACCCCTCGTAGCGGGTCAACGCCCGACTCGTGGCAAATCCGGTGCGGCCACACGGTCGCCAGACCACTTCCAGAGTCAACCGGCTTTCCCCTTCCCGCTTGCGGTTTTTGCGGCTATGCTGACTGCATGTTCGTCGACAAGGTCAAAATACGGGTCAAGGCGGGGGATGGCGGGAACGGGTGTGTATCGTTTCGGCGGGAGAAATATATCGATCGGGGCGGGCCGGACGGCGGCGACGGCGGCAAGGGCGGCGACGTGGTGGTGGTGGCGGACAAGAACATCACCGATCTTTCGGATTTTTATTATTCGCCACGGCTGGTGGCCAAACACGGCGTCCACGGGCGCGGGAAGAATTGCTTTGGCCGGGGCGCGCGAAACGTCATCGCGAGAGTGCCCATCGGCACGCAAATTTTCCGGCTGACCGCGCCGGTGAAACAGCGCGCGCCGTCGAGTTATCATCCGGCAGCGGCGACGGAGGAATTCGACCCGAGAGTAACCGTCGGAATGCCATTCACGCCGGGACGGGCGAAGCAGTTGGTGGAGGCATCGCGTGCCGATGCGCCTCTCGGCGTCCCGGTTGTCGAAGTAGTGGATGCTCCTCCTGTTGAGACCGGCCGTGAACTGATTGCCGATCTTGTGGAGGACGGCCAGCAGTTTGTGCTGGCGAAGGGCGGACGCGGCGGACGCGGCAACGCGGCGTTCAAGAGTTCGGCACACCAGGCGCCGCGCGAGTTCGAGTACGGCGAGCCGGGCGAGCAACTCGAAGTCGAATTGGAACTGAAGACGCTGGCGGACGCGGGGCTGATCGGTTTCCCGAACGCGGGCAAATCGACGCTGATCTCGAAGATCACCAACGCGCACCCGAAAGTCGCCTCGTATCCGTTCACGACGCTGACGCCGAATGTGGGAATCCTCAGCTACGGCGATTTCGAGCGCATTCGGATCGCCGACATTCCGGGGCTGATCGAAGGCGCGCATCGGGGCAAGGGGCTGGGACATGATTTCCTGCGGCACATCGAGCGTTGCCAACTGCTGGTGGTATTGCTGGACATGGCGGGCGTCGATGGCCGCAAGCCGCAGGATGATTACCAGCAATTGCTCGACGAACTGAAACTGTACAATCCCGAGATTCTGGAGAAGAAACGGCTCGTGGTAGCCAATAAGATGGACCTGCCTGACGCGAAGAAGAACCTGGCGGCGTTCAAGCGCAAGCTGGCGGGACGAGCATCCCGAACGTCGAAGAAGAAGCCGGCGGGCAAGCCTGCGCGACAAAAGGTATTGGAAATCTCCGCGCTTGCGGGAGAGGGATTGGAAAAATTAAAGCTGGAGTTGCGCAAGGCGCTGGCGTAGCGTGAAAATTGTTCGCAACTTGGAGTTGGCGTTGAACCAGGGGAGCAAGGAGCCCAATGTTCAAGATCATCGGTGGTGATGGCCGGCCCTACGGCCCTGTCAGCGCGGACCAGATACGCCAATGGATCGCCGAGGGTCGCGCCAACGCGCAGACCCTGGCCCAAGCCGAAGGCAGCGTCGAGTGGAAGCCGCTCGGCCAACACCCGGAATTTGCCCCGACGGCGCCACCGCCCATCCCGCCCTCGATGCCACCGGGAGCGCCGGCAGGTCCCGCCACACGCCCCGTGACGAATAGCATGGCGGTCACCGGGCTGATCTTCGGGCTGATCGGGTTGATGGGGGGCTGGCTGTGCTGTGGTCCCATCTTTAGCGTGCTGGGCATTGTTTTTTCGAGCGTGGGTTTGTCGCAAATCAAGCGCGATCCATCGCAGCAGACCGGCAGAGGGATGGCCATTGCTGGTTTGATCCTGTCGATTATCGGCCTGATAGCGTTGCTGATACTCGGTATGCGGCTGGGGACGTGGAAGCCCTGGAGGCAGTACTACATGCACTGGCGTCAATGGCGCACGTGAGCGGGAGAATCGAGTGGACGCGCATCAGCCAACCATGAGGAAATCGCTTTCCATGGTCGCTGTCCTCGCGGCGGCGGCGGGTGTCGGAGTCGTGCTGTTCTTTTTCGATCCCGCAACCACCATGCTGTATCCACGATGTTTGTTCCACGAGATGACCGGTCTGTGGTGTCCCGGTTGCGGGACGACGCGCGCGCTTCACCTGCTTTTGCATGGAAATCTGGCGGCGGCATTTCGATTCAATGCGCTGTCGATGTCCATGGTGCCGGTGGCCGGCTACCTGATCGTACGCGGCGACGCCAGCACGTTGAAACCGGCCTGGATCTGGTTGCTGCTCGTGGTAATTGTCGCGTTCGGCGTGCTGCGCAACATTCCCGCATACCCATTTACGCTATTGGCGCCATAATGTTAAGACCGGAACGATTCTGACGGAGGTTGACATGTACAAAATTATCGGAGCCGATGGCAAAGAGTACGGACCGGTCACAGCGGAACAACTAGCGCAATGGATTCGAGAAGGCCGCGCCAATGCGCAGACGAAGGTGCAAGGTGAGGGCCAAGCTGAGTGGAAACATCTGGCCAACTTTCCAGAATTCCAGGCGTCACTCGGTATCTCCGACGGCGCACCTCCGCCGATCTCGCCGCCGGTGCCGGCGTACGGCGCGACACGGCCGCCCGGTGCGGACAAAAAGATCGTGGCGGGCGTGCTGGCCCTGATTCCATACACCGGATGCCTGGGCATCCACAAGTTCGTCCTCGGCTATACCGGTGCCGGCATCACGATGTTGCTAATCACCGTGCTCACCTGTGGTATTGGCGGTGTAGTCATGTGGGTGATCTCCCTCATTGAAGGGCTCATTTATCTGACGAAATCCGATGAGGAGTTTGTCCAAACGTACGTCCGGAACAAGAAGGGCTGGTTCTGACATGTATAAGATCCTTGGAGTTGACGGACGCGAATACGGCCCGGTTACGGCAGAGCAACTGCGGCAATGGATTCGCGAGGGGCGGGCCAACGCGCAGACCAAGGCGCAGGCCGAGGGCACCACCGAATGGAAACCGATTTCCGCGTTTCCCGAATTTGCCGATTTGGCTGGTGGGCCCTCTCCGTCGTCTGGAGCACCACCGGCGGTCGGGTCTGTTGATGCCGACACGCTGGCTGCCCAAGTCACGTCCCGAGGTTATGAAGTGGATATAGGCGCGTGCATTAGGCGCGCCTGGACACTGTTGACCGGCAATTTCTGGAGGTTGGTCGGCACATCGCTATTAATTTTGGTACTTCTGGGTGGCGTGGGCGTAGCGCTGGGTTTCACGGTCAATTTCGCGCTTGGCGTGCCGCTGGTTGCGCATCGTGGCCACCCATGGGAGGCGATCGTGGCTCAATGGCCGGGCATCCTGGTCAACATCTTGTGGAATCTGGTGGCGAGCGGACCACTGATGGGTGGACTGTACAATTATTATCTGAAGCTCATGCGCGGACAGCCGGCGGATATTGGCGACGCGTTCGCGGGATTTGGCAGCGCGTTCATCCCGCTGCTGCTGGCCCATGTTGTCAGCGGCGTGTTGGTCGGTTTTGGATTTCTCTGCTGTATTCTGCCGGGCATTTATCTGGGCGTGGCCTGGAAATTCACGTTGCCGTTGGTGATCGACAAGCGAATGGGTTTCTGGGAGGCCATGGAGTTGAGCCGAAAAACCGTGACGCGGCAGTGGTGGATCCTGTTCGCACTGTTTATCGTGGCGGGGCTGATCAGTGCGTTGGGCGTGATTGCCTGCTGTGTTGGTGTGTTTGCCACGCTTCCGATCGGGATCGCGGCCAAGTTGTATGCGTACGAGGACCTCCTTGGATCCCAAATCATCGAGCCGACAAGCCACCATGGTTGACCAACCGCCAGTCATTTCCCCATCACCGAAGCCGGTGAAGCGACTGGCTGCGTGGGTGTGTCTCTTGCTCAACCTGTTCGTGTTACCGGGATTGGGTTCGTTGATTGTTCGGCAACCCCTCAAGGCCGCCATTCAGATCGTCCTCGCCCTGGGTGGCTTCGCATTGACGATGGTCGGGGGAGCGCCCCTGCTCGACAAGTTCCTCCGAACGAACGAACTCCCCGAACAGCTCGGCAGCTCTTTTGGGATGGCGGTTGCGGGAGTCGTCCTTTTTCTCATCGCCTGGATCTGGGCGTTGACCGGCAGCGTTTCCGCGCTGACCACCAAGTCAGGCGACAAGCAACCATGACGACCGCGGGCGTGCAGGTCGGTCAGCGGCTCGAACTGGATATCACGACGGTCGCGTTCGGCGGCGACGGCATCGGGCGCGTGGACAATTTCGTGGTGTTTGTGCCGTTCGTGATCGAGGGCGAACGCGTCGAGGTCGAGATCGTGGAGGTCAAGCGCCGCTACGCGACGGCTGACCTTGTGCGGGTGATCACGCCGTCACCGCGGCGCGTGGAGCCGCGCTGCCCGTACTACGCGAAATGCGCCGGCTGCCAATACCAGCATATCGCTTACGAGCACCAACTCGAACTGAAGCGCCGCCAGATTCGGGATGTGTTCGAGCGCATTGGCAAAATTGCCAATCCGCCCATCGAAGCGGTCGTTGGCTCGCCGCGTGAGTACCACTACCGCAACAAGATTGTCGTGCACGGTCCCGGTAAGCCCGGTTTCTGGAGCGTGCGCGGGCGGTCCATTATCGGCATCGAGCAATGTCCTATCGCCGGCGAAGAAGTGAACGCGAAGCTGGCGGAGGTCGCCCAGCAATCGTTGGAGAACGTGCATTTGACAATTCGCTCCAACTCCGCGCGGCAGGTGTGGCTGTACGAGGAACGCCGACGAGCCAATGTGGATCCGCTCGATGCCGAAGAGTCGGCGGAACCAACGGTCGTCGAAACAATCACCGAAAACGTTCTTGGCAAAACGCTGCAGGTGCCGCTCGGCTCGTTTTTTCAGGTCAACCGCGAGGTCATCGAGCTGGCGCTACAACATGCTCGCAAGATATTTGCCGACACTGGTTGCAAGATTCTGGTGGATGCCTATTGCGGGGTCGGTTTGTTCGCCCTGATGCTGGCCGATCTCGCCGAGCACGTGTATGGAATCGAAGAGGACGCGAAAGCCATCAAGGCCGCCAACGAGAACGCGCAACGCCTCGGCCTGAAAAGCTATGATTTTTACCCCGGCAAGACCGAGCGGCTGCTATTCTATACATTGCGACAGTGCGATCTGAACAAGACGTGCCTGATTCTCGATCCGCCGCGGTCGGGTTGCGCCCCTGTAGTACGCAAGACGTTGCGCGAACAGAAACCCCGCAAGATCATTTACGTGTCATGCGCGCCGCCGATGCTGGCGCGGGACATCAAGCAGTTGGTTGCGCACGGGTATCGACTGGAGCGCGTCACGCCGTTCGACATGTTTCCCCAGACCGCCCACTGCGAGGCCGTGGCGGAACTGACGCGTAAGGTGTGAATCGAGGCTGATTGCTAAATGACCGTCTTCTTTGCTAGTATTTAGCCGATGCATGCGAGCGTCGCACTAGCAGATTTGGGCGAAACCGTCGACATCGCGCGGGTAGCAGCCACGAACCGCCTTGACCTCAAACAACGGTCAAACTTGGGGCAAATCCTAACACCGCATTTCGTCGCGAAGTTGATGGCAGAGAGACTGTCGCTGCATCGCGCCTCAATTCGTTTGCTCGACCCGGGCGCGGGAATCGGATCGTTGACCGCTGCTGTCGTCGAACGGATTCTTCAGAGCGACGAGCGGCCTACGTCGCTTCATGTGGACGCATTCGAGATTGATCCAGAGCTTGCCAACCACTTGCACGACACGCTGGAGCTTTGTGCTAAACATCTTGCTAGAGTCGGCGTTTACTTTTCGCATGTGATTCACCGCACTGACTTCATCTCCGATGCGAGCTTGGCGTTGCGGGATGACCTTTTTGGCAGCGAGCGCCAGCGTTACGATGCGGCAATCCTGAATCCACCCTATCGTAAAATCGCCACGAATTCGGCGGATCGAAAGCACCTTGAGGGCGTGGGATTGCCGGTCGTCAATCTCTACACTGCCTTTCTCGGGCTTGTTGTGAAGCTGGTGGCGGACGATGGAGAATTGGTGGCGATCACGCCGCGCAGTTTTTGCAACGGCCCGTATCACGCGCCATTTCGCCGATTCTTTCTGGACGAGATGGCTATTAGGTCCATCCATCTCTTCGAGTCACGAAAGGCTGCGTTCAATGACGCCGATGTCTTGCAGGAGAACGTCATCATTCATGCGGTCAAAACGAGAATTAAGCCGCAGACTGTGACGATCTTCACATCGAGCGGCCAGTCCGGAGACATGGTTGGGTATGGTCGCACACCTCGGGCAAATCTCTTGGGAAACGGAGGTCTGGGTGGCGGAATCTCCGACACACATGATCCATTTTAACGGCGAACGGTTTCTTGGCCCGTACCCTGACGCGAAGCCAACCCGCTAAGGCCGCACTCCCCGCACGTCGAACACACGCTGATGGCCACGGCAGACGAACCATTGCAGACCGTTGAAGGCACGCTGGAGCATGTCATTTACTCCAACGAGGAGAACCATTACACCGTGGCGCAACTTCTGCCGGAAGGCGGCACGCGGCGGACCGAGCCGATCACCATCGTAGGCAATCTCGCGGCGCTGAATGTTGGCGAGAGCGTCCGCGCCCAGGGCCATTGGGTGAACCACAAACAATGGGGGCGACAGTTTGCGGTCGAGCGATTCGAGTCCGTGTTGCCGCGCACGGTCGTTGGCATCAAGAAGTATCTCGGCAGCGGCCTGATCAAAGGCATCGGCGAGACGTTCGCCGACCGGATTGTCGAGAAATTCGGCGAGCGCACGCTGGAAGTGATCGACACGTTTTCGGCACGGTTGCGGGAAGTGGACGGGATCGGTCCCGAACGCGCCAAGCGGATCAAGGAAGCGTGGACGACGCAGAAGAGCGTGCGGGACATCATGATTTTTCTGCAGGGCTACGGCATTGGCAGCTCGCACGCGGCGAAGATTTACAAGCAATACGGCGAGAACGCGATGGCCATCGTGCAGGAGAACCCGTACCGGCTCGCCAAGGACATTTCCGGCATCGGCTTCCGCACGGCGGACGGCATCGCCTCGAAGATGGGGATCGAGAAGGATTCCATTCATCGATTGAAGGCGGGTGTGGTGCACGCGCTCGACCGCGCGACCGACGAGGGTCACACGTGCCTGCCGCGCGAGCGATTGATCGAAGCCGCGCGCGAATTGTTGGAAGTCGAGATCGCGCCTATCGAGAAGGCCATTGACCAATTATCGGTGGGCGGCGACGTGGTGATCGAGGATGACTATGTCTACCTGGCCCGGTTGTGCAAGTCGGAGCGCGGGGTCGCCACCAAGATTCACGAACTGCGCGCCGCGCCGTTGACGCTGCCGACGATCGATTTCGAGAAGGCGCTTGTCTGGGTGCAGCAGAAGACCCGCGTGGAACTGGCCGCCGCGCAGCGGAACGCCATCCAGACCGCGCTCACGTCGAAGATTTCGGTGATAACGGGCGGACCCGGCGTGGGCAAGACGACCATCGTCAACAACATCGTCAAGATTCTGCGGGCCAAGAACGGCAAGGTATTGCTCGCCGCGCCGACGGGACGCGCGGCCAAACGAATGAGCGAGGCGACGGGTGCGCCCGCGCAGACGATCCACCGCCTGCTGAAGTACGAGCCGCGCGAAGGCGGGTTCACGCACAACGAGCGGCGTCCGCTCCAGGGCGACATGATCATCATCGACGAGACATCGATGCTCGACATTCCCCTCGCCTATCACCTGTTGAAGGCGATTCCGCTGACGGCGTCGGTCGTGTTCGTCGGCGACGTGGACCAGTTGCCGTCGGTGGGACCGGGCAATTTCCTGCGGGATGTGATCGATTCCGACCGGGTGCCCGTGGTGCGATTGACCGAGATTTTCCGACAGGCCAAGAACAGTTTTATTATCACGAATGCGCATCTCGTCAATGAAGGCCAGATGCCGGTGTTGGACGCGCAGCAGGAAGCCGACTTTTTCTTCATAGCCGAGGAACAACCCGAGAAGGTGCTGGCGACGATCAAGACGTTGTGCGGCGAGCGCGTGCCGAAGAAATTCGGGTTCGACCCGATGCGCGACGTGCAGGTGCTGACGCCGATGCACAAGGGATTGTGCGGCTCGGAGAATTTGAATCGCGAACTGCAATCGACGCTGAATCCGAGCGGGCCGAACGTGCAGCGGTTCGGGCGCACGTACCGCGTCGGCGACCGGGTGATGCAGATCCGCAACAATTACGACAAGGATGTGTTCAACGGCGATCTGGGCCGCGTCAAGAGGATCGATCTGGTCGAGCAGCAGGTCATCGTCGAGGTTGATGAACGCGAGATTCCCTACGAGTTCACGGACATGGACGAACTGCTGCCCGCGTACGCCATCAGCGTCCACAAATCGCAGGGCAACGAATACCCGTGCGTCATTGTGCCGCTGCTCACGCAGCATTTCGTGCTGCTGCAGCGGAACCTGCTGTACACCGCGATCACGCGCGGCAAGAAGCTCGTGATCCTTATCGGATCGAAAAAGGCGCTGGCCATTGCGGTGCGCAATAACAAAACTGCAGCCCGTTTCAGCCGGTTGCAGGAACGGTTGCGCACAGATCGCTGACAGAGTGGTGCGTCGCGCATCAATTCTTGGCGAGAGAAACCTTCAGCAAATCCAGTTGTTCGGGTGTCTCTTTGATGTCAAGGGCTTTTCCATACGCACGATTCATTAATAATGGCGCTTCGTCGTGGTCTGACGTATGTATCATGTAATACATGATTCTGCCGCCTTTGTCGGGTTTCTCATAAATCGGAAATGGATAAACGTGTTTGTATTTCAGTTCCGATTTAAATCGGTCGCAAACATATTGAGCGCGGACAGCCCCTTGCCTCTTCATCAGTTCGGGCCAAGACGAATCACCCCACCATTTTTTGAGAGCTTCATCCTTGTCAATTTTCTTCGCTTTCATGCTTCGGTTGATCCAACCCTCTGGAAAGAAATAAAACAGCTCGATTTTGTTTCCGCCCCGTTTGTGGTCAGCAATGGCTTTGACGGACGCCCAGTCGCACTCGAAGGTTCTCTGATCTAGCAGACAGAACGTGGCTTCTTTATCTCGAATCGGATTCTCACGCAGCATCATGAGGATGTTCTGATTAAAGTCCCCCGGATAGATTTTGATTTTTCGATTCGGTTCCTTCTTCGTCTTATCAGGGGGCGGCTGGCTATTGCACATCTGCCTAAGCAACTTCACTTGCGAATCTTTGAGTTCAAAAAGGAAGAAGTTTTTCAGCCACCTCGGCGAGCTTTCCATCACGAGTTTCGCCGACCACATCTCATGTTTGTCGCATTCTTGCGGCCCCGCAAAAGCGTCGATGTAAGTCCCATGGTAAGTGATTTGAACAAAGTAAAAAAGATAGCGCTCGATGAGTCTCGCCTTGCACCCCGTCCAGATCGGGTTGCGCTCTTTGAACTTTCTTTCAGCGATCTTTAGATCGGCTGGTGGAAGCTCAAAGAGAAAGTCTTCAGCACTCATGCCGTTACGGGGAGTTGATCCCACGTCATTCCATCTAGCCGGCGTCCAGCAATCTTCTTCCCCTTTGCGGCCATGAAGATTTCCATGCCCGCCACTTCGTCCCAGAATTTACGTACTAGTGGACCCTCACGTTTCGGGGCCGAAACAGGGGCCCAATGCCCCCATTGCTTGAAATGAAACGGGATGCCAGCAGCTTGGCACTGGTCACGTACGTTCCTCGCCCACCCCGGGAGCATTGGTCTGGCACCTGGGCCGCTCTCCCCTCCTGCAATCACCCAGTTGATTGGATACAGTTTCGCCGGACGGCTTTCGATCCATGCACGAAGGTCGAGAGAACCCAGCAATGGCTCGCAAGAAAGGAACCGGCATTGGGCTGGATAGGTCAGCAGTAGAGGAAGGCGCTGCTTAACCCATTCCTGATTTTCGACGGAAGTACCAAGCCAAACATTCGTAGGCCACTTATCCTTCCAAGGAACCATGAGACCGACGTTCTCGGGTCTCTTCGTCAGCAGAAGCCAATCCAGCCAAGGAGTCAGATGAATCCATTGCCACAGTTTTCGACGAGTGGCATGCAAGTCGGGGCGCTCTTCAAACACATCGGCCATGGAGGCGCAAAACACACGCTTGTGACGCCCTTCTCTCTTGGCATCTTCATTCCATTTTAGCGGCTCCTGCCAATGCTTTGTGCCAAAGAAACGTCGACTTGCGCCCGCGCCCCAGATGTCGGCCCCCACCCGCCGTGACCACGCTTCGGCGTAACAGTTGGTACAGGCAGGCGAAACTTTTGCGCAGCCCCACCATGGGTTGAATGTGTGATCTGTCCACTCAATGCTGGAGTTCTTTCCCATGGGTTGCGCATAAAATGGCAGTAAATCGCATAGAACAAAAGGAAATTCGGTTGGGGCGCGCTCTTGTGCGCGCAACCCTTCATAAACAGACTGGGAGGTCAAGGCCCGCCGAAAACCCTCGCCCTCCCACGACACCCAAGGCATGTGATGCCGCCTAATTCCCGCCCTGTTGGCCTTTTTTCGGAGTCTCTTCGCGACCCTGGTTCGTGCCAGGTTGGGATTGTTTTTCGGTGGCCCGTTGCTCCCGCGACGGCTGACTCTGCGGAGTCGGCTCGCGAGTGGTACGCTGACGGGGTTGAATGGAATCGGGCGCGGCGGGCGAATACCGCGACGAGCCGCGTGAGCCAAAATTCTGATGAGATCCCTGCTGGCCTTGATCGGATCGGGGCCTGCCTGAAGATTTCTCTTCGCCCTTCACGGGACGCTCCGATTTCTCGACGGACGGCTTGGACACGGTCGGTTGGGGTTCGACGCGTTGATTCCCCGATTGCTTGTTCTCATGCACGCGTTCGCCGGTGCCGCTGCGAATGATCTCCGGCTCACCTTTGCTGGCCTTCTCAACCTTCGCCGGTTCACGTCCGGGCTCGCTGGCGTTTGGTTTGATGACTTGCGGCAACGTCCCTCTGGATCGGGTCGTGGCGGCGCGTTCGAGGGCGGCGCGCGGTGGCGCCTCGGTCAATTTGCGGGCGCTGACCTTTTGGATTTCGTCCACTTTCGGGCCGCCGTTGACGACCACGTTGTTGACGCGGGTGGTCCTGTTGATGTTGACGGTCTTGTTGATGATGACGGTGTTGTTGACGATCACGCCGCGTCGATGGATGGGTTCGGAGAAGTGACCGAGTTCAACGAAGACAAAGAACCGGTCCGGAACAGGACCATTGCGGTAGACGATATCGCCCCCCGGTCGAAAGACCGCGCCGGGCGGCAGCGGCGCCCAACCACAATATCCGCCCCCTTCGCGCCAGCAGACCCAGGACGCGCCCCACTCGGTGTCCGGCACCCAGACCCAGCCTTCGTAGGGGTCGTTCGCCCAGCGACCATAGTGGTACGTGGCCCAAGCCCACGGTTCGCTGCTGACCCAGTACCAGCCGCAGTCCGTCCACATCCAGTAGCCCTCGCAGTACGGGTACCAATTCGACGAGACGTACGCCGGGTGCCAGCAACGTCCGTACCCCGGCCTGCTGACCCAGTGGCCGCAGGCTCCGAGCGGGCCGTCGAAGACGCCGACCGACCAGCTGACGCCCGCGCTCGACTCGCTGGCCGCCAGAGACAGCAGTACCAGCGCTGCACCCAGTGAAATCAATGATTTTGTCTTCATAATCGACAGCAGTTCCTCCGCCTCCATGGAGTTGGACGCTCGGTTCGAGCCGACGTTCAAGGTCAACAGCCAATGCCCGGGCCTGTTTCCGCCAGAAGCGTCCATCCGTCTCAGGAAACCTCATACACGCGGGACGAAAACGCAATCGCAAAAAATCAAAATTGACTTGGCGGGGGCAAGCAAGCATCATGCGGGTCACGTTGGGGTAGCTGTCACAAAGAATGCGGAATACGCCAGAGGCGCATAAATGCCTAAATTGCACATCCTGTCGGGCCAATTGGAGGGGAAGGTTTTTGATTTGCTGGAAGAACGCGTGGGTGTTGGCCGCGCGTTGGACAACAAGATCCGTCTGGAGGACGGTACCGTCTCGCATCATCACGCGATGTTTGTGCTCGATGGCGACGGTTACAAGCTCCGCGATCTCAATTCCACCAATGGCACGCGCGTTAACACCATGCGCATCGCCGAGACGAAACTGACCAATGGCGACCAGGTCCGCGTGGGATCCGTCGAGATGCGCTACGAATCCGACCTGAAGAAGACAAGTCAGCCGTTACCGCCATCGCAAGCGGGCGTGGACATCGCCGAGTTGGGCAAAGCCGAAGGTCCTCCCCCGGCGTTCGGTTCGGCCTCGCCGTTTGGACGGAAAGCACGCGGCGGCGGCGGCTCGAAGGGCGTGGTGTGGGCGGTGCTCGGCCTAGGACTTATCGCCGTGCTCACCCTCGTGTGGTTCGCGTACAGCTTCTTCCAGATGAAGTAGGCGGCGCCGCGCCGGCTGATTTCCTCGCGCGTCCTACGCGGCACTCATCGCCTGCTCGATTGAATCCCGAATCACTGCATACCTGGCCAGTGTGGACGACGCGGTGACGAGGCGATCTACCACACCAAGCAGTACTCCGGCCTTATGATCCGTCTTTGAGACCCGCTCTAGTCCGCCAGCCACCGGGCGGCTTGTTGGGCCCAGTAGGTGAGGATGATGTCGGCGCCGGAACGGTGGAAACCGGTGAGCATTTCGAGGACGACCTGTTTTTCGTCGAGCCAGCCATTTTGCGCGGCGGCCTTGACCATTGCGTATTCGCCGCTGACGTTGTAACACGCCACGGGATAACGGAATTTCTCTTTCACGCGCCAGATCAGGTCCTGATAGCCGAGCGCGGGCTTGACCATCACGATGTCGGCGCCTTCCTCGATGTCGAGGGCGACTTCGCGCAGGGCTTCGTCGGCGTTGGCGTAATCCATCTGGTAGGTGCGCCGGTCACCGAATTGCGGCGGCGATTCGGCGGCTTCGCGGAACGGGCCGTAGTAAGCCGACGCGAATTTTGCGGCGTAGCTCATGATCGGCGTGCCGGGAAAACCGGTTTTGTCGAGGGTGGCGCGAATGGCGGCAACGCGTCCGTCCATCATGTCGCTCGGGGCCACGATGTCGGCGCCGGCCTCGGCGTAGGCCAGCGCGGATTTCGCGAGGAGGTCCAACGAAGCGTCGTTGTCAATCTGCCAATTGCGGCCCGTCTTGCGAACGATGCCGCAATGGCCGTGGCTCATGTATTCGCAGAGGCACACGTCGCAGATGACGATGAGTTCGGGCAACTCTTTTTTCAGGGCGCGAACCGCCTTCGGCACGATGCCGTTTGACGCGTAGGCCCCGCTCGCTTTCTCATCTTTCTTGTCGGGAATACCGAACAGAATGACCGCGGGCACGCCGAGCTTTGCCGCCCGCCCGGCCTCTTTCACGAGTTCGTCCACGGAAAGCTGGAATTGTCCGGGCATGGAGCTGATGGGTTTGCGAAGGCGCGATCCTTCGCGCACGAACAGCGGCATCACCAGGCCGCTGACGGACAACTCGGTCTCGCGGACGAGCGCGCGGAGTTTCGCGTTTTGGCGCAGCCGTCGCGGGCGATAGATCGGAAAGCGCACGGGTCAGGCCCCGGGGATGGTCGGTTCGACTTCGCTGATCAGCGCGATGATGTCATCGGGTTGTTGCGCCGTCATGAGCCGGGCGCGGAAGTTGGTGTTATTGACCAGCCGGGACAGGCGCGAGAGCAGTCGCAGGTGTTGGCGCACATTCGGGGCACAGAGCAGGAAGAAATGGTACACGGGTTTGCCGTCGAGCGCGCCAAAGTCGACACCCTTGTTGTGGCGTCCATAGGCGAGCACAGGGTTGTCGACGAGGCCGATGAGGGCGTTGCGGGCGTGCGGGATGGCGACGCCTTCACTGACGCATGTGGGGCAGAGGTCTTCGCGGGACTTGAGCGCCTGGAAGAGCGTTTCAAACAGCCGCTCCTCGCGCGGGTCGATCACGAGCGCGCACAACTCGCGGAGCACGCCGTTCTTGTCGGGCGCGGTGAGGTTGAGGCTGATGTGCGCGGGGGTAATGACACTGGCCACGGTCAGGGGTTGCGACATGCCGGTGGATTCGGGCGGCAACTGCTGCTGGTCGGCGGGCACGCGGTTGGGGTCGATCATCCATGAGTTGATCAGGTCGCGCTGGAAGCGCCACTGGCGGGCGAGTTTTTGCGCGGGGATGCGGCCTTCCTGCGCCATGCGGCTGACGGCTTTTTCGCTCAGTTTGAGGTACTCGGCGACCTCGCGGAGCGTCATGATTTCGTTTTCCATAAACGGGATTGATTTCCTCGGGGAAGATAGTACGGCGGGCATGTCGGTTGCGCAAGCGGTGAAACGGGCGCGGCGTTCGGCAACACCGTTCAGAACTTGCGTTCGTAGCTGCGGATGACGCCGATGACCTTGCCAAGCACTTTCGTGTCGCCTTCGACGGGGATCGGCTGGTAGCGGGGGTTGGCGGGCTGGAGCCAGAGTTTTCCGTTGCGGCGGGCCAGACGCTTGACTGTGGACTCGCCATCGACGAGGGCGACGACGATCTCGCCCGGCTCGGCGTGGTTTTGGGCGCGGACGACCACGAGGTCGTCCTCGCAGATCCCCGCGTCGATCATCGAGTCGCCGTGGACCTTGAGGGCAAAGACCTTCTGGCCGGCGAATTCCTCGGACAGATCGAGCGTGCCCTCGATGTTTTCCTCGGCGAGCAACGGGCCGCCGGCGGGAACGCGTCCGAGAATCGGCATGGGCGGGAATTTTTCCTGGAGGATGTCCGGCCAGTTGCGCGGGACGAGGCCGCGCGATTTGCCGGGAAGTTTTTTGAGGTGGCCTTTCGTCTCGAGGGCGCGGAGATGGTCGCGGGCGGTTCCCGTCGAGCGATAGCCGAAGGCGTGGCAGATTTCGCGGACGGTCGGGGGACGACCGGCGCCGCGGATGCTGTCGAGAATGTACGTGAGCAGCTTTTGCTGCGGGGGAGTCAGTGGTTCTGGCACGGGGACAGCGATACCACACAGGTGTGTGGTGTGGCGAGAAAAAAAGGATTTGTGCGGCTAGGCGGCGGCCAACGCGCAGTGGATGGCGCGATCGAGATCGCTGACGTCGAAGGGTTTTTCGAGGAAGCCGCGGGCGCCGGCTTCGCGGGCTTCGCTTTCGGTGGTGCGGCTGCCGGTGACGACGACGACCCTGGCGGACGGGTCGCTCTTGGAAAGCAAGGAGGTGCAGGTGAGGCCATCCATGCGGGGCATGCGGACATCCATGACGACCAAATCCGGGCGCATGCTGGCATATTTTTCAATGGCTTCGTGACCATCGCAGGCGAAGCCAACGACCTCGTGGCCGAGGTATTCGAGGGCCAGACGCAAGGCAAATCGGACCGAATCAGTATCGTCAGCAATCAAAATCTTCATGTGGGTATTGAATTTAGCACTCGTCATGCCACGGGCTTACAAGGCAGGAAAAACGGGCTTTTCGAGAGTTCAAGCGGGAGAATAAGGCCGAAATTGGCCATGCAGTGAGAGGATCGAATATCCGAAATGTCAGGAACGCTCAGTTGGAAATGTCCGCCGACGCTGCCAGCCGTTACGGGCAGGGAGTATAGGGAGTGGGAGCCCCTGATGCCACCGGAACTGCCGGGAACATTTGGGCCGCAAGCGGGTCGCTCGGGGGTGGCCCATATGACCCAGGTCCTATTAGGCCGTTTACAAATTCCACATGGCCATCCAGAAAGAGGTAATTGCCCTTTAGATGCGTCGAGTCATTTACATGCTTCGACCAAGGGGGGACTTGAGTAGTACCATTGAAATTCTCAAGCGAACTCGTTACGAAGGGGCTGATGGTGCCCTGGTCTTCGACAAAGGGCTTGACGTTGTCCGAATAGTATTCCGCGACGACCGCGACCGAGCTATTTGTCAGCCACGGGCAAGTCAGCCGCGAGCCGCCAATCCAGTAATTCTGCTGGTATGTACTTCCGTTTCCGTAGCCGATGACCATTGCGTAGGAACGGGGTGTGATGGTCTGGCCGTTCTGCACTGTCTGAAACCGCCGATCATCGGGACACTGGAAGACTTTCGCTGTTGCGTAGCTGTTGGTGATCAGTGCCTTGTACCACGTGAGAGTTGCTCCGTTGATCATTTGAAACGCGGGGGGGGTGTGGTTTTGGTAATCGCCCGAATACACCAGAATCGCGATGCCGATCTGGTGAAGATTGGCCGCGCACGCGACTTGTTTTCCCCTTTCGCGAGCGCTACTCAGTGCGGGCATCAGCATGGCAGCCAGAATGCCGATAATGCTGATGACCGTGAGAAGTTCAATCAGTGTGAAACCTCGAGAGCGATGATTCTTGGTGGTTTGCATCGTGTCCTTCCAACGCTGCGACATCCCTAACTACGCGCCCTCGTGGGGTTCGTCAAGGACGATCCTTGTTCGTTATTTGTCGTGACATTGCTCATGCCAGGCACGCAACTCAGAAGCAATTTTTCATATTTGACTATGATCCATCTTGACAGGATTGTCAAGACATTGTACATACAATATGGGTACTGAGTATGGAATTTGACTGGTCAGATCCGCCATTCAATCCAAAAGACTCGCCGACGCTTCGCGAGATCGAAGAGTCGTTCGAGGACCCCCTCGGCATCCGCATGATTCCCGATTCCGGGCGGTTCGCGAAGGAGTCGCGGGCATTCTCTCTGGGTCGAACCCTGACTGGACGCGGGATTTTCAACGTATTTCGTTCGGATGGCAAGCGTGTGCGCGTGATCGGGTCCAGACAGATGACCGAGGAAGAGGATTATTTTTACAGCAGGAAGGTGTCGGAATGGACGTCGTAACGGAATGGGAAGAGATACCGCAGTTTGTGTGCGAGCACGACGAGGCCAAGTTTTGGCAATTGCATCGGCTCGACTCGAAGTTGATGGAGCGGTCGGTGGTGGGCACGGACCAATCCGAGTCGACGACCATTACGTTGCGGATGGATCCGCGGATGCTGGCGCGAATTAAACGCCTGGCGCGTTCGCGGTATTTGAATTATCAAAGCATGATCAAACAATGGATCAGCGAGCGGATGGAGGACGAATTGCGCGATCGGGGAAATAGATAAATGAGAAGGGTCGGCCGTGTAGCCGCCCCGCTCTGCCGGGGCGCGTTTTGACACGGCGACAGAGCGCCGTGACTACAACAGGGCGGCGGAAACGAAATTGATGAAGGCGGAAACAGGAAAAAATGCGGCGGGGGAAAGAGGCTGGAGGGCCGAGGGCGAGAAGCGGACGTCAGGGGTGCCGAGGATCCGAAAGGATCGCAGTTCCCCCTACCCGGAAGCTTTTGGGGTGAACCTTCGGAACTCTTCCCCTGCCGGTTTTACGATCATCGAGATGCTGGTGGTCGTGATCATCATTGCGACGCTGACGGCGCTGACAGTCGGCGTGGCGAAGTATGCCCTCACCAAGGCCGCTATTTCGCGAGGGCAGGCCGAGATTGCCACGATGGAAATGGCCTTGGAGCATTACAAGGACGACAACGGAGCTTACCCGTGGACCGCAGGCCCCCGGGTTACGGCAGGGGCTCAGGGCTATCCTGGTACGGCTGAGATCCGCAACTCGTCCGTCCTGTACACGGCGCTGGCCGGCGGTTCAAAAATCTATTACAATTTCAAAGCCTATCAACTCCGCACGAACACCACTCTAGCGGCGATCTACGTCGTTGACCCGTTCGGCAGCCCCTACAACTACTACCAAACCAACATCCCACAAACGGTGGACAGTATGCACTTCGCGAACAATCTTGCCACCTTCGACCTGTGGTCATACGGACCCAACGGCACAAATGACGAAGGGGCGAACGACGACATTACGAACTGGAGGCGTTGAGGAAGAATATGAACCGAAACGAGGAAAACCGAACCCCTGCCGCATTCACCCTGATCGAATTGCTCGCTGTCATTGGCATCATTGGCATACTGGCGGCGTTGCTTTTCCCGGCCATCAAGCTCGCCCTGCAAAAGGCGGAAATCGCCCAGGCCCAGAATGACATCAAAAACATCGAGACCGCCGTGAAGTCGTTCTACACGGAATACGGCAAATGGCCCAACGGCAACGGCGGCACCGCCGATTTTTCCTATGGCGCCTTTGGCAACACCTACCAAAGGTTGTACCCCAGCGTACTTGGGCAATCGGGCTACTGCGAGAACCACTGGCTCATGGATACACTTCAAGCGATCCAAGACACAACCACACTGTGCGGCAATGGTGGCACCTTAACTAGCGGCCCGATAAACAGCCGTAACATTGTCTTCATCAACATCCCCACCAAGAGTCGCAAGGTTTCTCAGGACAGCACTCCCCCAAGTCTCGTGTATTATGATTTCGTCGATCCGTGGGGATACCCATACCAAATCACGGTGGACGCGAATTACGACAACGTCTGTACCAATTTGGCCATGGTCGACACGCAGAATGGCTCCGCCATTACTCCGCTTGGCTTGGGCACCCAATCCGGGTGGGTAACCAACACCGTTGTTGTCTGGTCGTTTGGTCCACTCGGCCCGTACGGCACCCATACTAGCGCAAAGGACTGGATTACGTCGTGGTAAGAAACGTTCCACGAAGGCAATGTCGTCACTTGGTTGGCAGCCGTTCCGGCTTCACGCTGATCGAGCTGCTGACGGTGCTGGTGATTGTCGGCGCGTTGATTGCGTTTACCGTCCCGGCGATCACCAACCTGAGCCGTTCCACTGCGCTGCCGGGAGCGCTGCGCCAGATCGCGAATGAAGCCAGCCTCGCCCGGCAGTACGCCATCACCCATCGGGTGCAAGCGGAGTTGAAAATCACAAACACATACATCGCCGTTTCCGTCTTGACCAACGGTTTCCCGGTGGACAAGTGGAACTACCTGCCCGTTGGCACCGTCGTATTCTTTGATTCCAGCAACCCCAATCTCGTGACGAATGTGGTGTTCACCCCGACCGGGGGCACGACCAACCTCAATGAGGTGAGCATCTGGGTTCGCGAGGGCTCGTTCGATACCAATACCGGCATGTACTTCGGGATCAATTCCAACACGGGGACAATTTCCATCAACAATCTCCTCGGCCGGATCAAGATTCTACGCCCATGAACTCACATTCCACAACGTCACGGAAACGGAACGACAACGCGTTCAGCTTGATCGAAGTCGTGCTGGCGTTGGCGGTGGCGGCCATCGGTCTGATGGCGATCCTCGGCCTGCTTCCCCAAGGACTCGAGGCGAGCCGCAACGCGGCCGACAACACCATTGCGGCCACGCTTGTTCACGACATCTTCAGCACAATCCGCACGTCGCCATTCACAAGCGTGACGAATGTGAATTCTCTCGGGTTCAATCTTCCTACTTCTCCGCCCTGTAACCTAGGAACCTTTAATAACAGCACCATCGGCAGTCCCGTCGTTTCGAGCTACTTCGACAAGGCCGGCTTCACGCCGACTGTGACGAACGCCGATTTTTATTACAAGGTCGTCCTCACCTTTCAGCCAGAAATCCCACTGAATGGAACGTGGGCGGCAGTCTCGATGGTCACGGCGACGGTGGTATGGCCGGCGCTGTCGGCCTCGCCCATCAACACCAATGTATTTGTCACCAAGGTAGCCCAGTACAACCAATGAAGCCCTGCCGAAATGCGAAGGCCGCGTTCACGCTTGTCGAGTTGATGGCGTCGATCACGATTCTCGCCGTGATGACCTTCCTGCTGTTTTCGGCGTTCGACCAGACCAGCAAGGCGTGGCTGCAGGGGGAAGCCCGCGTGGAGACTTATTCGAGCGCGAGGGCCGCGCTGGATTACATGTCCCGGGAACTCGCCCAAGCCATGGTTAATTCCAACAGCTTCCAGTTCTTCGGCACCACCAATGCCGTGGCGTTTATCGCGCCTTCCGACGACCGCCTCGGAGAGACGGTGGACGTGGCGGAAGTCGTGTATCGCCTGAGTCAGCCGTCCGCCAGCGCAGCAGGACCCCAATACCCGGGCGATCCCTTCACAAACAGCATCCCGCCATACAGGCTGATGCGACGCTACTCCCCCTACTCCGAGACACAAGCTAACTGCCGAAACTACGGGCTGGGGACAGGCTGCACCGCGATTCCTTGGGATTTCTATTTGGGCAATGTGAACTGGATGGAAACCTCTCCGTCCAATCGAGTCGGCGTGTTGGCGGAGAACATCATGTCCCTTAGCTTCGTCTATGTGACCACAAATAATTATCAGTTTCTCTATTGGAATTCAACAAACGCGGCGTCAATTTGGCAGAATGAACTCGGTAACGGCGGCATCCTGTTCAATAAGCCGGATATCGCCGGGGCGGCATTATCACCCTACTATACGTACATGACGAACCATGCCCCTGCGGGTATCTACATCACCATTGGAGCCGTTGATAGCCACACCGCCGCCAAACTCGCCAGCTTGGGGACAACTTCAGGCTCCGCATGGAACACGATCACGAACCAAGCCACGAAATTCTTTACGACGTTTGTGGAGATTCCGAACCAATGAGAACGCGTTTCACATCCCGCAGTCATTCTCCACGAGAGCACGGTGTCGCATTGGTCCTGACGCTGGCGATCCTGGCGCTGGTCACGCTGCTGCTCATCGCGTTCGTAGGCAGCATGCGTGTGGAGAACGCCGCCTCGAAGAATTTCAACGAACTGATCAAAGCCCGCGAACTGGCCCAGGCTGGCGTGGACGAAGCCATCGGCACCATGCGCATGTATGCGCCGCCGGTGTCAACCGTTACGAATTACGTGACGGGTCCGGGCGTGATTTACACGTGGTCCCCAAACATCCAGACCTCGACACATTGGACTAACGTCGCCTTGTTCACATCGGATCCGAGCAACCCGAGCGGAATAAACCTGAACGGTAACAACGGTAAAGAAGTGGATTTGAATACCAACTTTGTAATTTCGGGTCAGGGCACGTTCTATACGGCCAATAACGCGAATTCGCAACTGTGGGTCGGCTGGTCGAATGTCACTTATGTTGCCATGGTGAATGGAATGCCCCAACCTCCTGTCTTGGTCGGGCGCTATGCGTACTGGGTGGACGATGAGTCTGCAAAAGTGAATCTGAACGTAGCCGGAACACGGGGCAACGATCTCGAAGGGTGGACGCCGGCGGCGATTGATCTGCGAGCGCTCTTCGGGCAGACCTATCAAGTCGCGATTACCAATTACGCCTCACAAGTTCGTCCGTTCGACACCATCGAGAGTCTCAAGATGGCACAGTCTCAGATACCCTCCACCCCGCCCCCGCCCGGGATAACGGACACGGTGTACTCAAACAATCAGTTCTTCGTGACCGTCCACTCCACGTCACCCGACATCACTCCGTGGGGCGACAAGAGGGTGAATCTGAGTAATCTCGTGGCCAGTGCCACATCCAAAGCGGCCGCCGTGACCACCATTGCCGCCTCGCTCACCGCTGAAGACACCACGCTTGCGGCGTGGTTTAACAAACCCTCGTTCTCCGCCAAATACCCGAGCTGGCTGCAGATCGCCGCCAACATCGTCGACTACATCACCATCGACAACATCCCCAGTGATAACAGTACTTACAATGATACAGCACCGCCAACGTTTCTTGGCCTGAAACAGACGCCGTACCTCAATGAGTTGGTGATTTCCAATGTCTTCCAAGTGTCCCAATCGACTACGACGCCCGGCCTTTACACGATGACTATTAACAGCTACCCATTCGTCGAGCTATGGTACATGTACACCAACAGCGCCGGTTGGGCTGTTCCCACAAAAACGTCCGTGATCATCCTGGCGAGCCCATTAAGGATTAGCGTTAACGGCGGTTTTAACCCAGGCTCTTTTACAATGTCGAATTACACCATCAACAGTGGCTTTAATGCAATGGTGGCTGGACCCAACACCTATCAGGTTGTCCCCACCAACACCAGCCCCGTACTGATGAACTCAGCCTCGCTTACGCTTAATACCGTCACGCCACCTGCTGCTGTTACCGCCACCCTTAATCCGGGCACGATCACAGCCATTTTCACCAGCCAGCAACCGGGGAATAAGGGCCGAATGGACTTTGCGTCCATCGGATTCTATCCAAAAGCCGTCACGGTCAGCATCACGATCCCAACAATTGTTGGTGCTGTTACCTCGGTATCGGCTCTTTGGGCGGCCCAGTGCAACGACCCGCGCGTCAAGCCGATCAGCAACACTTGGAAACAAAACCTGAACGCACCGACACTCGGAGCCCAAAACGGTTCGCTGACGTTCACGGGGTCCGGCACCATATCCGGTGACGGGGATTGGTCGTGCCACATTGTCTCGGCCACCCCAAACACCGGGGGCCGACAACGCGGCACGATGACACCGGGCGAGATGGCCTTCATCCACACGGGTGCGCCGTGGCGGACGTTCTGGCTCGAACCGCAGCCCTCGGCGGAACAGAGCGCCGGCTTGGTACCGGATTGGGCCATCCTAGATTTGGTTTCCGGCACGGATGTGCCGAATGTCGTCGGGCGGATCAATATCAATCAGACGATTACGAATTCCGTTTACGTTTCCCCCACCCTGAATCGGTTGTCGCCCGGCCCCTTGTCCGCGCTGCTTACAAATCCTGTGGGGGTAAGCTCCTTTTCGGCAACAACTTATTCTCTGCTAAACGCTGAGACGGCTATTTATGATTACTATCTGAACACCGCCACGACCCCCCGCGCTTATACCGCATCGCAATTAGGCCCCTATTTCTGCCCGTACGCTTATACGATGGCCGGAGAGATCGCGAACACACCGAGCTTGACCGCCCCGGGTGCCAGCTCCACCAAGGCCCTGACCGAGACGCCCATTCGGGACATCGCCAATCTCGTTACCCCCCGGTCCAACACATTTACGATTTGGTGCATCGCGCAAAGCATCAAGAAGGTGGACAAGACGGTGGCCAATCTCGGAACCTTCACCACGGGCGTCGACGTTGTCACCGGCGAAGCCAAGGTACAGGCCATCGTCGAGCGGACGGTGGACACGTCCGCAGGCACGCCTGGTGTGGTCAAGTTTCACACACTGTATTATCGTTACCTTTACCAGTGAATGATTGGGGTGGCCGGAGTATCGGGTACAAAAAACACTCGACAATTGGCATGAAGAGCAGTATTATTAAGGTTTACAGGGAAGCGAGGTAGGGATTTCATGAAGGGTTTTTGCATTTTCGCAGTGGTCGTGTCGTTGGGTCTGATCACCCGCCCCCAAGGGACCTTCGGCGCTACAATGACTCCTCTGTGGGAGTTTACCGGGGGCCACGATGGCGCCGAACCGGAGGCGGGTCTTGTTCAGGGCAGCGATAGCAATTTCTACGGCACGACATACTCTGGCGGCACGAACGATTGGGGCACGGTTTTCCGAGTCACGACGGCCGGGTCGTTCACCAACCTGTATTTCTTCACTGGCCTCTATGACGGCGGCGAGCCAGCGGCGGGGCTCGCCCTGGGAAACGACGGTAATTTTTATGGGACAACCTACTCCGGCGGAAGCAATGGCGTTGGCGTCGTGTTTCGAATCACGGCGCAGGGGACGCTGAGCACACTGTGGCAATTTAGCGGCGGCAGCGATGGCGGGCAGCCGGAGGCCGGGCTTGTCCAGGGCATCGACAGTAATTTCTACGGGACGACCTATTCCGGCGGCACCAACGACAACGGCACCGTATTCAAGATCACTCCGGCGGGCACACTGACCACGCTCTGGCAATTCACGGGCGGCAACGACGGCAGCGAGCCGGTGGCGGGCCTCGTCCAGGGGATCGACAGCAATTTCTACGGGACGACCTCCTACGACGGGACGAAGACCATGGGCACGGTGTTCAAGATCACCTCGACGGGCACGCTGACACCCTTGTGGCAATTCACGGGCGGCACCGACGGGGCCTACCCATACGCAGGACTCATCCAGGGCAGCGACGGCAATTTCTACGGAACAGCCGCCTATGGCGGGTCGGGAAACAACGGTGCCGTGTTCAAGATCACCTCCGCAGGGACATTGACGCCGTTGCACAGCTTCAGCGGCGGCAGTGGCGGCGCCACACCTGAGGCGGGGCTGATACAGGCCACGGATGGCCTCTTTTATGGAACAACCGCCGCCGGTGGGTCAAATGAGTTGGGAACGGTGTTTAGCATCAGTTCGACCGGGTCGTTTACGAACCTGTATCTCTTCTCCGGCGTCACTGCTGGCAGCGATCCCTTGGCGGCATTAATCCAGGGCATCGACAGCAATTTCTACGGGACCGCCTACTCTGGTGGGACAAGCAATGCCGGGACGGTGTTTGAATTCCCCTTGCCCAGCGGATGCAGTTCCAACTTTATGCCGCAGATCTCCGCCATCCATATCGTCGGCACCAACGTGGTCGTTACCCTGCCGACCATCGCCTGCCAGACCTATCAATTGCAGTCCAGCGAGTCGATGAACCCCACGAATTGGATCAGCACCGGCAGTGCCGTGGCGGGCACGGGTAGCCCCATCATGTTGACCAACGTGGGCGGCGCACTGCAGACGCAACAGTTTTATCGGGTTGAAATCATGACAAGCGGTGGATCGACCCAGGCCATCGCGCAAATCAGCTCGATCCAGGCGGTCGGCACCAACATGGTGATCACGATCACTGCCGTCGCCGCCGACACGTACCAACTGCAATACAGCAACACTATGGTCTCGCCGACCTGGATCAATGACGGCAACTCGACCAATGGCGTGACGGGCGCCTTGGAATTGGTCGACGTTGGTGGGGCGTTGGTATCGGAGCGGTTTTACCAGGTCATGATCACAATTCCCGAGTGATGACCGGCGACCACTCGTCGCCTGTTTTCTTGTTGTCGTGGCACCGCAAACACCCATCGTCCATTGACGGTTGACCTCTTCGGCGGGGCTGGTAGACTTTGGGGGCGATGGCGCGGATTCCACTGGAGGACAATTTTGGGGATATTGTGGGGAAGGCGCAGCGGGGGCTGCGACTAACGGCAGGGGAACTGGCGCGACGGGCCGGTGTTCCTGCGGAACGCCTCGGTGAACTGAAGTCGGGCTTGCCAGGCGCGGCGGGTGCGGTTGATGAAGTTGTCGTCCGCAAGCTGGCGGTGGCGCTCGATCTGGGCGCGGACGCGCTGGTGGCCAGCGCCAAGAATTCCTGGTACCCGCACGACCCCGGCCCGCTCGACGGCTTTGCGGCCTTTACCACACCGTTTGGCGACATGACGGTCAACGCGTATGTCGTATTCGATCCGAAGACGCGTGAAGCGGCGGCGTTGGATACGGGCGCGGATGCCGATCCGATGCTGCAATTCATCCGCCAGAAGCAGTTGACGCTTGCGTTGATTTTGTTGAC
The DNA here is from genome assembly GCA_003164675.1 of Verrucomicrobiota bacterium. Taxonomy (GTDB): domain Bacteria; phylum Verrucomicrobiota; class Verrucomicrobiia; order Palsa-1439; family Palsa-1439; genus Palsa-1439. Next base: position 2,004 of record PLTX01000034.1, on the reverse strand, counting down.
CCATACGCACGCCGACCACGTCTTCGAGCTGGATCGATTGAAGGGCGCCACCGGCGCGAAGGCATTCGTGAGCGAACGTGAGCCGTTGGCGGGCGCGGAGCCGTTCGCCGATGGAAAAGAGTTTGCGCTGGGCGGATTGAAAATCGAGGCGCGGCGCACCAGCGGCCATGCGCGCGGCGGCACAACGTTTGTCGTGACGGGTTTGGCGAGACGGCTCGCGATGGTCGGCGACGCGCTCTTTGCCGGATCCATGGGTGGCGGCGCGGTGAGTTACGACGAGGCGCTGCGCACCAACCGCACGGGCATTTTCACCCTGCCCGACGACACCATCATTTGTCCCGGCCACGGCCCGTTAACCACCGTCGGCGAGGAGAAACTGCACAACCCGTTCTTCACCGGGCATTCCCGGCAGCCGGCGGCGCAGCAATAATGAAAGTCATCCGCTACCAGGACGCCGAAGGGAACGTCCGTTACGCCGCCCAACTGCCCGACGGGACAGCGCGGTGCATCCAGGGCGACATTTTCGGCGAGCATCGCGTCACCGACGAGCGCGCCGACGTGAAGAAGCTGCTCGCGCCGGTCGCGCCGGTCGCTTTCCTGTGCATCGGCCTGAACTACCGTCAGCACGCCGCCGAAACGAAGGCGAAGATTCCCTCGTTCCCCGTGTTGTTCATGAAATCGCCGGGCGCGTTGCAACATCCGAACGAGCCGATCCTGCTGCCGACCCATCTCAAAAGCAGCAAGGTCGATTACGAAGGCGAGCTGGCCGTGATCATCGGCAAACGCTGCAAGAATGTCTCCCGAGCGGACGCGATCCGCCATGTGTTGGGCTACTCCTGTGCCAACGACGTGAGCGCGCGCGACTGGCAAAAACAATTCGGCGGAGGCCAGTGGACGCGTGGCAAAACGTTCGACACGTTCGCTCCCCTCGGCCCATGCCTCGTCACCCCCGATGAGATCCCGAATCCCAACCATCTCCGCATCCGCACCATTCTCAACGATGCCGTGATGCAGGACTGCAACACCAGTGACATGATCTTCGATGTTCCGACCCTCGTCGAATTTCTCAGCGGCAGCACAACGTTGCTGCCCGGCACGGTGATTCTCACCGGCACGCCGCATGGCGTCGGCATGGCGCGCACCCCGCCCGTCTGGCTCAAGCCCGGCGATACGGTGACCGTGGAAATCGAGGGTATCGGCCGATTGACGAATCCCGTAACCACGGAACGCTGACCGATCCGTGGCACTCGCTTAAGGCATTGGGGGAGCCGCGCGGAAGCGTTCCGTGGCCATCGTAGCCGTAGTAACCGGAAATGGCGCACGGTGTGTAGCGCGGGGCGGCGGAGAGTGTCAAGGCGACCTTGCCAACAGGATTCGGTTGCGGGTAGACTTCCGCCATGGAACCCATAGACGAACTGAAGGAAGGCATCAAAGAAGCCGCCAAGAACCTGGGCGCGGCGCAACAAGCCTTGAAGGAGGCTCGCATTGGCGACGCCGAGAAGGAGTGGCTCAACCATCAACTGGACATGGCGACCAAACAGGTCGCGGCTCTGAATAACGCGATAGCGCACTTCTCAGCCAAACGCTAATTCCATATTATGCGGACGCAGCCACCCGATACGGCAAACGGATGAGGGTGTCAACGATGGTACACCGTCGCAATCGGCGGTCTGTTTCACACGCGACGGTGTCAAGGAGGCATTGCGCGGCGACGAACCAGAACATCTGTTGACGAAGTCATGCCGCCATCGTTGCACAATCTCGCCCGTCAGACCAGACGTGTCCCGTCACCCGGATACGACACCCCCCATACCGGCTCTCGACAGCCCACACCCTCAAGGTTCCCCAATTGCAACCCTCAAAATGGCTCCCCGCTTTGGACGGTTTGCGAACCTTGCGTTTTGAACTTCCGAGGACTGCCGCTTACTGGCGAGCTTGCAATCGCGCGAGTGCGTTCTGCGCTTGAGTGGAATCCGGCTTAAGAACGTGTTTGAAAAATCGGTT
>PLTX01000054.1 GCA_003164675.1 Verrucomicrobiota bacterium | reverse complement strand
AAATCAAGTGTGTCGTAGCACTAGGAGGCGACGGATGGGCGGCTGGATTTGCTCATCACATGGCGGATAATTTGAAGGGCTTCCTGGACGCGGAACGGCTTGCGGATATAGCCATCGATCGGGTGTTGAGCGAGAATCTGGCGGAGCCGCAATTCCTCGGCACCGGACACGATGATGACTTTCACGTTGGGGTTGAGCTTCTTCAACCACTCGAAAGTCTTGGCGCCGTCAAGCTGGGGCATGTAGTAATCGAGCAACACGAGCTGAAATGCGTCCTTTTCCTGGGTGAACTTTTCCAAGGCCTTCACGGGACTGGCGACGGCATGAACTTCGAATCCAAAGGGCTGCAGCAGTTCGGTGATGAGATTGCGGAACTCCTCGTTGTCGTCGATCGCCAGCACGCGGATGGGGGAACCGCCGGCGGCGGCCTGAACGGCATCTTGGCCAGGCGCCTTGACCGCATCCGGTTGCCCAATGTTTTCGGCTGTCAGTGGCATCTGCGAATCCTCCCAATCTCTTGTTTCCCACACAAATGATGATACGGTATCGACCTCAAAAACAGCAGCCTCGGTGCCAAATCTTGACCACTGCACAGCGCGGCACTATCATGGCGGAAGATTTTTCGAAAAAAATGGCTAAAAAAGGCAAATTCATCACTTTTGAGGGTGGCGAGGGTAGCGGAAAGTCCACGCACATCGAACGTTTGGTAACCCACTTGCGTCAAGAGGGTTATCACGTGCTGATTGCCCGTGAACCCGGTGGTACGGAAGTGGGCGAACAAATCCGTAACATTCTCCAATACAGCAAACAGTCGGCGGCCATGGTTCCCGAGACCGAGTTGCTGCTTTTTTGCGCCAGCCGCGCCCAACTCGTTCGGCAGGTGATCCAGCCGGCGTTGAACGACGGAACCATCGTCATCTGCGACCGGTTTCTCGATTCGACCACCGTGTATCAGGGCGTGGGGCGAAAGGTCGATCCACAGGCCGTGGCCGCCATCAACCACTTTGCCGTGGGCGCTTATCGGCCCGACCTGACGTTGGTGATCGATCTCGACCCACGAATCGGTCTGGAGCGGGTCCGTGGCCGCGAGTTGTTCGACCGGATGGAAAACCAGGCGCTGGAGTTTTACGACCGCGTGCGGCAGGGATATCTGGACCTGGCCAAACGCGAAAACCGTCGCGTGAAAGTGATCGATGGCGGCCAGACCATCGAGAGGATTGCAGAGCAAATTTGGAGTTTGGTAAAGGGTGTCCTTTAGCGATTTCCAGGAACAGAAGGAGATTGCCGCGCAACTGCATCACAGCCTGGAGCGCGGACGATTGGCGCACGCCTATTTGTTTGCCGGGCCGCGCGGAAGCGGCAAGGAAGCCATGGCGCGGACGCTGGCGAAGGCGTTGAACTGTTCGGAAAAGAACCACGATAGCTGTGAGCGATGCGATTCCTGTCGGCGCGTCGAGGAGGGGGTGCATCCCGACGTGTACTGGGTGCGACCGGAGTCGAAGAGCCGGCGCATCCAGATCGACCAGATGCGTGAGTTCATGAAATCGGTGAATCTGCGGTCGTCGATGGGGGGGGTGAAAGTCGGGATCGTGGTAGACGCCGACTGCATGGGCGAGGAAGCGGGCAACGCGTTTCTCAAGACGCTCGAAGAGCCGCCCGCCCAGACGGTGATCCTTCTACTGACCGCCGACCCGCAGCGTCTGCTGCCGACAATTTTGTCGCGGTGCCTGAGAATATCTTTCGGCCCGATCACGGCGGGCGTCACGTCTTCCTATGGCGCAAGATTATCGTCGCTGCTGACGAGATTTTCCACCACCCCCGAGGAACGGGTTTCCCACAGTTACCGATTGCTGTCGGAATTGACGACGCTCCTTCAGGAAATTCGCAGCGAGACGCGCGCCCGCGTGGAGGCGGAACTCGACCTCGATCGTTACGAGGAATTGGAACCCAAGGTGCGCGAGCGGCTCGAAGACCAGATGGAAGCGCGGATCGAGGGCGAATACCGGGCCGCACGCGAGCAGGTGTTGGAGGAAATATACAGTTGGTTTGGCGACCTGCTGTTGTGCGCCGAGGGAGCCGACGATCAACTGTTGGCCCATCCCGACCAGGCGACGACCACGCGGCGAGTCGCGGACGGATTGACGAGCCCGCAGGCCTGCCGTAACCTTGAGGCCATCGAGCAAATCCGTAACGCGCTTTCGCGCAATATTTCGGAGACACTGGCGTTTGAGGTGGGACTGCTCAAGCTGATACCGAAGGCCACAACGGTGGCGCGGTGATCCGACGGCAGACGACGGATTGAATGAAGGGGCTTGCGAACCGGTTCGTGTTGGGCCTGGCGGCGGTGGCGTTTCTGGCGCCGCTGAAATTTGGCGCGCCCGCCATGGTGCAATGGGCCGTCGTGCCGCCAACCGACGCCCTCGAATGGCTTTATTTCACATGGCCCAATGAACTCGCAATTATCCTCGTCTTCGCCGGCTTCATCTGGCTCGTGCTCGATCGGGATCGAATGCTGGCGCGGGTGGATTTGCTATTCGTGCTGCCGCTGTTCTTCCTGTTGACCCAGATACTGGCCGCGCCTTGGACGATTTGTCCCCAGGTGACGATTGATACGGTCATGCTCTTTGCGGCGGGAGTCTTGCTGTTTTATGTTGGCGCTTGGTATGCGCGCGATGGCGCGGCCACGGGGCGGATATTCGGAGGGCTGGCCTTGGCGACGCTGTTCGCCTGCATTCTGGCGATGCAACAGCATTTCGGCGGCTTGGAAGAAACCCGCGCGTACGCGTCAACTCACGTGGATACGGCCACCGCGCCACGGGATTTCCTGGCGCGTATGACCAGCAACCGCGTGTTCGGCCCGTTCGTTTATCCCAACGCGTTGGCCGGGTTTCTGGTCGTGGTCTTCGCCCCGGTGCTGGCATGGATTTGGACTCGCGCACGCGGTTGGGACGTGCGGGTGAAATGGATCGCGTTGGTGTTTGCCGCAGGCGAAATGCTGTTTTGCCTTCTGCTAACGGGTTCTCGGGGCGGATTCGTGGCCTTCGGATTCATGACTCTGGCGGTTTTGTGGTGTCTGGTCCCGAAAGGCAGACGGGGGGCAGCGAAAGCGATTGCGGTGCTCGTCTTGGTGCTGGGTGTGGTCGTTGCGCTCGCCCGGCATGGTGGATTGCTGCATTTTGGGACGGAGAGCCTCGAAGCGCGGACGGATTATTGGCGTGGAGCCATCCGCATTATCAAGGCTCATCCCTGGATCGGCACGGGGCCGGGCACGTTCGGTTCGATTTATCCGATGTACAAGACGGCGTTGACCGAGGAAGCCGCTGCCGTTCACAACAATTTCCTGCAGATGTGGTCGGATTCGGGCATGCTGGCGTTTGTCGCGTTTGCTGTGTTGTGGGGCGTTGCGATGCGGGACTCATTTCGACTGGCGCGGGAACGGGTGGGCGATGTTGCTGCCGCCGCCATTTGCGGGGCGTTGGTGGGCTGGACGGTGCACGGACTGGTTGATTTCGAGTTGTACGCACCGGGCGTCGCGCTGCCTGTGTTTGTTCTGCTCGGCACGTTGCAAGGCTTGAAGGAATTGCCGAAAACCAACTTCGTGGCACCACGGCACCGGGCCAATTGGGTGGTTGGCGCAATGTGTGTGGCCGTGGTGGGGGCTGTGCTATGGATCGAGAGCCGGGCACTAGCGGCGACTTTCATGGGCGAGCAAGCCCATCGAATGGAGGGCATCAATCCGGTGGCTGCTCTCGACGAAAACAGGCGGGCGGCGCGTTTGGCACCTTGGAATTCGCGCCTTCAATCGGGTTTGGGGGAGATGGCTCTCCGAGCCGGCAGGATTGAGGAAGCATTCACGGCGTACCGCCATGCCATTGAGTGCGACCCCTACCGGGCTTCAGGCTGGTGGCAACTGGCGAGGGCGAAGATTGCCGCGCATGGTGTTGATACGGAAGCCCTTCAGCTTCTCCGCAGGGCCGTCGAGTTGAACCCGACAAATTCCCATTACATTCAGGCTCTGGCCGCTGCCAAGGAAAGCGTTAGACAATCTACGGGCGCTTTGCTAGAGTTCATCCCCGCCAAGGAAGCGCGATCCTCCAAGCGATAGAGATGCTCCTTGGCGGAGGAAAGCCGCGCGGTGTCCCGATGCGCGGGTTTGAGAGGCAGATGGCGAGTTGATGGAAGAACGCCCCCTTTAACTTCAAAAGGACAAAACCAGAACCATGGAACTGGACCAAATCAAGGCTATTATTGGAATGATGAAGGACAATGACCTATCCGAATTCTCGATGGAACAGGATGGGTTGAAAATCCGCATCAAGCGCGGCCCCGAAGGATTCCAGCAGACCGTGACCCTCCCGCCGGCAGCGCCACCGCCGCCGGTGGCTCCCGCTGCCGCACCGGCACCCGCCTCGGCTCCCGTGGCGCCCGCGTCGGCTCCTGTCGCGGATGCCAAGCACATTGTATCGCCGATGGTAGGCACTTTTTACCGGGCCCCGGCACCTGACGCGCCGACGTATGTCGAGGTCGGTCACGAGGTTGATCCCGAAACCGTCGTCTGCATTATCGAGGCGATGAAGGTGATGAACGAGATCAAGGCCGAAGTCAAAGGGGTCATCACGGAAATTCTTGCGGAAAACGCCAAGCCTGTGGAATTTGGCCAGAAGCTGTTTGCGGTACGCGTCAAATAGGCGGACGCCGCTGCACAGCTTCAGCCTTGGAAACACAAGCCGCTATGTTCGACAAAATCCTGATAGCCAATCGCGGTGAAATCGCCGTGCGCATCATTCGTGCGTGCCGTGAGTTGAGTATCCGCACGCTGGCTGTCTATTCGAAGGCGGACGCCGACTCGCTCCACGTTCAGTTGGCTGACGAGGCTATCTGCATCGGCGACGCTCCCAGCAAGGAAAGCTACCTCAAGATCGACCGCATCATCAGCGCCGCCGAAGTGGGCGACGTGGAGGCGATCCACCCTGGTTACGGGTTTCTCTCCGAAGACGCGCATTTCGCCGAGGTTTGTGAGAACTGCAACATCAAATTCATCGGCCCGCCCAGTTCGGCCATCCGCGCGATGGGTGACAAGGTCGCGGCCCGCGCGACGATGCGCAAAGCGGGCGTGCCTGTCGTCCCCGGCAGCGACGGTCCCGTCGACAACGAGCAGGACGCTCTCAAAGTCGCCCGAAAGATCGGCTACCCCGTGATCGTCAAGGCCGCCGGTGGCGGCGGGGGACGCGGGATGCGGGTGGCGCACAACGATCCCAGCCTCGTCAAGGGCTATCATACGGCCCGGTCGGAAGCGGAGCGCGCGTTTTCCAATTCGGTTGTATACATCGAGAAATACATTGAGAGCCCCCGCCACATTGAATTCCAGATTCTCGCCGACCGGAAAGGCAAGACGGTGCATCTCGGCGAACGCGACTGCAGTTTGCAGCGTCGCCATCAGAAACTCCTCGAAGAATCGCCATCGCCGGCCCTCACCAACGATATCCGCAAAAAAATGGGCAAGGCGGCGATCAAGGCGGCCGAAGCGGTTGGGTATGTGAACGCCGGAACCATCGAGTTTCTGCTCGATGCCACCGGCGAGTTTTACTTCATTGAGATGAACACCCGAATCCAGGTCGAACATCCCGTCACGGAGGAAGTCACGGGGATCGACATCGTGAAGGAACAAATTCGCATCGC
>PLTX01000014.1 GCA_003164675.1 Verrucomicrobiota bacterium | reverse complement strand
CAGACCCAGCGCCGCATCCAGTTCCCGATAGGCCAGCAACCCGGCATCAGACGTGATCTTGTAACCGTGAAACTCCAGCTTCAAACGACTATCAAAAGTTACCCGCAGAGCCGATTTGTTAGTTGCACCCATTGGATCCTCCGCTTTTTGTCGCTAACATTGACTTGTGGAGCGAATCCGGGAAATGTGGGTTCAAACGAGGCAAAAATGCATCAAAAATAGTGCAAATTGGCGCAAGTATTTTTACGGTCGTCATTTCGCTATTATGCAATCCCCCAATGCCTTGCGACCGCAATTTCGATCACAATCGGTTGGGTTCGTTTCGCAGAAAGCCCCTTTCACACAGCCGCCCGCTTCCCCGGCTTTGACGACTCTGACCCGCGCTTCGCCAAAAGCCGCCGAGTCTGCAAGATGCCACCTCGCAACGCCTTGGTCGCAACCGGCCAGACCGACAGTTGTCCCCTTCATCGGCCTGACGCTTCTACTCTCATTCTTACGATTATATCCAAAGCTGATATACGTGTCAACTCCACAAGTGATAAATACAATCCCCTGGGCGCATCTTGATCCTGCCGCCATAATTCGGTAGAGATGGACCGACGGGCCGTCCCCTGCCCTGATCGATGGTGCGTCCGCCGGGGGGCGCCCGACAACGGTGTCTAAAAGACGGCGGCAGGGCCGAGATACGCCCGAACGTGACAGGAATTGAACCCGATGAGTTGGATCTGAACAGACAGGCACTTAGTCGAACCTCGACGCTACCGAAGCACCTCTGGATGCGAGCACTTTTGTCGTTTGCCAGCCCAACCAAGTGTACAACTCGGCGCTCTTCCAGCGCAACCGAGGAACACAACGCCTCGGCGCGAGGCGTCAGCGCCCGAAATGCGTAGCCTGACTTTGGGCGCTCATTACTAACCCCTCTCTTAGCGAGTCCGTTTTTTCGCAGGTTCACCTTAAAGCGATCAGGAATTCCATCTGATTTCCCAATATCTTTGGAATGAGGGCGAAAACCCGCGTCGGAAAAGTCAGCAACTGGGCCTTACGACGACCCAAATTGTGAGGCTCATATGAACGACGGAAGGCTCGAACCAAGAATCCCGCTCGATCAAACATCGCTCGCGCTGTTTCCGGTGTGAATTCCCATATGTGCAATGGGGTGAGACAGTTCAACCAGACCACGTCTCGCCGAACAACTCCATATAGCAGTTTGAAGCAACGTGACTCGATGGAATTAATGTCGGGAAACGTGACCAAAACGTGACCGTGTGGCGTCAAATGCTCGCGAAGAGACAAAAGGGCGCGAAGCGGGTGTGGCGTATGTTCCAGCACGTCGGTAACGGTTATCAAATTGTAGGTTCCGGAGATGTCTTCAATGCCGCCAACGTGAATAGGAATCCCGTAGTGCTTCGTGCCCCAGGCCGCGCTTCTTTCATTCAGCTCAATGCCTTCCGCTTCGAACCCAACTTATTTCAACATCTTCGGGAGCAGGCCAGTTGCAGAGCCAACATCGAGTGCGCGACCCCGATCCGGAATGAATTCCTGTATCCAGCTTACATATCGCGTGAACTTTTTTCCAAACGCCCGCTCCGTTGCCCCCGGCGCTCGAAGTTCACTGTGCCAGTCCCCGCGATAAAAGGCTTCAATGTCCTCTCGGGTCGGTGTGGGATAAGTAAAGCGAAGTCCGCAGTCGCTGCATCGGCGAAGTTCCCAATTCTTCGACAGGAAAGCGCGCCGAAATACCGACACGGTGGAAATTCCCGAACAAAATGGACACTCCGAAACGTTCAATCCGTCTCCTCGTCTTGACCGACTCCCAGGAATGCTAGACACTTGGGGCCTCTTGTCCAGCCGATTCGGGATGCCGCACTGTGGGACATTGAATCCTCGCGCTGCACTTTAGAGTGTGGTTTACCCACATTGAACCGCCTACGGCGTGTGGCGTCTCGGTACCAGCTTCGACCCCAGCACTTTTGCCGTTTGCCAGCCCAACCAAGTATAGAACTCCGCACTCTTCCAACGTAGCCGAGGAGCACAATATCTCAGAAACCACAACCATCCACTGTGCGGAAGGTTCTTGCCCCTCGCATTGAGAATCTCGAAGGCCCGCACGGCCTCCTCCTGAGTCAACGCCATGAATCGGCGGCAATTTTCGATCCCAATTGCCCGCCGTTGCTGATCCATCAGATCCGCAGTGGTTCCTGTAATCGAAGAGGAGTGGATCCGGTACGTAACCAGGGGCTCTGCGATGCCCACGAATTCCCCGAGTTCAAGCATCCTGCTCCACAAGGCGTAATCGTCGGACGGATAGTATCGACGGTCGTGCCCGCCGGCGGCTTCGAAAGCCCCCTTTTGAAACACCATGGAGCTGGTCATAAACAAGTTTTGCCAGCACAGCCGCATCGCCAGCAAGGCACGCGACCGCGGAAACTCTCCCTTTCTTGGCGGCGGCGATTTGTCGCCAAGCTTTCGAAACCCGGTGTAGCACAGCACCACGTCACGCCGATGACTCACTGCGTCCCATTGCCTTTGCAAACGGTTGGGTTCGCTGCAATCATCCGCGTCGTGACTCACAATCCACCCGGCTTTGGCTTGTGCGGTCCCCGTGTTGCGTCCACACACAACGCCCGAGTGTGTCAGGCGAATGACCCGAAGCCTCGGGTCTCGATAAGAAGCGAGCACGTCCGGTGTGGCGTCCGTGCTTCCGTCATCAACCACGATGAGTTCGAAATCGCTGAAGGTCTGCGCCAGAATGCTGTCGATAGTCTCCCGCAGGTATTTCTCCCCGTTCCACACCGGCATGACGACAGAAATTTTCGGTTCACTCATGGCTTTTCAGGAATCGCTCCCGCGCAGTAATTGGCCTGCCATCGGTCATCGTTTTACATTTCATTCATTTCCCGTTGGAGCCGGGCCCCTCCAGTACCGCATCCAAATCTTCTCTTTCAATGCGGCGAGTGCCCGTCGCTCGGAAAAGCTCAAGCCGGCCGCGCAAACCGCTCCGCCCACCAACAAACCAGTCCACCAATAGGAGGGCGCCGCGACCACTATGCACCGGACGAGCACCGCAGTTCCCGCCGCGGTGGCCAGAGGCTTCCAAGAAAGCGCTGCCCAGGGCAAAGGACAGATCTTTCGACGCACAACCAAACCAGCCAACAGAATCACCCCCTCCGTGACGAGCGTGGTCGCAACCGCTCCGGGCGCCCCAAAACGCGGAATCACCACAAAGTTTAGCCCCACATTAACCACCGCTCCAAGCGCTGTGATCCAGAGGCTCATCTTCTGATGACCCCACGCGTTGAGCGGATACGTGATCCCCCATGTAAAACTGACCATGGCCACATTCAGACTGAGCCATTCAAACAGCGGGCCGCTTTCGGCGAACTGACTTCCGAAGAACAAAAGCACAATATGCCGGCCGAGAGCCCAGCACACCGCCGAAACCGGCAGGCCAAACCAGAGGAACAGGCGCGCGAACTCGGAAGAGGTCCTTTGTTGATCCGCTAGCGACCCGCTGGCGCGCGCCAACGACGGAAAGTAAGCCTGCGATAGTGTGCTAAAAGGGAATATCGCGTAAGTCCATAATCGGGTCGCTGTGCTGTAAAAACCCACCGCCGCGTTCCCTTGCAGAAATCCCAGGAAGATCGCGCTCGAATTGAAGTACAACAGGATCGCTGCCTGCGACAGCCCGATGGGAATTGCCTCACGAATCAGCAGCCAGGTTCCCTCCAGCGTAATCCGTAAGCGTCTCCAATCGAACAGCTCATGGCTCTGGGTATACCAAAAAATCGCGATAGCCCCCGCAACGGAGATCGGATATGGGTACAGCACGTAACGAACAATGTCCGCAGGACCGCGGACAAGGAGCAGCAAAGCCGGAAGCTGGAGAAGCTGGAAAGCAACGTTCCTCAATGCTTGGGCTCCCATCCGTTCGCGAGCAAGAAGCAACCAGCTCAAATTCAACGGCTCCAACAAGAGACTAATGCCCTGAAGAACCAAGAGAACACTGATCTCCGGTCCGCGAAGTCTCAGGAGCGCAAAGAGCCCGACCAACAAAAAGGAAACAATCGCCAGCAGCATCCTCAAGGATAACATCTTGGACACATACTCCGTGCCCCGGCTGGGGTCTCGGGCTACATCACGTTGCGCAATTGTATCCAGGCCCGGATTGGTCACAAGCGTGAAATACGACAATACCGACATGGTCCACGCCACTTCCCCAATCGCGACGACTCCAAGGACCCGGCGCGAGTAAATACCCGTGATAAAACCGATCGAAAAAACCACCACTTGGCCGACGCTCAGGAATACGAAATTGCGGGCAATTAGAAGACGAGCACCTTTCCGGGGCGCGTGTTGGGGAGCCGCAGGTAACGAAATCATTGTTGCATGAATCATATATTGCCTGTGAAACGAATGCGAATCACTTTTTGTACCGGCTTTTGTTTGCCCCAAGGACAACCGCTCGTTTCTAAATGGACCATCGTCTTTGGCGCAGGATTCAGTATTGGTGGAAGCCATTCTGTTCTCTTCAGCTTGACCAACTTCCGCGCGCCACTCTTGCGCTACGCAAGATCCGACCCCGATTGTATCCACCCCGGTGGGGCCTTCCAACGCCGCCAATATTTACCGACACGCGCGTTGGGTGTGGTAGAATAATCGGAATGACGCGGCTGAAACTTCTGCTGGTGCATAATCGTTATCAACAGGCGGGTGGCGAAGACGCCGTCGTGCGCGCGGAACAAACCCTGCTGCACGAGCGCGGCCACCAAGTCGCGGTGCTCGAAGCCGACAATACGGAAATCTCGGGGGCGCTGGGTCAACTAAAGACCGGTGTGGGCGCCATTTACTCCTGGCGCGGGAAACGTCGTGTCGCCGTGGAGTTGGCGCGCTTTCATCCCGACGTGATGCATGTACATAATTTCTTTCCACTATTTTCACCCTCGATTTATTCCGCCGCCCGCGAGGCGGGCGTGGCCGTCGTGCAGACGCTGCATAATTACCGGCTGGCATGTCCCAATGCATTGTTTTTCCGCGATGGCCATGTCTGTGAGGACTGTCTTGGAGTCGCCTTTCCGCTACCCGGAGTAATACATGCCTGCTATCGCGGCAGCCGACTGGCGACAGCACCCGTGGCCATGATGCTGGCCGTGCATCGCGCTATGGGAACTTGGCGGGAGGGGGTCAATGCGTATATAGCGCTCACCGAGTTTAGCAGGCAAAAATTGGTTGCCAGTGGGCTGCCTGCCGATAGGATGTTTGTGAAGCCCAATTTTGTTCATCCGGCTCCCCCAGTTGGGAATGGTGAAGGTGGTTATGCCCTGTTTGTAGGGCGAGTGTCGGAGCAAAAGGGCGTCCGCACACTGCTTGCTGCCTGGAAGCAGCTCGCGGCGGAGGTGCCATTGAAAATCGTTGGCGATGGCCCACTGGCAAACCTTGTGAAGTCCGCAGCGGACAACACGCCCGCGATAGAATGGCTGGGGCAAGTATCGCACGAGCGGGTAGTGGAATTGATGCAACGTGCGGCTCTTCTCATTTTCCCCTCCATGTCCTATGAAGGTTTCCCAATGAGCGTCGTGGAAGCCTTTGCCGTGGGACTGCCGGTGGTCGCCAGCAATTTGGGCGCGATGTCCGCATTGGTGCAGCACCGGCAAACGGGACTTCACTTCCGCCCGGGGGACGTGGACGACCTCGTCACCCAAGTGCGGTGGGCGCGGTCACACCCGGCCGAAATTCAGGAGATCCGGCGGGCCGCGCGGCGGGAGTTCGAGGCGAAGTACACCGCGGACCGAAACTACGACATGTTGCTCAACATTTATCGGACCACGATGCAGCGGGCACGGGCATGAACAAGCCCTGTTCTGCCGCGCTTGCCGTATCGATGTATCCTCGGAACGCGCGGATGCAACAAGCTGCCGCGACGCAGTATTGCGCATCCAGCTATGGGCACACGCGTAGACATTCATCGCGCGCCGCCCGAATCACGTTCGTGGCTGAGTCTTGTCTGTGCTGGTGATGGCGGGCGAGCAACACCCGTCTTTGACTGCAACCACGAGCATCTGCCCCAGCGCGAATGATGCCTGCCAGTTGCGCAGGCGACGGCCCACGCAACGCGCCAGCAGATTGACCCCGGGTGTCACGAGCGGACGTGGTCGCGCATTAAGATGGTGGCAGATATACTCGAGTGTTACCACTTTGCGAGCAGTGCCAGAGTGGGCTATCGTAAGACCGGCACGCATGAGCAGGGTCGCCAGATTACGCCTATTAAAACAGTATAAATGCTCGACATTGTAGTGCGGCCAACCGGCTCCCATGATCCGGCAGGAAGGCGAGTTCGTATCGGGCGTGGTTATCGCGAGGCAACCACCGGGCTTGAGGAGGCTCCATGCCTTCTGGAGCACCGTTGACGGCTCGCGCACGTGCTCGATGAAATCGCACATGAAAACGCAGTCGAATGCTCTCCCACCAAGGCCCGCAAAAGACGCCCGCTCGAACGGCCCTGAGAAGACGCGCTCCGGGCCGAAGCGACGGGCGATCTCGCTGGCAGCTTCTGCGACCAGTTCGATCCCATAAGGTTCCAACCCGCTCTCCGCCGCCACATCCATGAGCGCGCCAAACGCCGCGCCGCAGTCCAGCACAATCGCTCCCTTCTTCAAGCCCACTGGCCTCAGTATATATTTGCGGAAGGTGTCCCTCTTGAGCTGCAAGACCTGATCTGCGTTCGTGTGCACACCCCAAGCCTGAAAGTACTTGCCGCTGTAGACTGCAGCCAGCGTCTCATCCGTCGGCTGCGGATCAATCCGGATCAGGCGGCACGACCGGCAAAGCCAGAAATCGTGCTCACCTCTTCTAAGGAGGTGCCGGAACTCGGCGCCACCGCAGACTTCGCATGGTCGGGGCGTTATCACCATTACTTTCTGTTGGAGCTACGGATTACCACTCCTAACGGCTCTCCCGCGTCAGTGTACCACACCAGCGGCAGCCGAATCGTTCCGCCGATAGCCCCCGGTTGTAGCGTTGTTGAAAGCGCTTCTTTCGGCGTCAACAGGGCGAGGACTTGCTGGACCACAAGTTCCGGCGGTAGCCGTTGCATGCACACATTGTTGCCATGACACGGCGGCTCGTCCACTTCGTATATACACGGACTACATGGCACCGGAGCGTAAAGCGTCACGACGCCCGGCCCCTCTATGCCGTAATGGATCGGGTCTGCCGGACCAAAAAGGCAAACAGTCGGCCGTCCCAATGCGAAGGCCATGTGCATCGGCCCGGTATCGTTCGTCAGTACGCAGGTTGCGCCTTCAATGAGCGCGAGCGCTTCGCCAAGCGAGAGTACCCCGGCGCTGTTGAACACGCGTTCTCGCGCCGGCTCGGGCACACGGTCGCGAACGCTTTGCACGAACGGGGCCTCCGATCCTGCTCCCATCATGACCACGTCATGCCCCAACTCGGCCAATCGCGTCAGCGCTGTCACCATGTGTCCTTCAGGCCAACGTCGCTCGATCAACAAATCGGATGCGTTGGGATTGACAAGGATGTACGGCTGACCCGGTTTCAGCCCCAGCGTCGAAAGGGTCTTTTGGAGTTCCAGACGTTCTGCTGACTCAATACGGATTGCTCCCAGGTGATCAGCGGCACTGGCTGCCACGCCAGCCATCCGGCCCAACTGTAGGTAGATGCGCCGCACCGGCATTCTTGTGTTGAAATAAACCAAATGCGTGTAGATTCCCCGCTTGAAGCGATTCGAATGTCTGTAGAACCCCAACCGGTTCCGGGCCAAGCTGAAGACTGAGAGCAGACAGGCAAAACCCGAATAGATCTCAAGGTCGAAGTATTGATCAACCCGCAGGCGCATGAGACTACTGATGGTCCTTAGCGTCGTCGAGATCATCGGCAGGATACCGTGATCGTCTAAGCACATAACCTCATCCACGGATTCAAAGCGATCGACTAGGTCGCGGTTGCCCTTCAGCGTCACAAACGTCAGGCGGGCTTGTGGAAACCGTTGCTTAAGAGCCCGCAACAATGGCGTCGCTTGCAAGATACTCCCCATACCCACCAGTTTGCAGACGACGATCTGATGAGTCGCCGTTGGGATGATGGAGTGATCGCGACGGAGAATCAAACCCAGCCCGCGTACGAATGCATTGCACACCACCGCCATGGGAACCGCCACCAACCGGTCCAGCATGATGCGTTGTCGGAAGGTCATGGGCATCTCGGGTGCGGGCAAACTCGCAGTCAGCCTGTTAACAGAACCCCTTCGGGAGGGGGCCCGAAAAGAAGGTTGGCATTGGGATCACCGCCAAATGCTCTCTATATTCTATTCTGCCCCTTTACTGCAACAGCAAACCGGCCAGCAGCAACTGATACTCTCGTTTATCAGGATTCCCGGTGATTGGCAGTTCGATCGGCGCGCCAGCTTTGGATAGTCCTTCTTGCGATTCAGCCGGAAGAACAACCGACTGCAGTTCATCGGGCGCCTTTTTGCATGGTCCGGTAGCGTCAACATACGCAAACGCTGAATCGTGGAATACCGGGGTTCTGTCTTTGGGCAGGTTGCGGTACCAAATCGAAAAACCCTGCTCATCCCGAACCACTGTAAACGGTTTTCCATTCCTCACGATGGTGTACGCTGGTTGATCCGGCAACGCGTGCGCGCGCGCAGCAAGCTCATCGATAAGGATCGTCTTGCCACGACGGTGTTCGGGATTGTCCTTCAAGAAATACACGAGCTCGGCGATCGTTGCCGAATCGGTTCTGACGACGACGTCGCGTAGTGCAGCGAGAAACAGACGATTGTTCGAGATCTCACAGCCCAAGGGAATCCGGAAAAGCGCGACGAACAGCAATAGCAGCGCCACGGATTTCTTCCATGCGGCTTGCCCCCACCAGTTCAAGAAACCTATGGTTGCCAGCAGAAACAGACCCACGCCCAAGTGCCGCCAAGTGAGTGCATGCACCATGCTGTGCTCACGAAAGGCAATTGGCCACGCAAACCCAGCACACAAAAGGATGACCGGTAACCACAGCCGCCTCTTGATCGCTGCTCCCAAACCGATGCCAGCTAGGATCAGCACAGCGGTGCCATAGAACCACAACAACGCATACGCGCCTTTCACAACGTGCTTCGCGACGCTGTAGGAGTACTCGCCTGCAGCCGCGACACCCGTGCGAAGCTGGTAAGCCCCACGCATATCACCAATGGCCGCGGAAAGGGAATGGAAGTACCAAGCATTTTGGAGAAGGTGGATCCCAAACGAGAGGAAGAACATTCCTATCATGGCCGCGACAAAAACCAGCGCCTGTCTGGTATTCCACGCCTTCGCCATAACCTTCTGTGCGGCCATAAACACTCCGACAACGCTCAACCATGGGATCACTTCGAAGGAAAAGCACATCGCCATAAAGCATGCTAGGAGATATAGCCGCTCCTTATGCGCGACGACAGCCCAGACACCGAGCGCCATGACAAGGTCATTATAAGTGTGCTCGTAAAGGTTCCCAGCCCACCAGACAAACCAGACACTAGTGACCGCCACGGATGTTACAATCATGGGAGCCACGGCCCGCTCATCAGCAAGCATGCGGCGAGTGGCACACGCAAGCAGTACCATCGCAATTAGATTGAGAGAAAGTATCCACGCCTTTTGCTGATAAAAACCCTGTATCCCAAACCTCTGGAGGCTGCCGCTCACCAAATCAGATCCTGGTGGATAATGGGTGTAAAGCCGCTGCTTCATAAGCGCGGCAAATGATTCCTCGTATCGCGCTGTGGCCGGCAAGAAATAGAGTCTCCCGAATCCATATCGCGCAAAACTCAAGCCGGCCGTGTACGCATTCAACTCCGAATCGCCATCGCCTTTATAGTGGAATCGGTATTCCGACTTCTCAAAGAAAATCTTCCAGATAGAGATGATTGATATCGCGCAGGCTATGAGAAGAACGACAAGGAAAAAACGGCCGGTTTTCATGGATCGTTTGTCTAGTTGCTCCACTCCGACATTCCGCGAGTTGACAGGACCTCTGATTTTGTCGGCTACAGTGATCTTGGTGGCCAGCTTCGCTGAGGGCTTAACCGCTCACCCTGACGCACAAGTCGCGTGAGTTCGGTGCGACTCTGCAATCATTCGTCAGCAAAGTCAACAGCAAACTTTTTCTCGAGTTGCTATCGAGGCGGCTCCGGCGCAAATCAATTCATTCTAACCGGCCGCCAAGGGTCTTGGATCCGGAATGCAGAGGGGCTTTGGGGAAATCCCCAGACCCTAGCAAGACCGAAGCTGTTTGGTCACAGCCAACTGGTGATGATCAGTGAGTCCTCGGTGCTGCACGCCGTTCTGAAGGTCAACCCCGGCGAAGCGACGAGACACCATGAGACGTACGCCTGTCGCCTGACCGCGGTCGCCAAAGACTGGCCGGTCCGTTTCCAAAACGATGATCTTTTGATCAAAGCGATCCCGTAAGATGGTTGCCAAGGCAACGGCGGAGCCTCAGCGCTTCCGATAATCGCCGCGGCTGAAGTACTTTTCGAGCCACACGTACAGGCACACAAAAAGGTAGCGACTGCCCATCTCCTTGATCTTGAGCTTGGCTTTGCCCGTACGGCGATTGCGCCAGGTGATCGGAATGACGGTCCACATGTAGCCACGCACGATCGCCTTCAACGGAAGCTCCACTGTCAGGTTGAAGTGCGGGGAGATCAGTGGACGACAGCCGGCAATCACCTCTTGGCGATACGCTTTGAACGCATTCGTGGTGTCGTTGAGCCGGATGCGAAACAGGACCCGCAGAAAGAGATTGGCCAGACGGTTCAGCAAAAGTTTGTGCCGTGGATAGTCGATCACCCCGCCGCCCTTGATAAACCGGCTGCCAAACACGCAATCGAACCCCTTGTTCAATTCCACCCAATACCGCACGACATCCCGACAGTCATCCGACTCGTCGGCCATCATGATCACCACCGCGTCGCCTTGCATCGCGTCCAGTCCGCAAATAATGGCCCGGCCAAACCCATTCAGGCCTGGGTTTTGGATCGGGTTCAGAGTGGGAATTCGCCGTTGAAGTTCCAACAGCAGCGGCCATGTCTTGTCGGTGCTCCCGTCATCCACCACGATGATCTGATGCGGCACATCGTGAAGGCGCAACTCCACGTGCAGGTGCTCCACGGTCGAGCAAATGCAACCCTCTTCATTCTGTGCGGGAATCACCACGGAAAGCAACGACAAAGGCGGCGCCGTTGGAGTTGGCTCGGTCATGCGTTGCTCGATACGTTCAGCCATTCGGGGTGCGCCACAGCGTGCTCGGCGATCTCGTCCAAAATCTGGCCCACAGGCGTCGCCACGCGCCATCCCCACAGCCGCTCCGCACGAGACGAATCCAACACGATCCAGGGAATGTCGAACGGCCTCTGGGCATTGTCGCTTCCCACAGAGTGCGGACCAAACCGCTGAAGGCACCATTGACTCAATTGCGCCAGGGACATCCCGCTGGCGATTCCTCCGCTCAAATTGATGATCTGCCCGGCCAGTTTGCCCGAACTCTGCATCTGATCGTGCAACAGCGGCGCCAGATCGCGTGGGTGCAGGCAGTCGCGCACTTGATGGCCGTGTCCTCCAAAACCGATATAGGTAAGCGGCCGTTTCTGGCAGTAAGAATGGATCCAGAATGAAAAAATACCCTGGTCCGGCTTCCCGAATTGACCCGCCCCGGCCAGGACCCCGCAACGATTGATGTACACGGGCAACCCAAACGCCGCTCCGTACTCCAGCGCCAGAAGTTCCGATGCGAGTTTGGAGCAGCCGTACAACGACAACGGAGGTTGTGTGGAAAAGTCCTCATTGATCCCTCGGTCGGTCCAGCCCGGCAGTTTGATGTCGTGTTGCCGGGGCACAAATCCGCCCTTCACCACGTCCATCGGCGCGCTCGCCAGCGCCGCAATCGAATACACGCGGCTCGTGCTGAGCAACACCAACCCACCGGCGGAACGCTTGCAGTGTTCCAGCACGTTGATCGTCCCGAGCAGATTGTGCTCGATGAGCTGGCGGCTGCTCACCTGCCCGGTAATACCGGCAAGCACGCTCGGGTTCGCCGCGGTGTCGACGACCCAATCGACCGTCGGCAGAGATTCCAGATCGCTGGCGTTACGGACATCGCCGGGGAAAAACCGCACTCCGCATCTCTTCATGCGGGGCAGGTTTAGCTCGCTCCCGGCCCGGCTCAGGTTGTCCAGCCCAAACAACTGGCAACCCAATGACCGTTTGGCCAATTCCTCCGCAATCGTGCTCCCGGCAAAACCGCAAATCCCAGTGATCAGTATCTTCATGGTCTCCCGGTGCCGTCCTCGTCATGGGCTAGCGGTGTTTCGCAGTGCCGCCAACCAACCGTTGACTCCAGGAGGCCGCGATCTCCTCGAATATCTGCGGCAGGGTTTTGGTAATCGACCATGATGGATAATGTTCCTTCATCTTGCGCAGGTCACTGTAATAGCAGATGTGGTCTCCAATACGATTCCGATCGACGTATTCGTAAATCTGTTTTCGTCCGCTCAGTTGCTCCACCATCGCAAACGCTTCGAGAATCGAGCACGAGTTCCCACCACCGCCGCCAATGTTGTAGACCTCGGCATAACGCGGCCGGGAATAGAACTCGTAGATGAACGCGGCCACGTCTTCCGAGTGAATGTTATCACGCACCTGTTTGCCCTTGTAGCCGTATACCTTGTACGGTTTGCCCTCGAAGTTGCACTTGACCAGATAGCTGAGAAACCCGTGCAGTTCCACTCCGGAATGATTGGGCCCGGTCAGGCAACCCCCTCGCAAACAGCAGGTTGGCATCCGAAAGTACCGTCCGTATTCCTGCACCAGTGTATCCGCCGCCAGTTTCGAAGCCCCAAACAGCGAGTGCAATACCTGATCCACACCGAATGACTCGGGAATCCCGTGCGCGAACCGGGGGTCATCGTACTCCCAACGCGTGTCAAGTTCCTTCAGGCGAATCGTGTTGGGACCGTCCCCGTAAACCTTGTTGGTCGATAGATAGGCGAACGGCGATTCCGGACAGTGCCGGCGCGCGGCCTCCAGCATGTTCAACGTGCCGACGGCATTGGTGTCGAAATCCTCGAACGGCATGGAAGCGGCCAGATCATGTGACGGTTGCGCGGCCGCGTGCACGATCAACTGGGGAGAAACATCCTGCACTGTCTGTTCGATGCGAGCCCGGTCCCGCACATCCACTTCGTAATGACGGAAATTGCCGATCGCTCCTTGGAGGCGGCTTTGGTTCCAACGCGTGTCCCCTTGCGGGCCAAAGAAAACCGCCCGTTGATTGTTGTCGATACCGGATACTTCAAACCCTCGCGTCGCGAAGTACAGGCAGACCTCCGAGCCGATCAGCCCGTTCGATCCCGTCACCAGAATCTTTCGTTTGCTAGAATTCGCGGCCATCCAGAGGCTTCTCCATACCAAGTAGCTAATTCATCATCCTTTCCGTCCCAGACTTCGTCAATCACATTTGATGAACGGAGCGTCCAAGCCGGATCCCATCAATCCCTTCCATTCGTCAACCCGGCCCACAGGATGTTTCCCTGATCGTCAAACACCACTTTCGCAATGACGAACATCCCCTCTCCCACCGCGCCCCGCGGCATCGGTGACCGAAACCGTAGATCGCGATAGCGCAATACCGTGTGACCATTCTCCTCGATTTTCTCCACGAGCGGAAACACCGCAAACCACCGAAACAACTTCACCGCCTCGGTCGCCTCCGCTTTCGGCAACAGTTTGTCGTCGTGAAACGGCACGAACGTTTCGTCGCGCGAGCCGTCCACCCAATGGTCCGCCACGCCGTCATCACGCACGATCGTCCAATGCAGCGGGTCCATTGGCAGGGGAAACGCATCGGTTCTTCCCGTCACCCCTCTGGCCTCATACGCGCGCAGCGCGTACGCCCGCGACGCGCCGCAAAACAGGAAGTACACGCCGACCACTCCCAACGCCCCTCTCGCCACCCACACGCGCTGCGTCCACACCGCCACCACCGTTCCGATCAGCAGCATGGCCCACACGTACACGTCCACGATAAACACCCAGTTCAGCGCCAACCGCGCGTCGCTCAACGGCCAGAGCAATTCGGTCCCGTAGTTCGTCAGCCAATCCATCAACAAATGCGACGCCAACCCCGCCACCGCCGCCCACCATAACAATCGGAAATTCTTCCGGTCCCAGATCATCCAAAACACCCACGCCAGCAGAGCCGCCCACACCGGCAACAGGATCGCCGAATGCGTGAAACTCCGATGCCAGCGAAAATAGGTGTCGCGTCCGAAGAACGCCGTCAGAATATCGATGTCGGGAAATTCCGCTGCCGCGACGCACGTCCACAGCGCCGCGCGGCCTGATTCACTCCCCCCGCGCTGCCGAAACCCGCAGTATCCGATCAACACCCCCGTCAACCCATGCGCAATGTTGTCCACGAGCAGGAGAGTAGCTGCGAAACGGAGCTCCGTAAAGCGGGCTATCAGTCATCACGGTGCCCCGAACGGCAGCACGATCAGGACAAAAATACCGCCAAACGAAGCCAATTCCGGCAAAACGAAGCCAAGTGACAAAATGGCTCACTCACGCCCCCAAGCTTTTCTTACTCAATCACATCCACACGCGCAAGCACCTCAAGAAATTGGCTTCGTTTTGCAATTTTACATATCTGGGGCCTTCCCCCTGCCTGCCCTGAGCCTACTTGCGGTGAGCTTGCCGAACCGTCGAAGGGCCTGCCCTGAGCTTGCCTGCCAGCCGTAGCTTTAGCGAAGGGTCGGAGGGTGGCCACGGCGCTGGCCCGCCTCATTGAGCGTTCCACGTTGAACGCTTGCCCGCGCCCACGCGATACATTGTACTACAATGTATCGTGTTGTCGGCTGACCCCTCGTAGCACTAGGTATCAGCGATTAGAGGAGTCGACCAAATCAAGTGTGTCGCAACACCAAGCTCGCCTCAACACGGCGCCACTCCCTCCTCTCACGCCAAGGCGGGCAAGCGGAAACGGGGAAAACACGCTTGACGCGTCGCCGGTGGCATAGGATGAAAGAGGCGCGTAACTGCGAGCACAATGAAATCCGTTCGACTGGGAATCATCGGCCTTGGCACCATGGGCTCGGGACACGCCGACAAAATATCGTCCGGCGCAGTCAACCGCTGCGATCTCGTTCAACACGGCAAACACGGCATGGTGGCCGACAATCTGGCCGGCTCTTTCAACAAATGAAAACCAAACAAATTGCCGCACAATTGTATACCGTCCGCGATTTCCTCAAAACGCCGCCCGAAATCGCGCAATCACTGAAGAAGATCCGCGCCATCGGGTATCAGGCCGTCCAGCTCAGCGGACTCGGACCGATCTCCGAAAGCGAACTGGTCGCGATCCTGAAGGGCGAAGGCCTGACGTGTTGCGCCACGCATGAGGACAGCGACATGATCCTCAGCGAGCCGCAGCGCGTTGTCGAACACCTCCAGAAGCTCGGTTGTCCGCTCACGGCGTACGCCTGGCCGGCCGGGATCAAGTTCGATACGCTGCCCGACGTGAAGTCGTTCGCCAAACGACTCAATGCTGCCGGTAAAGTGTTGCACGAAGCTGGTCAGGTGCTCTGCTACCACAATCATCATATCGAATTCCGTCGTCTGGCAGGAAAACCCATTCTCGAAATCATCTTCGAGGAAACTGATCCGCGCTACTTGCAAGGCGAGCCCGACACGTACTGGATCCAGCACGGCGGTGGCGACCCGGTCGAGTGGTGCCACCGTCTCAAGAACCGGTTGCCCATCCTTCACATGAAGGATTACACCGTGACGACCGAGAACAAGGCGACCTTCGCCGAAATTGGCAATGGCAACCTGAATTGGAAGCGCATCATTTCCGCGGCCGAAGCTGCCGGCTGTCAGTGGTTCTGCATCGAGCAGGATACCTGCCCGGGCGACCCGTTCGATTCGCTCAAACAGAGCTTTGACTTCACGAAGAACCACCTGTGCTCTGCCTAGCCGTGGCCGCGCCCCGCAAGCTCGCCCGCGAAAACAACATTCCGCTGGCTTCGTAACCGCGCGATCTCAGCTCTGGCTCAGCCGCTTCCTGGGTTCGGCATACAGCATCTCATGCGCTTCACGCAGAATCTGCGGAATGCGCGCCGCGAACGGACTTCCTGCAACGGCCTCCAGAAGTTTCTGTTCGTCACCGATCTTGTTGGCCATTTCGCCGGGAAACCAGTGGCCGCCATTGCCGCTGAGCAGGTTGTAACGCATCTTGCCCCACTCGATGAGGCCGAGCGACTTCGCGTACATCCACAACCGCGCGATCTCGATGATGTTCACCTGGTTCGGCGCTTCGGTAAACTCCGGCAAGCCCTCGGTCCAATGCGCGCACCAATCCGCCCCGAGTTCGCGCTCCATTTCCGCGCGCAGCCGGCGTTCGATCGGCACGATGGTCTCGGCCGCGCGATCGTAGAACTTCAGCGCTTCGATGTGCTCATCAAAGTCCGTTGGGCGCGACGCGCCGCAACTCAGCGTGTGCACCTCGGGCCGGGCCAGACAATACAAATCATTGAACTGCATCGGCGTCAGCGGCGCGCATAACTCCGCCATCTTCGTCGGCCGGTCCTGTAACTTCCCGCCCTTGTCGTTCGGGCTGATGATGAACACGCCCATGTCGCGCTTCGTGGCGGCCAGCACCGACGACCAATTCAGCGGGTTCACAAAGTACCAATGCAGTTTCACGTAGTCGAATTCGTCCGATTCAACGGCCCTCGTGATCACCCGCGGCACCGCGTGCGTGGAGAATCCGATGAACCGGATGCGCCCGTCCTTCTGGAGTTGCCGCGCAGCCTCAAGGCAACCGCCGCGACGCAATGTGAACTCGAGCAACTCGTCGTTATTGATGCCGTGGATGCCAAAGAAATCGACGTAATCCAGTCGCAGGTTCTTCATCGACCGGTCGAACGTGGCCAGAAACTCCTTCGTGTCCGCGCGCGGGCTGACCTTGGTTTGCACGATCATGCTCTCACGCGGCAATCGTGGGAGAATCCGTCCCAACTGCACCTCCGAGGTGCCGTACCCGCGGGCCGTTTCGATATGGGTGATGCCCAATTCCAGCGCCCGCTCGATGGTGGCTTCGAGGTTGGCCTGGCTCTCGGGAGTGATGCCCCCGGCGTCCTCATCCTTCCAGGAATGCTGGTAGCGCATGCTACCGCAAGAGACGACCGGGATCCGCAGGTTCGTGCGCCCGAAACGGCGGTATTTCATCGGGGTGGCCATTCGTGCGTTTCTTCCTCCGAACCCCTTCCTGCCGCCACGTCATGCTGGAACTTTTTGCGGCGGCGAAACGCTTTGAGCCGGTCCGCGAAATAGGGCCCAAAAAACAACAGATAATTGGCGTACATCACCAGCAGGTACAGCCGCCCGAGCCATGAACTGACAATCAGCGACCAGATGATGTACGCCACCGACAACCACGCCAGCCATTTCATTTTGACGGGGAGTATGAAGAACAGAAGGATCTGGTACTCGGGCGCAATCGTGGCCGCAGCGAGAAAGAGCGTCGATTGTAATTCGATTATGCTCCAGATGCGGCAGCCAAACACAAAGGAAAATGCGATGGTAAGCGCCACCGCAACCAGCACGTACAAGGTCGTCCGAAATTCTCCCCACTCCTGCTCAATGCCGTTGATGATGAAGTACAGGAACCAGAGCGCGAACACCATCCATAATGGACTGAGTGTCAGCGGCACCGCTAGGAAGGTGATGAGCCGCCAGAGTTCACCGTGAAGCACCAGATACGGGTCAAGAATCAGTAGGCCCAGCGCTTGCGGATTGGCCAGCACAAGGAAAAACCCGAGCCCCTGCGCTCCAACGAGGTACAAGGCAAGGTTCGGGATTCCCAGTCCCGGCATCAGGCGTTCCAGCCGGTCGATCCACTTTGGCGTCTGGCCATCAACCATGGCCGCAGTTTACCCGCCGAGCGAGTCTTGTCACGACAGGAAAATGAGCTTCTACTTCCTGCCGGCGCCGCGCTTGCTGGCGGCATAGATCGTGGCGATGCTGCTCAGCCAGAGCAACACGATCGACGGTTCGGGTACAACCACGAACTGATGAATCCCGTCAAAGATCTGATCGTAATTGGGATTACCTTCCAGTTGCACGTTGGCGAGGCTCCAGTTGTTGGAGTTGATGAAATACACCTCCACGTTGGTGCTGATAATCAGCAGCGAGTCCGTGCCCATGTCCAGATTGTTGAGATACAGCGCGGCGGTCAGGTCTGTGTCAGAACCGCCATCGAGGAACGCACTATCCACGCGGACCGTCGTGTAACTGGAAATCTCCAGTGTGCCCAGCGCGAAGTTATTGCTGTATTGGGGCAGGGAGAATGGATTTGTGTTACTTAGCTCGATTTGATTCGTTGCCGTCGCTGTGGCCGGCCCGAAATCGTGGCCCGCGGTGGCAAATTCCTGGGTGAGCCCCAGTGTATTGGCGAACAGGAAAGTGCTATTCAAAGTGTTGTATTGCGTCTTGTTCGTGCTCAGGTTGACGAAGCTGGCCGCTGTTGTTGCATTGTTGCTGAAAATGTACAAGTCACCGGGACTGGATTGGATAAACCCGCTACTGGTGACGGTATACGTATTCTGGAACACGTTGGTGGTGGGGTTCGTAATCCATGCACCGCTGTTCACCACCGTGCCGGCGAACGTCCCCATGCTATTCGCCATCGCCAGAGTCCCCTGGTTCACAAACGCCCCGCCCACATCGAGGTTGCCCGCGTTCGCCGTGACCAAACCACCGGACAGGTTGACCAGTGAACTGTCCAGCGTGAGCGCCTGGCTCGCGTTGTTGGCCAGGACCGTGCCGCCATTGTAAACATTCGGAGTAATGGTGCCGTACCCGCTGATAATACGCGACGTGCTGTTACTGATGTCTCCCCCGATGATCGTTCCGCCCGATAGAATGACCTGGCCGTTATTCAGCCACGGCGTAACGCCATTGGCCTGCAACGTGCCGCCCGCACTCGCTTCCAGCGTCCCGGTCGCCTGGTTGCCGCTCAACGCCTGGATGTACAGCAAGCCGTTCGTCGCCCGGACGTAGCCGGGGTTGGACAATGTGGAGCCAATCGTGCCGTCGCCGGAGATGGTTCCGTAATTGACCAGGGTGCCGCTGTTGATCGCGCCACCGTTCATGGTCGTCAACGCGGTCAGGTTCAGCGTCCCACCGCTGACCGTCACGGTCTTGCCGCTGCCCACGATCATGTTCGCGGCGATCGTGCCGTTGCCGCCGACCGTCCCATCCACGGTAAATGTCCCGCCCGTGAGCATGCCGCCGTTGATTGTGACCGTACCCGCGCTCCCATTGCTCCAAGCGGAGGCAACATTGAGGGTGCCGAGGATATTGACGATGCCGTTTTGCAAGGGGATGGCCGTCAATGTCAATGTGCCCCCGCCTGAAGCAGTGATGGTCGCGCCACTGTTGTTGATCACGGATGGACTGAATGTGCCGAAACCGGTCACGCTGCCCGCGTTGGTCAGTTGCCCGCCGACCACGCTGCCGCCCAGCATGCTCAGGAAGCCGCCGTTCTGCCAGTTGAGCACCGAGTTGAACGTGGCGGCATTGGCCACCGTGATGGTGCCCGACTGCGTGAGTGCGTTGACCAGACTCAATGCACCGTTCGTGGCCACCAACGAGCCGTCGTTTACGACGGCATTGGAAATCGTGCCGAAACCGACCAGCAGTGACGCGTTCGTCATCGTGCCACCGCTCGTAAACCCGCCGTTGAGCAGGATCGTCCCATTGTTCAACCACGTCGGCGTCACATCCAGCCGCGCGTTGCCCGCGATATTCACCCTGCCGTTCTGTGTAAAGGAAGCCGTGGCCTGCAACGTCCCATTCGTGACGAAGATCAGGTCGTTGTTGACCGCGCTCTGCACGCCGCCGAACCCGGTCATCGTCCCCGCGTTGGTAACGGTCGAGCCGGTGATATTCCCGCCGAGCATCGCGACCGTGCCGCTGTTCTGCCACGCCGTGAGCACGTTCAACGTCCCGCCATTCGTCACAATGACCGTGCCGTTCTGCATCAGCGCCAGCGCCAGCGTCAACAGACCCGAGTCCGCCGTCAGCGTCGCCCCGGCGTTGTTGACCACTTGCGGGTTGATCGTGCCGAAGCCCTCTATGCTGGCTGCGTTGGTGACGCTCGAACCAATCACCGTACCTCCACGCATTCTCATCGAGCCGCTGTTCTGCCAGGCCTGCAGGGCGTTCAGCGTCGCCGCATTGCTGATCACCAGATTGCCCAACTGTGCCGGCGCGACCGTCAACTTCAACGTCCCGCCGTTGGCCGTCACCGTGGCCCCGACGTTGTTGACCAGTTGCGCCGCAATGGTGCCAAAACCGCTGACGTTGGCCGCATTCGTAATCGTCGATCCAATCGCCGTGCCGCCAGACATACTCAACAGACCGCCGTTCTGCCAGGCCTGCAGCACGTTCAATGTCGCCGCGTTGCTGATGACGACACTACCCAACTGGCTCGGAGCGACGGTGAGCGTTAACGTTCCGCCATTGGCCGTCACCGTGCCGCCACTGTTGTTGCGTACCAGCGGTGTGATCGTGCCCGATCCGAAGATCGTTCCGGAGTTTGTTACGGTGGAACCGACCAGGCTGCCGCCCTGCACATTGACCACGCCGCTGTTCAGCCAGGCCTGCTGCACATTCAATGTGCCGGCACTGGCGATATTGACCCACCCGTTTTGAGTGGGCGCGGCAACCAACGTCAACGAACCCGCCCCTGAGGCAGTCAATGTGCCGCCTCCCATGTTCACGAGCTGGCTCGAAATCGTGCCAAACCCGCTCACCAATCCCACGTTGGTCACCGCGCCACCCGTTAGCCCTCCGCCCAGAACATTCACTGTCCCGTTCGTGTTCACCCAGGAAGACACCACGTTCAGCGTGCCGTCACTGCTGATCGTGAACAGCCCCAGATTCTGGACGGACTCACCCGCATTCGTGGCCACATTCAACAAACCATTCGTCGCCAACACGACGCCCGCTGCGTCGTTGTACAGCGAACTCGACAGTGCGCCGGGCCCGGTGATGCTGCTCTCGTTGGTAATCACGCCTCCGCCCAGCAACAACCCGCCGCCGTTGAGTACAATCGTGCCCGTGTTCACCAGGAACTTGTTGGTCAATAGAATCGTCGAGCCAGCGTTGAGGTTGCTGAGCACGCCGGCGTTGGCGTCGCTCTGCAGCCCCAGCGAGAAGATCCCGTTGCTGGCCATGATCTTGCCGCTGGCCAGGTTGGCCACGCTCAGTTTCTGCGTGCCCACACCGTAGATCAGCCCATTATTGACGTTGGTAATCACGCCCGCCCCGCCATTGATCGTCAGGAATCCGCCCTGGAGCGCCACCGTGCCTTGGTTGACAATCGCCGCGCCGCCACCACTGACGCTCAACGACAACGTCGCCGCGCCATTGATCAGGTTGTTGGCTCCCAGCAGGCCGTTGTTGGTCACCCCGATCGTCGCGATGAGATTGCTCAGGCCGCTGATTGGCGCCTGCGCCACGAACGACGCCAGTGTGCCCCCGTTGATAATCGGGAAGTTGGCCACGTTGCCGACGCCGGCGATGATGTTGAAGTTGGTAATCGTGCCCACGCCACCGTTGAAGAGTATTGTGCCACCAGACAACGAAATCGTGCCCTGATTGATCAACACGTTGCCGGCCTCAAGAATGTTCAATACCGCATTGGAACTGGCCGTGCCGATGGTTGCCGCGTTGTTGTTGGTGAAACTGGTCAGACGCACCGTCTGCGTCCCGATGCCGGAGATGCTGCTGGCGTTGGCGAAGATCTTCCCGTTGTTGACCACCCCGCCGCCATCAATCGTGCCGTACCCGCTGATGAAGTTGGCATTGGTGATCGCCGCATTGGTGACCACGCCCCCGAGCATCACAATCGTGCCGCTGTTGACCCAGGCCTGGGCCGCATTGAGCGTCGCGCCCGCATTGATGGTGATCGTCCCCGTCTGCGTCGGTGCGACCACCAGCGAAAGGGTCCCGTTGTTGACGTTGACGCTGCCGCTGTTGGCCAAGATCCCGCTGATCGTGCCGCTGCCGTTGAGAATGACGTCGCCGGAGTTGACGAGCGTGTTGCTGACGGCGCCCATGAACGCGAACGTGCCCGTGTTGGTGACCGGGCCAGTGAAGAAGGTGTTGGCCGTGACCCCCACATTCGCCGCGTTGCTCAGCCCGCTGTTGAAGGTCGCGCCGGCAATGCTGTTCGTCAGCACTCCTGTGCCGGCAACAATCATGCGTGAGCCCGTGTAGGTATTACCCGCGAGATCGAAACTGCCGCCCGTGACCGTGGCCGCCCCATTGATCGTGCCGGCGGTATCCAGATAGAATCTCCCGGCGGTCTGCAGATAACTCCCACCAATCGCGCCGTGAAGCGTAATCGTTCCCGTATTCGTAACCGAACCGTCGATCTGTTCCGCGTAGGTCGAGTTAAGATCCATCGAGCCGGAATTGATGAGGCCGCCGGTAAGATGAGGCGTGGACCCGCTGTAAAGCCACGTCAGCCAGGTGAAGCTGCCGGAGTTCACCAGGTTGCCGTTGATCACACCGGTCTGATCCCACTCGCCGCTGTTGACCACGTTACCATTGACCGTGGTTTCATTACTTACGAAGAAGTTCACCAATCCGGAATTGGTGACGTTCCCATTCATGATCGCGGCACCGGAACCGCCGTTTTGCAGAACGGCGCTACTGCCGATGGTCAGCGAGTTGTAAGTCAGGGCGTCACCCGCAAGTTCAATCGAGCCACCGTTGAGCATTGCATTCCCGGTGATGGTGGCATTGCCGTTCAGAACGAAGCTGCCCGCCGTTTGCAGCAGATTATTGCTGATCGTGCCGCCGAAGTTCATCGCGCCCTGATTCACCATAAACGACTTGATGAATCCCGAACCACTGACCGAACCGCTGCTCAAGTTGCTCAACACGCCCCCGGCGACCGCGCCCCCAGCGGTCAACGTAACGGTGCCGCTGTTCTGCAAGGTCTGACTGACTGTCAACGCGCCGCCGCCCACGGCGAGGCTTCCCGCGTTGACCATGCCGCCAACCGTCTCCGCGAACCCGTTCAGGTTGAACTGCCCTCCGTTGTTCACCGTGACGTTGGCGGTATTGCCAATCTGCTCGCTGGCCAGGAGTCGGACGGTGGCACCGTTGTTGACGCTGAGGTCGCCGCCGACCGCGTTCTGGCCGGCCGTCTTGTTCAAGTCGAGTTCACCGGCGTTGACGGTTGTCAGGCCACTGTAGGTATTGGCGGTGGTGCCACCGAGGGTGAGCGTGCCGGCCCCGCTCTTGATGAGTCCCCATGTGCCGTTGGTGTCGCTGATCGGGCCGCTGATGACGAGCGCGCCGCTGGCGGCGTTGATTGTGCGGTTGCCGCCGTCGAAGACGAGGGGGAGCTTGATGGTCTGGGTGTTGGTGCTGTTATTGACGATGCCGCCCGTGAGATTGACCGCGTTGCCGCTGTTGGTGAAGGCTCCGGCACTCACGTCATACGTGATACCAGCGAACTGCGTGTTGGCGGCGAGGTTGTTGGTGTTGTTGATCCGGGTCGTGCCGTCGAAGACCAGCAGATCACCAGCCGATGGCGTGGCCGTACTCCAGTTGGCGCCACTGCTCCAGAAATTGTCCGAACCGAGCCCCGTCCACGACTGGCCACCCGCAATCTGCAAGGTAATCATGCTGCCGGTGCTGCCGAACGTGTATACCTTGTCGGCGGCCGGGTTGAGCACGGAGAGGTTGCCGATGCTGCCGCCGAGCGTGCCGCTGTAGCTGATCAGGTTATAGGTGCCAGCGGTGCTCCAGGCGGTAGTGGTGCCTTCCTGATAAAGATCGAAGCCGCCGCCGTTGATGGTCAGCCCGCCGGAGTTCAGCACGTTGATCAGGTCATTGGCCGGAGTTGAGTTGAACTCGAAATCGAGAACGCTACCAGAGGCGAGCGTCAATGTGCCCACGTTGAATGTCCCCACGCTGTTGCCGGGTGCGAGCTGGCCGCCGCTGTTGACGGTGACGCCAACGGTGATGGTGCCGGTGCCGCCAAGCGTGCCGCCATTGTTGACGGTGACGCCGCCGCCGCTGATGCCACTGCCGCTGGCGTTGTTCACCTTCAACGTGCCGCCGTTGACGACGGTCGCGCCGGTGTGGTTGTTGTTCCCCGTGAGATTCAAAATACCAGCCCCGTCCTTGGTCAGTGTGGTGCTGGTCCCGCCAATCGCGCTGCTGACGAGGACGTTCCCGGCACCGCCAATTGTGAGAGCGTAACCCCCACCGGCAATGCCCCCGCCCAATGTCAGCGTACCGGCATCGGAGTTGATGCGTGACGCACCCGCCAACGTGATTGCGCCACCGTAGCTGTTGCTGCCGGAAATGTTCCGTAGCGCGCCGTCGTTGGAGATGCCGGTTCCATTCAGCGAGAGCGCCTCAGCCCCGACGGTGATGCCGCCCTGGAGTTGCAGGGCCGCGCCGCTGGCGACGGTCACCCCACCGGCGACGGTGCCGAGAGCGGTGTTGTTCTGGATGTTGAGCACGCCGCTGTTGATCATGGTCGCGCCGGTGTAACCGTTGGCCGCGGTCAGCGTCACGGTATCGGCTCCGACCTTCGTCAAATTGTTGCCGCCGCCAATCGCCCCGCCCAACGTCATATCGCCGCTGCCGCCGATGCTGCTGGCGCTGCCCAACGTGATTGCCCCGCCCAGGCTGGCACCGGTGCCGCTGCTGTTGATCAACGCCCCACCACTGCTGATGCCCGTTCCGTTCAGCGTGACCGGTTCGCTACCAATCGCCTGGCCATTCAAATCCAGCACGCCACCGCTATTGACGAGCGTATTGCCCGTGACTGAGCCGAGCGCTGTTGCGCTGCCGAGCTTGAGTGTGCCGCCACTGTTGATTGTGGTCACTCCGCTATAAGTGTTATTGCCGCTCAACGTGAGCGTGCTACCGCCGACGGTCACGCCCATCGTGCCCGTTCCCACGGTGTGATCCGCGATGGTGCCGCTGTATGACCCGCCGCCATTCACCGTCATCACGCTGGCGCCGTTGCCGTTGTTCAGCAATGTCCCGCCGCCGCCATTGAGTGAACCAAAGGTCGCGTTCTTGCCATTGAGATCCACAAGGCCATCGGAAATGGTCGTATTGCCCGTGATCGTGGCGTTGCCGTTGAGCAGATTTGTGCCCGCGCCCTGCGTGTAGCTGTTATTGATCGTGCCCTGCCAGGCGAAGGTGGCCATGTTGGTCACCGGACCGTTAAGCGTCACGTTTTGCGTGAACGACACCGTCGCGGCGTTGCTCAACCCGCCGTTGAGGATCGCCCCAGCCGCACCGTTGGCCAGCACGCCCGTGCCGCTGACAACCATGAAACTGTTGGTCAAGCTCTTGCCGTTGAGATCAAACGTTCCGCCATTGACCATCGTGTTGCCCGTGACCGTGCCGTTGCCGATCAAGGTAATCGACCCAGCCGTATTCACCAGGTTGTTGCTGATTACGTCACTGAATGCGAACGACCCGGAGTTGCTGACCACCCCGCTCACGTACACAACCCCGTTCGTATCAAATGTCAGCGAACCCGAGTTCACGATACTGCCGGTCACACGCACGTTGATCGAGTTGGTGTACAGGGCCATCACACCGGAGTTGACCACGCTGTTGCTGATCGCGCCGCGCTGGATCCACGTACCCGTGTTGGTCACTGCGCCGTTGATGTAAGTGTCGCGGAACAGGTTCACCGTACCCGCGTTGGTGATCCCGCCGTTCAGCGAGGCGTTCTGCACACTGTTGGTCAGCGTTGCGCCGCTCGCGATGAGCAACATCCCATCAGTCAACTGACCGCCCACCAAATCCAGCGTGCCGCCATTGATCGTCGCCGCACCGGTCACCGTCGCGCCGCCGCTCACGGTAAAGCTGCCGGCGGTCTGCAGGAAACTATTGGCAATCGTTCCGCCCAGGTTGACGCGGCCACCCTGATTGACGACGGGAGCGGTGATCGTGCCCGTGCCCCCAAGGAAGCCACTGGCCAGATTGGTGATGGCGCCGCTGTTGAGCGTGCCGCCGGTGAGGTTGATCGTGCCGAAGTTGGTGATGAGCGCGCTGCCGACACCCGCAGCGCCGAAGGTGAGCGTCGCGCCCGTGCCCGCGCCGATCGTGCCCGCGTTCCCAAATGTATTGGAATTCGTAAACTGCAGTTCCACCACCGTGCTCGTGGCCAGAATGCTGCCGCCGAGCAGGTTGACGACCTGGGCCGCGCTCTGAATGATGCCGCCGCCCGTAATCGTGCCGCCGCTCTTGTTCGTGAGCATGCCCCCGTCAAGATTCAGGACGGCATTGTTGCCCACTGCCCCTTGCAGGTTGATCGTACCAAAGTTGGTGACGCCAACCGCGCCCGGTAGGTAGAGCGTGCCGCCGGCGCCGATGGCGACCGTGCCGCCCTGCGCGAAAAGGTTGCTGATGGTGACCGTCGCATTCGTGGCGAGGATCGTGCCGAGGTTGAACACCCCGGCGGCGTTGATCGTGCCCGCGCCCGAATTGATGATGAACTCGCCCGCTGCATTGGTCAGGTTCGCTGTGCTTTGGTAGGTGCCGCTGGCCACCACAATCGTGCCTTGGTTGACAAACACGCTGTTGTTGGTCAGCACGCTTGCCACCTGGATCGTCGCATTCGTATTGAACAACGCGCTAATCGACCCGCCGCCTGCGAAGGTCAGGGTCGCCGGCGATGCGCCCGCGGCGGCCTTGTACGCGCCGGTCCCGCTGGCCACGCCGACCAGTCGCAATTCACCGTTGGTGGCGATCACATTGCCGGAATTAATGACCGCGTTGGAAATCGCGCCAGTCTGCATCACCACCGCGCCGCTGTTGTTGGTCAGATTGCCGCCCGCCAACGAGCCGCCACCGAGGAGAATCGTGCCTGAATTTGCCCAGTCAGGAGTCACCGTCAATGTGTTGCCCTTGGCATCCATCGTGCCGGTGTTCACAGGAGCGGCGGTGAGTGTGCTGTCGTCGTTGAGGTTGAAACTGCCGCGGTTGACGAGGTTGTTGCTGATCGCACCCAGGAAGAATATCGAGCCCGTGTTCGTGACCGGACCATTCAAGTAGGTGGCCTGCGACGCGAAGATCGTGCCATTGTTGGTGATTCCGCCGTTAAGGCCCCCCCCCGCAACGCCGTTGGTCAACAACCCGGCGGCGCCCACAATCATACTGCCGACCGTTTCTGTCGCGCCATTCAGGTTGAAGCTGCCGGAATTGATCGTCACCACCGCGCCGTTGGCGAGCTGTTCGCTGGCGAGCAATTTGACTTCGCCACCGGCAATGGTCAGGCTCCCACCGATGGCGTTGACACCCGCAGTCTTGTTCAAGTCCAGCTCGCCGGCATTGACCGTCGTCACGCCGCTGTAGGTGTTGGCCAAACTGCCGCTGAGGGTGAGTGTGCCGGTGCCGGTTTTGGTCAGGGCCAGTGTGCCGCTGGTGTTCTGGATGGTGCCGGCGAACACGCTGGTGGCATTATTGTTGCCCACCGTCAACATGGGGGTGCCACCACCCGAATTGTCCACGGTGCCGCTGCCGCTCAAGCCGTTGATCGTGTCGCTGAACCCCGCCAGATCCAGCGTGCCATTGTCGGTCACGTTGCCCGCGCTCGCGCCATCGGGAATGACGTTGCTGGCTCCCAGTTTCAGTGTGCCGGCGCTGATCGTGGTCGCCCCGCTGTAGGCGTTGGCACCGCTGAGTGTCAGGACTCCCGTGCCGTCCTTCGTGAGGGAATTGACGGTCGCGGGAAGTGCGGCGCTGATCAACGTGTTGCCCGCGCCGCCGATGGTCAGCGCAAAATTGCCACCCGAACTGAAGGAACTGAGCGTGAGGGTGCCCGAGTCGGAATTGATGCGCGTGGCGCTGCCCATCGTGATGGCGCCGGCATAGGTATTATTGCCGCTAATGTTGCGCAAGGCTCCGTCGTTGGCCACGCCCGTACCGTTGAGGGTCAACGGCTCCGCCGCCGTGGTGATCCCACCTTGAATCTGGAGTGCGCCGCCACTGTTGACCGTCGTGCCGGCCGTGGTTGAACCAAGTGCATTGGCGTTCTGAATGTTGATCGCGCCGCCGCTTTGGATCACGGTGTTGCCGCTGTAAGTGTTGTTGCCGCTGAGACTCAGCACACCCGCGCCAATCTTGGTGAGCGCCACCGTCTCACTGAAACCGTCGGTGTTATTCGCGATTATACCGCCGTACGTCGTACTGGTGTTGTCCGAGCCGACGGTGAGCGTATAGGTCCCCCCAAATGCGCCACTATTGGCCAGAATCGTCCCACTGTTGCCCGACAGGTTTGCGACGGAAATACTGTAAAGATTCAGGTTCAACGTGCCGCCGTTCATGTTCAACCCGCCGGTGCCCAGCGCGTTTGCGTTGCCCAATTTCAGCGTGCCCGCGCTGATCGTTGTGCCACCGCTATAGCTGTTGCTGCCGCTGAGGATCTCCGTGCCGGTGCCGACTTTCGCCACCGCCATCGTCCCGGTGCCGGTGCTGTGGTCGGTGATGGTGCCGGAGTACGTGGGCGAATCATTATTGAACCCAACGGTCATCGTGCTGGCGCCACCGCCGTTGTTCAAGATGGTGCCGCCGGTGCCGGTCAGTCCGCCGATCGTCTCACTATTCCCGTTGAAATCGAAGGTGCCGCTGTTCACCGTTATATCCACCGAATTGTCATAAATCTGGTCGCCGCCAGTGCCGCCAAGTTGAACGGTGCCGCCGGCCAGTGTGAAACCAGCGCCGCCGATGGCATGAACACCGCTGGTGCTGGTCTTGCCGAGCACGAGAGTGCCGGCCTTGACGATCACGCCGAGTCCAACGTTGTCCTGCGTGCCGGCAAGAACCAGCGTGCCCGAACCGCTCTTGGTCAGGAGACCTTGATTGACCTGATTGACCTGGCCGCTGAGCGAGAGCGTGGCTCCACTATTATCTATCTGGATCACACCCCCGAGTGTGCTGTTATCGCCCGCTGCGCCTATCGCAAAAGGTTTGGTGCTGGATGCCGTCGCACCGGTGTACTCCAATGTTCCGATCGTGCTGGCTCCGCCCAACACCACGGCATTCGCGCTCTGGCCCAACGGACCCGCGGCACCGGAGTTATTGACTGTCGCCACGCTGAGTGTGCCCGCCTGAACCGTCAGCACCCCGCTGAAGGTGTTGTTGCCGCTGAGCGTCAGCACTCCTGTGCCGATCTTGGTCACGGCCAGGCTGCCGCCGGTATTCTGAATGGTGCCGCCAAACGCGCTGGTGGCATTGTTGTTGCCCACCGTCAATGTGGAAGCGCCGACACCCGAATTATCCACCGTGCCGCTGCCGCTGAGACCGTTAATGGTGTCGCTGAACCCGCCCATGTCCAGCGTGCTGTTGTCGGTAATGTTGCCCGCGCTCGCGCCATCGGGAATGACATTGTTGGCGCCAAGCTTCAGCGTGCCGCCGCTGATCGTCGTGGCGCCGCTGTACGAATTCGCGCCGCTCAATGTCAGGACACCGGCACCGATCTTGGTCAGGCTGCCCGTGCCGCTCAGAACGCCGGAGTAGGTGGTATTGGAATTGTTGTTGCCGACGCTGAGCGCGACGCTGCCCAACCCGATATTGCCCGTGCCCGCCAGACCGCCAAGCGTGTAGGCCGTGGGCGTACCGAAAATCAGCCCGTTGGCGACCAGGTTGCTGACGGTGCTGTTCTGGACGGCGAGAGTGTTGTTGAGTTCCACCGTGCCGGAGTTGATGGTCACGCCACCACTAAAGGTGTTGGCATTGCCGAGGACTATCGTTGTCGTCGCGTTATTGCCAGCCGTCGCAAATCCACCCGGGCCGGTGATCGCGCCACTCAACGTCATCGTCGTGCCGACAGCCGCTTGCACACCGCCAATGAACGAGTTGTTCGAGATCGCAATCGGGCCGGAATACGTGACCGCCACCGATTGTGCCCCCAACGCGCCGCCGTTGAGGACGATCGGGTTGGCAATCGTCGCCGCCGACCCTTGGTCGTAAGAAAACGTCCCGCCGCCATTGACGGTCACCGTGCCGGTGCCAACCTGATTGGCGCTGGTCACGCCGCGCACCTGCAGAAAGCCGCTGCCCGGCGAGCCACTGCCGATGTTGATATTCCCCGTAAAGCCGGGACTGCCGGTAGTGAACAGCCATGCGTTCCCGCCCCCGCTGGAATCCAGGATGTTCAGTGTGCCCGACCCGGAGAGCGTTCCGCTGTAGAAGATGGACGAAACGGCATCCAGTGTGCCGCCGTTGGCGCCCAATGCGGTTGAGAAGTTCGCCGTGCCGAGGGCAACGCCGGTGTAACGCAGCGTGCCGCCATTAAGCGTCAAGCTGCCCGTGCCAATGCTCGAGCTCGTGCTGCCGGCATTCGGCAGCGTGTTGGCGCTCAGGACGCCACCGTTGATGGTGCTGCCGCCATTGTAAGAGTTCAGACCGCCAAGAGTCAGAACGCCCGAGCCGTTCTTGATGAGCGCCAGATGGGTACTCGCGTTGCCGCCTGGACTGATCAGCCCGGAAAACGTCGTGCTGCTGTTGTCCGAACCGACTGTGAGAGTTTCGCTAAGACCGTTGGAGAATATCCCAATCGTACCGGCGGTGCCCGAGAGGTCTGCCAGCGAAAGGTTGGCGAGCATTTGCAGCGCACCCCCGGTCATGGCCAGACCGCCTGAACCCAACGCCGTCGAGCTATTGTCCACCAGCGTTCCGTTGTTGACCGTCGTACCGCCGCTGTAACCATTGTTGCCGGTCAACGTTTCCGTGCCGGTGCCGGTCTTGACCAATGCAAGTGCTCCAATCCCGTTCGTGATCGTGCCCGAGTATGTGCCCCCGCCGTTGTTGGCCCCCATCGTCAGCGTGCTGTTCGCCGCGCCGTTGTTGAGAATGGTTCCGCCGGTACCGGCGAGTGCGCCGAACGATTCGGTGTTTCCGTTCAGGTCGATCAGCCCGGCATTCACACTCACGTTGCCGGTGATCGTGCCCGCGCCCAGCAATTGGTTGGTGCCCGCGCCCTGGGCGTAGGTGTTATTGATCGTGCCCTGCCATGAAAACGCCGCCATGTTGGTGACCGGGCCGTTGAACGTCGTCGCGTTCGGGAGGAACACGGTGGCGGCATTGCTGAGCCCGCCATTGAACGTTGCGTTCGCGAGGCTGCTCGTCAGCACGCCCGTGCCACTGACAACCATCAGGTTGTTGCTGTATGTTTTGCCGTTAAGATCGAACAGCCCGCCACTGACGTTGGCCCCCTGCGTGATCGTGGCCGCGCCCAGCAATTGGTTGGTGCCAGCGCCCTGGGCGTACGTGTTATTGATCGTGCCCTGCCACGAGAATGCTGCCATGTTGGTGACGGGGCCGTTGAACGTCGTCGCGTTCGGGAGGAACACCGTGGCGGCGTTGCTGAGCCCGCCGTTGAAGGTTGCGCCTGTCTGGCTGTTGGTGAGAACTCCCCCGCCGCTGACGACCATCAAGCCATTCGTGTAGGTCTTGCCGTTGAGGTCAAACGTGCCGCCGCTGATGCTGGCCGTGCCTTTCACTGTCGGGTTGCCAGCCGATTGATTGATGACCAGGCTGCCAGCCGTCTGAACGTAGTTGCCGTTGACCACCGCGTTGAATGCGACGGAGCCGGTGTTGGTAATCGAGCCGTTCACCTGCGGCGAGTTGTTGTTGTCGAATACCAATGACCCGCTGTTGATAATGCCTCCGGTCACCAGTGGGTTGACGCTGTTCTTGAACAGACTGAAGGTCCCCGAATTGATGACGTCGTTACTAACGACGCCCTTCTGGTACCACGTGCCCGTGTTGGTCACCGGCCCGTTCACGTACACATCGCTGGAGAACCAAACCGTGCCGGCGTTGGTGACGCCGCCGGAAAGTGTCGCCCCGGTCACGCTGTTGCTGAATACACCGCCAGGCGTGACGAGAAATTGCGAGCCGGTCAGGCGGTTGCCCACCAGGTCGAGTGTGCCGCCGCTCAGTGTCGCCGTGCCGGTGATCGTTGCGCCACCGCTCAAGGTGAAACTGCCCGCCGTCTGCAGGAAATTGTTGCTGATCGTGCCGCCCCAGTTCATCCGACCCTGGTTGACCAGGAAGACATCGATGAATCCCGAACCACTGAGCGTGCCGCTGCCGCTGGTGTTGGTCAAATTGCCGCCCGTGATCGCTCCGCCAGCCGCGATATTGAGCGTGCCGCCGCTGGACCAATCCGGCGTGACATTCAATGCGCCCGATCCTGTCACACTGATCCCGCTACCCGCTTGCGTGGTCGGCGCCGCCACAAATGTGAGCGTGCCTCCCGTGACAGTGATCAGGCCCGCGTTGATCATGGCATTGGAGATCGTGCCGAACCCAATCACATTGTTATTGGCGGTATTGGTCATGTTGCCGCCAGCCAGCACGCCGCCATTGATCTGGAACGAGCCCGCGTTGGCCCATGCCGGGTTAACTGTCAGGGTCACGCCATCGATGTTGATCGTGCCGGTGTTAACCGGGGCCATCGTCAACGTGGCATTGCTGTTAAGGTCAAAGCTGCCGCTGTTGACCAGCGCATTACTGATGGCGCCTTCGAAGAACATCGCGCCCGCATTCGTGACCGGTCCGTTGAAAAAGGTGTTGGCCGTGACCGCTACCATCGCCGCGTTGCTCACGCCGCCATTGAACGTCGCCCCAGCCACCGCGTTGGTCAGGATTCCGGTGCCGCTCACGATCATGGAGCGATTGGAGTAGGTCTGTCCGTTAAGATTGAATGCCCCGCCGGTGATGGTGGCGTTCTGGGTAATGGTGGCGTTGTCGTTGAGGAAGGTAGTGCCCGCGGTCTGGACGTAGTTGTTGCTGATGGCACCCTGCCAGTAGAACGCGCCGGTGTTGGTGACCGCGCCCTTGAAGAAAGTGTCGCCAGTCAGAGACACAGTGGCGGCATTGGAGAGGCCGCCGTTGAAGGTCGCACCGCCGATGGCATTCGTGAGCACGGCCGAACCGCCGACGATCATCAGGCCATTGGAATACGTGCCGCCATTGAGATCGAAGAGGCCGCCGGTGAGAGTGGCCGTGCCGGTCACGGTGCCGGTGCCGCTGACGGTATTGGTGCCACTGGTTTGCTGGAAGTTGCTGACCAAGCCGCCCAAAACCACGCGGCCCTGGTTGACCAACAGCGTGTTGATCGCGCCAAAATTCGTGATGGTGCCACTGGTCGCGTTGGTGAGGTTGCCGCCGGTG
>PLTX01000117.1 GCA_003164675.1 Verrucomicrobiota bacterium | reverse complement strand
GGAGTGGCAATAGTGCCATGGGGCCATGTCCAACTCCTCTTGGCCAAATCCAGTGGGATCAGAGTGGAATCAATGGCGACTGGAAAGCCGTCGTACCGTATCACTGGTGGCCCTTTATCAACGCGGGCACGAGTGGTAACTGAACGATGCGGATAACCGGGGGATATGGCGCGAATATTGTGGAAGCTTAACAATTGATCAATCAGGCATCGATGAGGGCGCGTCGGTGGGAGAGCTCTGGCGGGAAAAGTGGTTGTGCCTGGCGAGGCGTTGAGGCTGGCTGCACGGAGGAGGATGTCAGCGGGTGGGAGGTGGGTGCGGAGGGGTAATCGAGTCGATGTAGGCCAGCCAGTGCATGCCGACGAGGACACGCGTGCGGATGTGAAGTGGATTCACCGGTTTGATGCTGTAGTCGTTGGCGCCGGCATCCAGCGCCTCTTCGATTTCCTCCATCTCATGGTGTCGGCTGATGACGTAGATATAGACGTAAGGCCGGGGGTAGTCTCGCCGCACGAGGCGGCACAAGTTAGACGCCTCGAAACCATCGTTGAATCGTCCCTCGGTGATGATGAAACGGGGACGGCGAGACGAAAAGCTCTCCCAGAGTTTCCTGGCCGATGTGAACATTACGGTTTGATGACCGTCCTCCGCCAAGGTCAGTTCCAGAAGCGAGGACAGCAGCGGGTCGCCAATCGCCAGATGGACCGGGAAAACTCCTGCCGTGTATCGCTCAATCATCGGCGCTTCGTCCGCCTCATAATAACTCACGGTTGACACAGCCGGCGAGCGGTATTCTTAGGCATTGCGTACAAGGCCATAGCGCAGGGTCACGGCTGCGGCGGACAGGGGACGCACGTTCGAATACCCACCCCTTTGTCCCCTCCGAGAGGGGAATGCGGCAGGCGGACGGCGGCATGGCGGAAGAGTCCGCCATAGGCGGGCAGGCACCCGTGGCTATGGGAGCGGGGTGGGCGTGGGAGCTCACCCCTACGAAACGGCAGGGCGGGGACGGCACGGCGACAGAGCGCCGTGGCTACAACTACGGCAAGCGGAGCGCTTGCCCTACAAAGCGGACCGCGGTCGGCGCCCGCGGCTACCCTTCGACGTCGCTCAGGGTAAACAGGGGGGGTAGCGGCATCCCCGGTGCAGGGGTGAAGATTCGATTTGACATGCCACAGCGGGGTGATATACGATAGGGCATAGTGAAAATGGATAGGAGATGCGAGATTGGGATGGGGGCTCTGCTACAACGGCAAAGCGGCTACGAGTCGCCGCACTCCAAAGGGGGAGACGGCCATCAGATAGCAGGGCAACCTTTCAACGGACGCGCGGCAGCGCGTCCCTACCCAAGAACGAGGGTTGCGCGAAAACACGCTTTTTACCAAACGAAGCCAATTTCCCGGGGTGCTTGTGATTGTAGAACCAATTGGTTGGCAGTGGCTTAGGTGTCCGAGTGTGCCATTTTGTCACTTGGCTTCGTTTTGCCGGAAATGGCTTCGTTTGGGGGTTTGGGCGCTCCGGTGGTGCGGGATGGGGGTGTTTTGAGGGGGTGAATGATGGCGCGGGCACAGCTAACGACTGGGCGGACGGCTCGGCGAGCGGGCGAAAGGCTTGCGTTGACGTGGCGGTGGGGGTTGGTGTACAAAGGGGTGGGGAAGGCGGGGCGGTTCTGATGGCTTCTTCGAACATTCATTCTACCGCAATCGTTGATTCGCGCGCGCAGGTTGGTTCCGGCAGCGAGGTGGGGCCGTATTGCGTGGTGGGGCCGGACGTGAAGCTGGGGGAGGGGTGTCGGCTGCATTCGCATGTGGTGGTGGATGGGCGGACGACGATTGGGGCGCGGTGCGAGTTTTATCCGTTTGCGTGCATCGGGCTGAAGACGCAGGATTTGAAGTATCAGGGGGGAAAGTGCTACCTGGAAATCGGGTCGGACAACGTGTTTCGGGAGCATGTGACGGTGCATACGGCGACGGGGGACGGGTTGAAGACGCAGATCGGGTCGCACAACAATTTTCTGGCGTATTCGCATGTGGCGCACGACTGCATTGTGGGCAGCCACGTGATCTTCAGCAACAACGGGACTCTTGCGGGACATGTTCTGGTGGAAGACTTTGCGATTGTGGGCGGACTGGCGGCGATCCATCAATTTTGCCGGATTGGCAAGATGGCGATCATTGGGGGGTGCGCGAAGGTGGTGCAGGATATACCGCCGTATATGATCGGGGATGGGAACCCGGCGGAGACGCGGGGGGTGAACAAGGTGGGGTTGGAGCGCAACGGGGTGTCGGAGGAGGTCCATCGGAGCCTGCGGGAGGCGTTTAAGATAATGTGTCGAGCGGGGTTGACAGTTGGCAATGCATTGGATAAGATACAGTCAGAACTTCCGCCGAGCCCAGAGCTCGAACATTTCATCGACTTCTGTCGCAAGTCTGAACGCGGAATAGCCCGATAGGCGGAGCAAGTAACACCCATTCAATGGCGAAATTGGATCGTAAATCGATTCAAGATTTGGAGCGCATCGTCGAGTTTGATCTCGTGCGCGCCACGGAGGCCGCTGCGCTGAATGCCGCGCAGTGGATGGGCAAGGGCAACAAGAATGCGGCGGACCAGGCGGCTTGCGACGCGATACGGGGGATGTTCGACCTGCTGCCGTGTTGCGCGGAGGTGGTGATCGGCGAGGGGATCAAGGATGAGGCGCCGGGGATTTTTCTCGGCGAGCACCTTGGGACGTGGGAGCCGGGTTCGATACCGTTGGATATCGCGGTCGATCCCTTGGATGGCACCACGAACATCTCGAAGGGGTTGCCGAATGTGATTTCGGTGTTGGCGGCGGGCAGCGCCTTCGACGGTTTTGGGAAGTCGCTAAAGAATCTGCCGAGCTTTTATAGCGAGAAGCTGGCGTACGGGCCGCGGGTGCGGGATTACATGTTCAAGAAGGGCGTCGAACAGGTGAAGCTGGAAGCGCCGATCGAGGAAAACGTGCTCCTCATCGCGAAGATTCTTAACACGCCCGTGCATGATCTGACGGTCACGGTGCTCGACCGGCCGCGGCATGAGGAGTTGGTGGGTCGCATCCGCAAGGTCGGGGCGCGGCTGCGAATGATTGGGGACGGCGACGTGGCGGGGGCCATTGCGCCGAGCCTGCCGGACAGTGGCACGGACCTGTACGCCGGTGTGGGCGGTTCGCCCGAGGCTGTGCTGGCCGCGTCGGCTTTGCGGGGCCTGGGTGGCGATATGCAGGTGAAGATGTGGCCGCGCGACGAAGCGGAGCGAAAGAAGCTGGAAAACGAGGGCGTGAAAGAGGATCTGAACCAGGTGTACTACGCGGAGGATCTGGCGCGGGGTGGCGGGATCGTATTCTGCGCCACGGGAATCAGCGACAGCCCGTTGCTGCCCGGCGTGCGCTTCATCGGGCACACCGCGATGACGCACTCGATCGTCATGCGCGCCAAGACACGGACGGTCCGCTACATCAAGTCGGTGCACGACC
Source organism: Verrucomicrobiota bacterium (assembly GCA_003164675.1). Taxonomy (GTDB): domain Bacteria; phylum Verrucomicrobiota; class Verrucomicrobiia; order Palsa-1439; family Palsa-1439; genus Palsa-1439. The sequence goes on along the minus strand of PLTX01000117.1, from coordinate 61,454 downwards.
TGACAACGAAAACCATACGCCTGCGCTCGACGCGGGCAGAGCAAGAATTGTGAACGAGACAGAACAGGCGCAAACACAACCACAGCCTCCACCACAGCAACCAACCGACAGCCAGGTCCGTGGCATTCTTGAAGTTGGTGAGAAGGGGTTCGGTTTCCTCCGCAACCCCGCCCGCAGCTTCCAGATCAGTCCGAACGACATTTACGTGTCGCCGGATATCATCCGCAAGTTTCGGCTACGGCCCGGCCTGGAAATCGAAGGACGCGCCGTGCCGCCGAAGAAGGGCAGTCCGCAGTTGGCCGAGATCTTCAAGATGAACGGCCAACCGCCTGAGAAATGGGCGAGCCTCAAGAAATTTGACGACCTGACCAGCCTTAACCCGAATGAGCGGTTCTTCCTCGAAACGGTCCCCGACCGCTACACGACGCGCGTCGTGGATCTCGTCGCGCCCGTCGGCAAGGGCACGCGCGGCCTCATTGTCGCCGCGCCGCGCACGGGCAAGACCACGTTGCTGCATCACATCGCCGATGCCGTGTTGTCGAACCATCCGGACGTCCACACAATGGTGCTTTTGGTGGATGAGCGTCCGGAGGAGACCACGGATTTCCGCCGTTCCGTCAAGGGCGGCGAGGTCATCGCCTCGACCAACGACCAGACCATCGAAGAGCATGTCCGCACGGCCAAGATGGCCATTGAACGCGCGAAGCGCATGGTGGAATTTGGCCGGGACGTCTTCATCGTGTTGGACTCGATCACGCGTCTGGCGCGCGCGTTTAACAATTACATCGGCTCGACCGGTCGCACCATGACGGGCGGTCTCGACGCCCGCGCGATGGAACAACCACGCCGCATTTTCGCATCCGCGCGCAAAGCGGAGGAGGGCGGCTCGCTCACGATCATCGCCACGGCGCTGATCGACACCGGTTCGAGGATGGATGAACTGATCTTCCAAGAGTTCAAGGGCACGGGCAACTCGGAACTCGTTCTGGATCGCAAGATCGCCGAGCAGCGCTACTGGCCCGCGGTGGACATCAATGCCTCTGGCACACGGCGCGAGGAATTGCTGCTGGCGCCGAAGGATTTGGAGGCGATCACTCGACTGCGTCGCGCGCTCAGCGGCGCGCCGCCCGTCGAAGCCATCCAGAGACTCTTGACCGGTCTCTCCAAATTCAAGACCAACAAGGAGTTCCTCAAGGCGATGGCGTGAGGTCGGCGGGTGCCGGTTGTCACGACGGGCACTCTGTGCGATAAGTTTCCCGCATGGGGCGCGTTCGTGATTATCGCGAGATCGCACAACGACTACGAGTTCTACCGCGGCGTGAATGGCGAGTAGAGCAGGCGGGCCGCGTGTGGGGCTATCCATTCTACCGCGTGCGCCGAGAAATCGGGCGACAGGCGAAAACGGTACTGGTTACCGCAGGGATTCACGGTGAAGAACCGGGGAGTGTCGAAGGCGCCCTCCGCTGGTTGGAGAGTGGTGAGTGGGCGAAATGGCGCGTGAACTGGTTTGTCCTGCCGTGCATCAACCCCTACGGTTGGGAACGCAATCAGCGCCGCAACGCGCAGGGCCGCGACATCAATCGCCAGTTTCGCAACCCCGCCGTTTGTCCCGAAGCGCAGTTGGTGAAGCGGCTTGTGAAAGGCCATCGTTTTGTCTTCGTTCTCGATCTCCATGAGGACGTGGATTCTCCGGGGTATTATTTGTACGAACTTTGTCAGGAACCGCCGTTTATTGGGGAGCGTGCCATCGCAGCGGTTGGGAAAGTGATTCCCATCAATCGCAACCGGGTGATCGATGGCAACCGCGCTACGAGCCCTGGGCTGATCCGCCGAGAAGCCAACCTCTCCCGCCTGAAGCAACGCCTTCGCTGGCCGATGGCGTATCATTTGTTTCTCAACGGCTGCCGGCACATACTTGGTAGTGAAACTCCCGTGCATCTTCCACTTCAACAACGCGCCCGGGCACACAATGTGGCGCTACGAACGGCATTATCCGCACTGGGTGATCTTCGATAGCCCGAGGCATTTTCCTTGTTCGGTCCCGCGCCCGCGTGCTAACGTTCTTTTATGCGCCAATTGATCGTCTTCGCACTTCTTGCAGCCCTTTTGGCTGTGCCCTCGGGTGTCCGCGCCCAGGTCACCGTGCAGCTGAAGATGGAACGCGACACACTCATCTTGTTCGAATCCATTCCTGCCGTCGTCACCATCCGCAATTTCTCCGGCCGTACCATCGAGCTTGCCAACCAGGGCGAGACTCATTGGCTCAACTTTCTCATTACGGACGAGGCTGGCGCGAGCCTATCTCCTGTGGGCAATACTTTCACGACGGAACCGATCAAGGTCGAACCCGGCCGCACGCAAAGTGTTTCTGTGAACCTCTTGACGCATTTCGATCTACGGCAGCGGGGCGTGTTTACCGCGCGCGCCGTGGTCGAAGCGGCCGGAGTGCAGGCGGTATCACTACCAGCCCGCTTCACCATAATCAACGGCCGCGAGATTTGGCGGCAAACGGTTGGGCTGCCGCTGGCGGAGGGTGAGACCAACCAACAGTACCGCACCTATTCTCTGCTGTTGCGGCGAAGCTCGTACGACGAGGTGCTGTACACGGCGGTGCAGGATGAGCCGCATGATCTGGTATATGGCATGATTCCTTTGGGCGATCTTATCGCCCTGGGGAATCCGACCGTCAAAGTGGACGGCATTGGTCATCTGCATGTGTTGTATCGCAGCGGACCGCGCGCCATCAGCTATGATGAAATCAATCCCGACGCGAAAATCGTGAAGCGCCTTGTTTACTCGGACGTCATGTCTGTGCCGCAACTGGTTGCCCAAGATGACGGCGTGGTGACAGTGCAGGGCGGAGAGCAAGTCTATCCGCGCGTTGAGCGGGTCATGACGGATGAGGATCTCCAGCCGCCGCCACCGGTAATTCCGAAGCCCAAGAAACACAAACACTGGTGGTGGCCATTCGGCCCAAAGGTTTCACAACCGGCAACCACCAACAGTGTGGCTACTGCGGCGACGAACAACGCACCCGCCACGAATGTCGGGCCGCACAGTTAATCATCTGCGTCGGGGACGGGAGTCAGTTCAGGCGGCGGCTCGCGCTTGCGGACAAATCTCCAGCGCTTGAATGGCGCGTTCGTCGTCGGTGGTCTTGAACACCGCGATTGAGTGGTCGCCCCCCAACCATGATGCGTACGAGTAAAGAATTTCGACTCCCGACAGTCCGAGATGCGCGCCGATGATTGCCGCTGAACCAAGCTCGTGTGCCGCGCCAACCAGCACAACCGAATTCGCCTTGCAGGAAAAGCCCGCACTTTGGAGCGCATCCTTCGCGATCAACGCGTCGTCCGTGACCAGAAGAATCACCAGATCATCGCGTTCCGTGTAGATGCAGTACGCCAGAACGTTCAGACCGCCGGCGACTAGGACGGACAACACGTCCTGCACGTCCGCAGGCCCGTTCCCGACACGTACTGCAATCTCAACCTCTTTGCGTGCCTTCGCCACAGATTTCCTCCCGCGCCTGCGGTAGTATACACTAATTTGAGAATGATGCAAACAAAATGCTTTGCACCGCAGATGGTTACAATTGAACGCCTGTGGGCCTTGACCTACTTGACCCGCGCGTTTGCAGCCGTGCAGACCTCAACGGGAAGACACATGCACACAACGTGGCGGTCGCCATAAACATTGTCAACGCGACCGACGGCGGGCCAGAACTTGTGCTCACGCGACCACGGTGCAGGGAAGGCGGCCTGCTCGCGACTGTAGGGCCGATCCCACTGATCAGCGATAACTGCTTGCGCGGTATGGGGCGCGTTCTTCAACGGATTATTGGACTTGTCCATCCGGCCAGATTCGATGGCTTTGATTTCCGAATGAATGGCAATCATTGTGTCGCAGAACCGGTCGAGTTCGGCCTTCGACTCGCTTTCGGTTGGCTCAATCATCAGCGCGCCCGGTACGGGCCACGACATCGTCGGCGCATGGAAGCCGTAATCCATGAGACGCTTCGCGATATCCTCAATCTCAACGCCCGTGACAGCTTTGAATTGTCGACAATCGACGATGCACTCGTGCGCGACAAGATCGCCATGGCCCTTGTAGAGCGTTGGGAAGTAAGGCGCAAGTCGCCGCGCCATGTAGTTCGCGTTGAGAATCGCGATCTTGCTGGCGTACACCAGCCCGTCCGCGCCCATCAATTTGATGTACATCCACGGGATGACCAAAAAGCTGGCGCTACCCCACGGCGAGGCGGACACGGGGCCGATTCCTTTCGAGACGCCATCCGGGGTCAGAGGATGCCTCGGCACAAACGGAGCCAGATGAGAAGCGACCGCAATCGGTCCCATGCCGGGACCACCTCCGCCGTGTGGTATACAGAAGGTTTTGTGCAGATTGAGGTGGCAGACGTCCGCCCCCATGTCTCCCGGCCGGCATAATCCGACCTGCGCATTCATGTTGGCGCCATCCATGTAAACCTGCCCGCCGTTCTCATGAACGATCTGGCAAATCTCGCGAATGCTTTCCTCGAACACACCATGAGTCGACGGGTACGTCACCATCAGCGCACCGAGATCGTCGCGGTGCTCCTGCGCCTTTGCGCGAAGATCCGCGACGTCGATGTCGCCCCCGGCTTCGCAGGCGACGGGAACGACACGGAACCCAGCCATCACCGCGCTCGCCGGGTTGGTCCCGTGCGCGGAGAGCGGAATCAGACAAACGTCACGTTGCCCTTGACTGCGCTGCCTGTGATATTTTCGAATGACCAACAGGCCCGCAAACTCGCCCTGTGAACCGGCATTCGGTTGCAGAGAAACCGTGTTGAGACCGGTGATCTCGGCAAACCAGGTTTCCAGGTCCTGGAAAAGAATCTGATAGCCCTGTGTTTGCTCCGTCGGCGCGAAGGGGTGCAGGTGGTTCACCTCGGGCCAGGTCACGGGCAGCATTTCAGCCGTCGCGTTCAGTTTCATCGTGCATGATCCGAGAGGAATCATGGATGTGGTGAGCGACAGGTCTTTCGCTTCGAGTTGCTTGATGTACCGCAGCATCTCGTGCTCGGTGTGATGCCGATTGAAAACGGGATGGGTGAGAAACGGCGTGGAACGAGTGAACGCACCGAATCCAGATTCGGAAGCAGTCTTGGAGGACCGCCCAATCATGCGGCACACATCCTCCGCGGTAGTTGTCTCGTCGATTGACACTCCCCAGGACCCGTCGGAATATTCACGGACATTCACTCCCTTCGGCCTTGGCGCCTTGCGAAACCGCAATGTGTCGAAGAAGGGGCCATTCTGTGGTTCGCCAAGCGCGGCTGGCAGGGTTGCGGCCAGCGCGTGGATTCGTTTGGCGATTCGCCGCAATCCCTCGGGCCCGTGGTACACGGCGTACATGGATGCCATCACCGCCAGCAGCACTTGTGCGGTGCAGATGTTACTGGTCGCCTTGTCTCGCCGGATATGTTGCTCCCGTGTCTGGAGCGCGAGCCGCAACGCTGGCTGGCCCTGGGCATCTCTCGAGACGCCGACCAACCGGCCGGGCATGTGCCGCTTGAACGCATCGCGCGTGGCGAAGAACGCCGCATGCGGCCCGCCGTATCCCATCGGCACACCGAACCGTTGCGCACTGCCGACCGCCACGTCCGCGCCGAACTCGCCGGGCGGCTTCAAGAGCGAAATGGCCAGGAGGTCGGTTGCCACCACCACCAATGCTTTTTGCTTATGGACCTCGCGAATGAACGGCTCATAATCCAGAATTACTCCGTCTGTCGCGGGATATTGGAGCAACACCCCGAACGCCTTTTCGTTCAGCGCGAATTCAGCGTGGTCACCGACAACGACGGCAATTCCCAGCGGTTCGGCGCGCGTCTGGACCACCGCGATGGTTTGCGGATGACAAGTCTCGGAAACGAAAAAGGTGTTTTGGCCTTCGCCTCCTTGCAATCCGTGGCACATGGCCATCGCTTCGGCAGCGGCCGTCGCTTCATCCAGAAGAGACGCGTTGGCGATTTCCAAACCCGTCAGGTCGGACACCATGGTCTGAAAATTCAACAACGCTTCGAGTCGTCCCTGGGAAATCTCCGGTTGATACGGTGTGTATTGCGTATACCAGCCGGGGTTCTCCAGAATGTTCCGCTGGATGACGGGCGGGGTGATGCAATCGTAATATCCCATGCCGATGAACGAGCGCCGCCTCTCGTTCTTCGAGACGATCTCCTTCAATTGGGCGAGTACCTCATTCTCGCTGCCCGCTGGCGGGAGTGAGAGTGGCTTTGCCAATCGGATCTGCGGCGGTATCGCCGCATCAATCATCGCATCGAGCGTGGGAAACCCGATGACGCGCAGCATCTCTTGAACTTCTTCCGGACTGCTGCCGATATGTCGGTCGGCAAACCGATCTGCATCTTGCATGGTCAGGCGCCGATGTGGTGGGCGTAATCTTCCGGGCTGAGCAATTCGTTCAGTTCGCCCGGGTCGCTGATCGTGATGGTAAACATCCACCCTTTACCGTAGGGATCCTGATTGAGCAACTCCGGCGCACTGGCGAGTTCTTCATTCACCGTGGCAACGTCACCGGACACAGGCGCATAGACGTCAGTGGCTGCTTTCACGCTTTCGACCACGGCGCATTCCTTGCCGGCTTCCACGTGCGCGCCTACTGCAGGAACCTCAACGTAGACAACGTCGGTCAGTTCATCCTGGGCGTGGTCGGTAATACCCACGACCGCAATCCTGCCATCGATGCGCACCCATTCATGGGACTTCGTGTACTTCAGATTCTTCGGAACGTTCATTGGCCTCTTTTCAGGATTGGTTTCTTCTCGATGACGGCTCGAAATCTCCGACTGCGAACCTCGATCTCGATGGCTGCGCCTGTCTTCGCCTCGGTTGCCTCGACGTAGCCCATACCGATGCCCGTGCCGAGCGTGGGCGATTGCGTGCCACTGGTGACCTCACCAACTTTTCGACCATCCGCCACAATCGTGTAGTGTGGCCGTGGCGGCGGCGATTTCTCGGTCATTTTGAACGCCATCAACTTGCGGCGAACGCCGCGCTCTTTCTGCTCGACCAGGATATCTCGTCCGACAAACGATTTCTTGTCAAACGCGACAAATTTCGTGAGACCAGCCTCGATTGGTGAAGTCTCCTCCGTAATGTCGTTCCCGTGCAGCGGATAACACATCTCCAGTCGTAGCGTGTCGCGCGCACCCAGGCCGCACGGCTTGATGCCGAACTGCTCTCCCCATCCGAGCAACATTCGCCAAAGATGGGGACCGTCTGTTGCCTCGCAAAAAAGCTCGAAACCGTCCTCACCCGTGTAACCCGTCCGCGCCGCCCAGCACTCTTTGCCGAAGACTTCCTGACGCTGAATATGAAAGTGGGGCAGCGCCGCAGAGAAGTCGAAGAACTGGCTTGCCGCCGGACCTTGAAGCGCGAGGCCCGCAAGGCGATCGCTCAAGTTTTCGATAACCGCGGACACGGTGGCGTGGGTGTTCATCCACACAAAGTCTTTCTCAATGTTGCCAGCGTTCACGATCAGGAGGTAGACGCTCGGCTCCAGCCGGTACACAATCAGGTCATCGATGATGCCGCCTTGATCATTGCACATCAACGTATATTGAGCCTGGCCAACCGCGATCCCGCTTACGTCGTTCGTAAACAAGTCGTTCAACGCGCGCTCCGCGTTTGGTCCGGCGACGAGAAACTCGCCCATGTGCGAGATGTCGAACAGCCCGACCCGCTCGCGGACAGCCGCGTGCTCCTCCAGGATCCCCGAGTATTGCACCGGCATTTCCCAACCGCCGAATGGCACCATTTTCGCACCCCATTCGAGGTGCGCAGCGTACAGTGGCGTGCGCTTGAGCAATTCGGTGCCGGTCATGGCGCGGTTACGTTAACGTTGGGGTGAAACCGTGTCAATTTAGGAATGCGGAGCGACAACCTGCGGAATAGGCGGGGGCGTCGAGACGGTGGTCGTTCGCATGTGACCCGGCCAACCGGTTTTTTGGGTTGAGTCTCCGGATCGAACTTACTACCGTACCGCGCATGAGTGAGAAAATTCCCGTCGAAGCGGTCGTCATGGAGAAGACGTTCGTGGGAAAGGTGAGTTTTCCCGCGTCCGTGCCCGAGCGTTTCTTCGAGCTGGTGCGGTTTCCCGAAGATTTGTACGAGAACGTGGAACAAATGGGGCTCAACCAGCGTGCCGTGAAATTTCTGCTCGCGGCGTTGAACGGCAAGCGGGCGCTCAAGGCCAGAATTGATCTCCAGGACATTGCTATCAAGACGGCCATGCGGTATTCGGAGATGGATACGATCATCCGCGATCTGATTGACAAGAATTACGCCCGTCTGGGCGACCACCTTGACCTCTATCGCTTCTGGGTCGTGCTGCTGCACGTCAAAGGTGTCCGTTTCGAACCAGCACGCGACTGAACGCACCGCGTTTGCCTTCCGCGACGGTTACTGGTATCATTCACCAAATCAGCCATGAGTGATAAGCCCCAGATACCGTCGGTCCACTTCAATTCGATTGAGGAATGCCTCGATGACATTCGTCAGGGGAAGATCATCGTCGTCACCGACGACGAGGACCGCGAAAACGAAGGCGATCTCATCATGGCCGCCGAGAAGGTCACCTCGGAGGCGGTCAATTTCATGACGAAACATGGGCGGGGCCTGATCTGCGTCCCAACGACGGAATCACGCCTCAAGGTGCTCGGAATCGGTCGCATGGTCGCGGAGAACCGCGAGAGTTTCAAAACCGATTTCATGGTCAGCGTCGATGCGCGCGACGGCGTCACGACGGGCATCAGTGCCCACGACCGCGCCCGCAGCATCCGCGTGTTGGCCGATCCGAATGCCACACCCGAACATCTTGTGTCGCCGGGCCACATCTTCCCGCTCCAGGCACGCGAAGGCGGCGTGCTACGTCGAGCCGGCCACACCGAAGCGTCCGTCGACCTTGTGAAGATGGCCGGGTTGTTTCCGGTGGCGGTGCTTTGCGAGATTCTGAACGAAGACGGCACGATGGCGCGATTGCCCGACTTGATGAAGTTCAAGGAACAATTCGGCCTGAAGATATGCACGATTCGCGACTTTATCCAGTATCGGCGGATGCGGGAGAAGCTGGTCGCGAAAGAACAGGAAGTTTCGCTACCGACGGCGCACGGGGAGTTCAAACTGCATCTCTACCGCTCCCTCGTGGACGGCCAGCATCATGCGGCGCTCGTGATGGGGGAGGTGCGCGGCAAGGAGAACATCCTTGTCCGCGTCCACAGCGAATGCCTGACGGGTGACGTGTTCGGCTCGCTACGGTGCGATTGCGGGCCGCAACTGCACGATGCGTTGAAGCGCATTGCGCGGGAAGGTGAAGGCGTTCTCGTTTACATGCGGCAGGAGGGGCGGGGGATCGGTTTCGCCAACAAGATTCACGCCTACGCTCTGCAGGAAGAAGGCCTCGATACGGTCGAAGCCAATGAGAAGCTCGGCTTCAAGCCCGATTTGCGCGAGTACGGCCTCGGCGCTCAAATCCTTGTTGATCTCGGCCTGCACAGCATTCGCCTGCTGACGAATAATCCAAAGAAAGTTGTCGGCTTGGAGGGCTTCAGCCTCAAGATTGTCGAGCAGGTCCCCATTCGCGCCACGCCGACGCCGCATAACGCCAAGTACCTCGAAACCAAGAAATTGAAGATGGGGCACGCGTTGTAACCATGCTTCGCGCCCGCAAAACCGAGCGACACCTCTCTGCTGCGGGGCTGCGATTTGGCATTGCCGCAGCGCGCTACAACATCGACCTTGCCGGCGCACTACTGGCGAATTGCCTCGATACGCTGGCCAAGGCTGGCGCGGACACGCGCGACATCAAGGTGTTGAAAGTGCCGGGCAGCTTCGAGGTCACCGCCGCCGCGGCGAAACTTGCCCGGAGCGGGAAATGCGATTGCGTGATCGGGCTGGGCGTCTTGTTGCAGGGCGAAACGCGTCACGCGCAGCATATCGGCGACGCGGTGGCGCATGGTCTCACGAATATTTCAATTCTCCTGGGTACACCAACTGTTTTTGGCATCGTCACCGCCGACACTGTGAGACAGGCGCGGGTGCGTTGCATTGGCAAGAAACACAATCGCGGTCGCGAGGCGGCATTAACCGCCATCGAGATGGCACGGGTATGGAAAAGTCTGTAAAGCCATACGTCACACGCCGCGCGGTCCGGGAGCTGGTCGTGCAGTTTCTTTACCAGTTTGAGATGAGTGGCGGTAAGTTGGACGAAGGGCTGCCGTTATTCTGGGAGACGCAAGCGGAAGTGGGGGAGAAGGGCCGGAAATTCGCCGAGGAACTGGTGCGCGGCGTCATCGAGAGACGCGCCGAGATCGACGAGAAGATTGCCAAGTATACCGAACACTGGGATCTGCCGCGCATTGCCGCGGTCGACCGCAACATCCTCCGGCTCGCCATGTACGAGATGCTCTTCCGCGACGATATCCCGCCCGTCGTCAGCATTAATGAGGCGGTCGACATCGCCAAGAAATTCTCCACGCGCGAGTCCGGCGCATTTGTCAACGGGATCCTCGACCGCCTCAAGGTCGATCTGACTCGTCCGTCGCGCACCTCCACCTCCACACGATGAGTTCGGCCGCGCATCCAGCACGGTTTGCGGATTTGCACCTGCACACGCGCTATTCCGACGGCTCGTTCACACCGCGCGAGTTGGTCCAGCACGCCGCGCGGCTCGGTTTTTCCGCCATCGCCGTCACCGACCACGACACGATCAACGGAATCCCCGAAGCGCTGGCCGCAGGCAAGGAACTGGGCGTCGAGGTGATCCCCGGCGTCGAGATTACCAGCCGTTGCGAGGCGCAGGAACTTCACATGCTGGCATATTTTTTCGGCGATTCATGGCGCGACGCAAACCTGCGCGCGGTGTTGAAGCACGCCTCGCGAGTGCGTGAAGAGCGCGCCATGGAGTTCGTCAAGAAACTGAATGCACTGGGCATCGCGCTGACGATTGAGGATGTACGCGTCTGCTCGGAATCCGGCACCGTTGGTCGGCCGCATGTGGCAATGGCGCTGCTGAAACGCGGCCATGTGTCGAGCGTGGAGGAGGCGTTCACGCGGTTTCTCAAGCGAGGCAAGCCCGCCTACGTCGAACGGTATCGCATGGAAGCCGCGGAAACAATCGGTCACGTCACGCGCGCCGGCGGCCTCGCGGTGATCGCCCATCCGGGATTGAACACCCTCGACGAACACATCCGTGACATGGTGGCCCAGGGCATGGCGGGGATTGAGGTGTGGCATTCGCGTCACTCGACTGCGCAGACCGAGCGTTATTTAAAGATGTCCGAGACGCTGGGCGTGTGCGCCACCGGCGGCAGCGATTGTCACGGCTCTGGCCGCGAGGGCATGCTCCTTGGCAGAATCAAATTGCCGTGTGAACGAGTCGAGGCTCTCAGAGCGCTCTCGGGGACGAAGGCCTGATGGGTCTATTCCAAAAATTTCGAGACGGACTGCGCAAGACGCAGGAAAAACTCACGACCGAAATCAAACGGATCGTCACGCGCGGGCCGAAACTGGATGCCGAGTCGCTCGAAGAACTCGAAGCCACGCTGATCTCGACAGACATCGGAGTCGACACGGCGGTCAAGATCGTCGAGTTGACCAAGGAAGCCGCCAAGCAATCGGGTCAAGTGGATGTGTTTGCGATCGCGCGCGCGGAGATTGAGAGGGAGCTATCGTTTGGAGAGTCGGGCTCAAGCCCGACCGTTGCCACAGACACGAAAAGCGGCCACGCAGCAGCGTGGCCCTCCGTTTTGGTGAAAGCGCCGCAGCCGCCGACGGTGATTTTGCTGGCGGGCGTCAATGGCACGGGCAAGACGACGTCCACGGCCAAACTGGCGCATCTGTTGAAAGAGCAGGGGAACACGGTGCTGCTGGCCGCGTGCGACACGTTTCGAGCGGCGGCCATCGAACAATTGAAGATTTGGGGTCAGCGCGTCGGGTGCGAGGTGATCGCGGGACAGTACGGCGCAGATTCGGCAGCAATTGCATACGACGCCATGGAGGCAGCGATCAATCGAAAGGTTGATTACCTGATCATCGATACCGCCGGTCGATTGCACACGAAAAAGAATCTGATGGAAGAGATGAAAAAGATGCACCGCTCGCTTCAGAAGAAGGCGCCGACCGCGCCGCACGAAGTCCTGCTGGTACTCGATTCCACGACCGGCACGAATGCGCTGAACCAGGCCCGCACGTTCCACCAAGCGCTTGGCGTCACCGGGTTGATCGTCACCAAGCTGGATGGCACAGCGAAAGGCGGCATCGTCGTCGCCATTGCCCGCGAACTGAAAATCCCGGTCAAATTTATTGGCTTGGGTGAGCAGGTGGATGACTTGCAGCCATTCGACCCGAAGCAGTTTGCGGAGGCGCTGTTCGCCGAAAGCCCGGAGACGCGCAGGATGTGACCGGGCGTCGTGGAACCATTGGAACCATCCAGACCACCCGTGGCTGGTTCTGGAGCCTTGCCGCGCACCGCGCCCGGTGTTACCGTGTCGATGCCGTAGCCGAAAGAAGAATCCGCGATAAATTGCCTGCGAGTTTGGCTGAACCCCAACATCGACGATCCCGATTGACGCGATTCGCTGGAAATGATAATTCGACCGGGAGCGCGAAGTTTACCGATATCTGGAACGAGACTGAGGGGACTGCAGTTTCAGGGACTATAAAGGCAGCGAAGTAGAGCTTCGCTCCGGCTCGGTCCAAGTCTTAAAAAGACAGAGAGGGTGTAACGCACCCTCTCTGTCCTTTTTTTGTGAAGAGCCAAAGGGGGCGAGGTCGCCACCTCACAGCTCGGCTAGCCGATTGCGAGCCTTTGAGCCGATCAAAAGTTGGTGCTGGTACCCGAAACCCAGTTCCATCCGTCCACAGGGTCTTCAGGCTGAAACTCTTGGTGTAGGTCTTGGTCCCGAAGGTTTCACTACCCTTCCCCTTCACGGTATCCGTCGCCAGGATCGGCGCGCCAGCTTTGCTCAGCTTAATCTTGGAGACTTGACGGGCAGCTTGACACTGATAGTAGCCGCAGGGAGGATAAAACGACGACAGATGAAATTCAACACCTCGCGATGGTCGCGAGCATAAGTCATATGGGAAATGTCGGCTTGGTGCCTTCGTGGTGAACCGCCCTCGCCCTTCTTCTGCTGCGTCAAGTCGCCGATGGAAACGGCTCGAAGGTCTGACCAGCCAAGGATGGTCTTTTTCCCTTGACCCCAGACTGCGCTAGTGAGTATTTTCACAAATTATGGTGTTGTCGTCCAACTTCCTAAACCAATCATGAAAAAAGCGAGCGTCCATATGAAACATATGAAATATGTTCTTGTTCTTCTGTTTGCGTTCTGTGCGGTTTCGGCCAAAGCCCAGCTGACCAGCGGCACGTACGGCTACGTGTTCACGAACACACCCCTTTGGGATGTTACCGGCACCTACAACCTCAACGGCTCCAGCAACGGCGTCACCGATACCGCCACCTTCATCGTCACCAACACCGCCACCGGCGTAATTACCGGCACACAAACCGAAACCCTTAATGATGGCACCATTACCCTCAATATCGATAACACGGTCAAAGGAAAGATCTCCGTCAAGGCCGGGGAAACCGCTGCCAGCCTCAAGTCGTCCGGCTCCGTCACCGGCACCCTCAGCGGGACTGCCAAGGGCAAAAGTACCGCGACAGTCGTTGAGTCCAACCTGACCGTCAAGGTCGCCTTCTCGGAAGCGCTCAAGCTTCACGCCGGTGACGTCAAGGCCAGCAAGAAGTTTGCCGCGACCGTGTCCACCTCTCTGCCCGGCGCTATGACCGGCGACTGGACACTCACTAACGACATCACCGTCGCGGCAAACAAGCTGACGGGCACCGGCACCTTAACTCTGTCCAACGGTCGCGCCCTCACCTACAAGATCACCGGCAGCTACAACACCAGCACCGAAGTCGCCAAGCTGAAGCTGGTCGGTCAAGGCCCTGCCCTCAAAACGAGCTTGTCACTCACGACTGAAGGCACGAACATGGATTTGACCGTGCTAAAGGGCAAAGTCTTGGGTCAGAAGCCGACGGTCCCGTAGTAAACAACCGCGTCACATCTCTGGGGCGTGTTGCCAAAATTCAATTTGGGCAACACGCCCTTTTCCTTCTCTTCGGTTACTTCACTCCCGCCTGCGTTACGGTGAATGTCTGGTAAGAAGTAGGATGACAGGTGAACACGATAAACTCGCCCTTCCCATCTTTCTTTTCTTTCTTTGTGCAGGACTTTCACAAGCTCAACGGTTCGGCAAGCCAGTTTTGTTACATGCTGTTTGCGCCGTGGCCCCCCCCCACTGCCCAACCTTGCGCGCCATTGGCTGAAGTGGCACAGGGGACGGGTCGCACCATCTCAGACGGATACCCTGCATCCGCCGACTGGTGCGGCGGAGTCATTCACTGATCGTTCAGCGAATCGGTGGCAGTCTGGGCAGCGTCGCGAATATCTCCATCACGATCCGTGAGAAGCGGCTGCAACAACGGGATGGCCCGCTTATCACCCAGTGAATCGAGCGCCTCGATAGCTGCTGTCCGAACCTCATCCGGCTGGTGCTGATCCAGTGTCGGAACGATCTGATCGAACGCGGCTGGATCGCCGAGATCGCCCAGTTGATTAAGGATATCGGTCTTAACTTCCACGCTGTTTTCGTCGTGAAGCATATAACCCAACGTGCTGGCGATCTGCGGTTTTGGAACGCCGTCGTCCGCCAATTTCGCCACGTCGATCGCCACCATGGAGCGATCCACCTTGTCCGCGGCCTTGTGGAAATTGACCAGCGCTTCCTGTAATCTGGAATCCAGGTTTTGAACCGGGATGTCGCCCGGCAATGGCGAAGTTGACGTCGGGCTCGCGGGCGTCTGATTGTCTGCGGATATCTGCTGCCCAGCCTCGGAGCTGTCCGTTACGCCTTGATTCACCTGCTCCTGGCTGGCTGCAGAATCCGCCACGGATTGAGGGTTCACAGGCGGAGCGGCACTTGGCGCGGGATTCGAAGGAGCGTTGACCGGCGTCTGCGTCTTGCCGCAACTGCTTGCGAGAATCGGCAGAATAGCCAAAGCGGCAATCAAGAATTTTAGTCTATGCATGGTTCAGAACCTCCACACTTCCTGTCACTCCTTCGCGCGCCCATCAAAATAAAGGTTGTTGCGGTTATGGTGGCTGAGCCGACGGTTGTTGTCAAGGTGCTGCCCGTGAACGGAGTTTCAGGGACCACGCTTTCTGACCGAGGAATGTGCCCGAACCGGGAATTTTCGCCATGTATCTTTGTGTACACAAATGCTGATCGCAAGGTATTCTCTCTGCAGTAAATCGAGCCGTTTCCAGCCGCCAGTTCCCCATTGCATTTCGGCTGTCAGTTCTATCATTGCGGTCGAGAGTCGAGCGGCCCTCTCAACAGGACTTTGTTCATTGGTCTCTCCGTTTCATTTGAATGTTCCGTCCACTTGGGCAGGGATGAAATGGTGGCTTTTGTCTCATCGGTCGTTCTTCACGGGGCTTGGCTTCGTTGACTTTCAGTGCCCGACCATCCAGTTCCTTGCCGTTGCAATACGCCATCGCTTTGGCGGCCTCGGCGAACAGCCTTAAGTCCGCCACACTCGTGGCCCTCAATGGAAGTGACACTTGGGGAATTCAGGTTGCCAGACGAGGCGTGACTCGCGGCGTTAGGAGTGCTCGGTCAAGCAGGTTCGGCCACCCGTCCGTGTGGCCGGCGCGAGAAAACGGCAGGATGCCTACACGACAGGCATCCTGTCCTACAATGCAGAGTGCGCTGGGAATGGGAAGCTGGTAAAGTCGGAGTCATGGCTTTCGGCAAACAGGATGAACGATTCATGCGGCGGGCGCTGGCGCTGGCGCGGCGCGGGTTGGGAAAGACCAGCCCGAATCCTGCGGTCGGCGCGGTGCTCGTGCGGAAGGGACGCATTCTTGGCGAGGGGTGGCATAAGCGGGCGGGTGGACCGCATGCGGAGGTGTTTGCGTTGCGCGGAGTAAACGCACGTGACGCAACGTTGTACGTGACTCTCGAACCGTGCAGCACGTGGGGCAGGACGCCGCCGTGTGCAGATGCGATTGTCGCGGCAGGCGTGAAGCGGGTGGTCGTTGCGGCACGCGATCCGAATCCGAAACACAACGGACGCGGATTGAAAGTGTTGCGGGGTGCCGGGATTCGCGTCGAGGCGGGGTTGCTGGCCGAAGAAGCGGCGGGGATGAATGCGGGGTTCAACAAATGGATCACGACAGCGATGCCGTTGGTGATCGCCAAGGCGGGCATGAGTCTCGACGGGAAGATCGCCACGCGCACGGGCGACGCGAAGTGGATCACGGGGGAGGCGGCACGGCGCGAGGGGCACCGGTTGAGGGCGCGGGTCGATGCTATCCTGGTGGGCACGAACACGGTGGTGCGCGACGACCCGGAATTGACCGTGCGGCATGGGGTCCACGGCCAACAACCGTGGCGGGTGGTGGTCGATGCGCGAGGACGCGTGTCGAGGAAAGCGAAGGTTTTCCGGGACGCGCAGCGCGGCCGTACGTTGGTTCTCACGACGAATCTGTCGCCCGTTATGTGGCGGCGATATTTGTTGCGGATGGGCGTCGATGCGATCGTGTTGCCGCAGAAGGGCAAGCGGGTTGATCTGCGAGCGGCGATGAAGGCGCTTGGGAAGCGCGACATTACGAGCGTATTGGTGGAAGGCGGCGGCGAATTGCTCGGGTCGCTCTTCGATGCGCGGCTGGTGGACAGGGTGGCGCTGTTCTATGCGCCGATCGTCATCGGCGGACGCGGTGCGGTCGCGGCGGTCGCGGGCGAAGGCGTTGCCAGGGTCGGGAACGCTGTGCGACTTCGGGATTGTCGGTGGCGGCGGGTCGGCACGGACGAGATGCTTCTGGAAGCGAGCGTGGCGCGATGATTCTCGTGGTCGGTTTGTCGCCCGCGTGGCAACGGACGCTGGTGTTTGAGGAGCTCGTTCCCGTGAAAGTCAACCGCGCCACGCACGTTAACGAAACAGCGTCGGGCAAGGGAGTGAATGTCGCGCGGGTGGCGTCGACTCTCGGCGCGGACGTGCGGCTGTTGACGGTGGCCGGTGGTGCTCGGGGAAGGTTGCTTTGCGCGAAACTGGAAGAGCAACGATTCGGGACGCGCATCGTGCCGGTGAAGGCCGAGACGCGGATTTGCCAGACGTTGCTTGGTGGCGGTGGCGCCACGGAGCTTGTCGAAGAATCGGGGACGTTGACTTCCGTCGAGGTGAGGAACGTGCGGCGCGCGTTTGGAGCGGAGGCACGGAAGGCCAGGTTGGTCGTCTTGACGGGAACCGTGCCTGAGGGTTGCGGAGACGACTTCTATGCGCGGTTGGTCGCCGAGTCTCGGCGGTTGGGCGTTCCCGTGCTGATCGACGCGCAGAACGCGCAACTCGTGAATGCGTTGAAGCGCGGACCGTTTCTCGTGAAGATCAATCGCGATGAATTGGCGGCGGCAACGCGAGTAAATTGCGAGCGAAAGTCCGCCATGTCACGCGCGTTGCGCAAGTTGGTAGAGGAGGGGCCGCGACATGCCGTGATCACCGATGGCGCGAAGAGCGTGTACGCATCCGAGAAGCCCGGTCGCACCATGACAATGTGGAAGCCACCGCGCGTGAAGGCGAAGAACCCGATCGGCTCCGGCGACGCGATGATGGCCGGGATTGCGGTTGGGTTGGAGCGGGGCGAGTCGGTGACGGAAGCCGTCCGTTTGGGGATTGCCTGTGGCGCTGCGAATGCAATGACCGCAGAGCCGGGTGTTGTACGACTCGCGGATATGCAAAGACTTTGCTCGACACACCCTAAACGCGTCCGTATCGTTTGAGCCATGTTTACGGGAATCGTTGAAGAAGCGGGCATTGTGGAGAAGATCCGCGCGGGCAAGAGGTCGACGGAGTTAACCGTTCGCGCACCTAGGATTGGCCGGTCGCTTCGAGTCGGAAACAGCGTCGCGGTCAATGGCGCGTGTCTGACCGTCGTCGGATCGCGTGGCGGCGTGTTGAACTTTGACGTCCTCGCCGAGACACTGCGGCGGACAAACCTCGAATTCGTCCGACGCGGTTCCTTTGTTAATCTGGAGCGTCCGCTGCGCGCCGATGCGCGGCTTGATGGGCATTTTGTGCTCGGCCACGTGGATGCACGGGGCAAGGTGCGGCGGTTTGAACGGGAGGGCAAAGATTACGTGCTGGATGTCGGAGCGCCGCCTTCGGTGATGCGCTATGTCGTTGAGAAGGGGTCGATTGCAGTCGATGGCATCAGCCTGACCGTGGCGGGCGTCGGTCGTAACTGGTTCCTTATCTGGATCATCCCGCACACGCGGGAGGTCACGAATCTGCTGGCCTGCCGGGAAGGCGACCTGGTGAACCTGGAAGCGGACATCTTGGGCAAGTACGTCGATCAGCTTATGGGAAGGCGGGGCCGGGCGCGGCGTTGACACATTGTGCGCGGCACCTTAAAATGATTGCGAATGACATGCTGCCCACTCTCGAGAAACTCCTGGTAGTGCAGGACCGTGACCGGCGGATTGCGCAACTCAAGTTGGAACGGATGCGCATTCCCGAACAGATCGCGTCAGCCGAACAACGCTTGAAAGCAGAGTCCGCTCGTCTGGAGGGGTTGCGAGACGAAGCGAAACACATTGAGGCCGAGCGCAAGAGATGGGAGATCGACGCAGAGTCCAAGCGCACCCAGATTGCGAAATACCGGACACAGCTTTCCCAAATCAAGTCGAACACCGAATACCAGGCGTTGCTGAAGGAAATCGCCAGGGTCGAACGGGAAATCGATGAGATTGAGACGCACGAGCTGGAAGTGATGGAGAAGAGTGACCAACTTCAGCCCTCGGTGAAGACGGAGCAGGTGATGCTGAAAGAGGTCTCGGCGAAAGTGGAGGCCGAGCGGGCCGATCTTCAGAAGCGCATTGCCATCATCGATCAAGAATTGAAGCAAGTGCTGGCCGAGCGACAACAGCTTGCCCGGGAAATCGATCCCGATGCATTGAATCGCTATGAGCGGCTGATGCGCAGCAAGAGCGATTTCGCGATCGTTCCGATCCGCAATGGGAATTGTGGTGGATGCCATCTGAATATCCCACCGCAACTGGCCCACAACGCCAAGCACGGCAGCGAGTTGACCAGTTGCGATTACTGCGGGCGCATTCTATATTGGCAGCCGGAATGATGGCTGGCCGGACTGTTATTTGATTTGAATTCGATTTGGAAGGGCGGATAGCCGCTGGGCCTGAAAGGGCTTGGAGGAAAGTCCAGACTCCCCAGGGCGCGATGCCCCTCGCAAGCGGGGGCAGCCCGATATAATGTCGGGTTGACGGACAGTGCCACAGAAAACAAACCGCCCGCCTCGTCAGCTTCTGGGGCGGGTAAGGGTGAAATGGCGGGGTAAGAGCCCACCGCGCCGATAGCGATATCGGCGGCACGGAAAACCCCATCGGGAGCAAGACCAAATAGGCGGCGAGATGTGGCCCGCATCAGTGCCCCGAAGCAATTCGAGGTGAAAGCCGCGGGTACCGGTCGCATAGATAAATGGCTATCAAAACAGAATCTGGCTTACGGCCCTTCCAATGAACGGATGGCGGGGGTGACTACCAAGTCATCCCCGCTGCCACTTTCTTCGATGCACTATCCATTGTTTCTCGATCTTGCAGACCAATCCGTCGTCGTCATCGGCGCGGGCGGTGTCGCCACGCGCAAAGTCCGGACGTTGCTTGCCGCCAAAGCGCGGGTGACCGTCATCAGCCCCGAAGCCAAAGCAACGATCCGCAGCCTGGCGCGTAGCAAGCGGATTCGGTGGGTGCGTAGACCGTACCGACGGGGCGACCTACGGGCCGCGTCCCTGGCGATTGCCGCGACAAACGATCTGGCCGTCAACGAGTCCGTGTGCGCCGAAGCGAAGCGCCTCGGGTTGCTGATCAACTGTATCGCCCCGCCCTCAGCCGGCAATTTCATCGTCCCGTCTCACGTACGTCACGGCGGGATTTCTCTCGCGATTTCGACGGGAGGAGCCAGCCCGGCGTTTGCCAAACGGTTGCGCCACGATCTTGAACGCTTTCTCGGTCATGGGTATCCTAGGCTGCTCAGGAGGATGAGCGCGGCCCGCCGCGTGAAGAAGAAGACATCATGACCGACCGAACATTTCTCTGGCTGGCACTGGTGTTTTACGCTGTCAGTTGCATTGTCACCCTCCGACGCCTGCGGTCGGCCGGTGGTGGACCGGGCTTGCAACAGGCGAATTACGCCGCCATGGCGGCCGGGTTTGTATTGCATACGGTTTTCCTGTACCTGCGCGGCCACGCACTCAGACGTTGCCCGTTGACGAACCTGTTCGAGACGCAGGTTTTCGTTACTTGGGCGGCAGTGCTGTTCTTTCTGCTGATTGGCCCATCGTACCAGGTTTCGTTTCTCGGCGCGTTCACTGCGCCGCTGGTGTTGGTGATCTGCCTGGCGGCCCTGTTATCACCGGTGGACGTGGTGAGGGCCGCGCCGCCAAATCACAGCCCTTGGATCGAATTTCATGCAGCCATTGCGGTCGTGGCTTGCGGCGCGTTTGCCCTGGCATTTGTCACGGGCGCCATGTACCTGTTTCAAGAACGTCAACTCAAGACGCGACGGCTAACCTCCTCCTTTCTGCTGCTGCCGTCGATTGAACAACTCGACGTCATCCATTTCCGGTTGTTGATCATGGGCTTTGCGATGCTGACCGCCGGCATGGTGGGCGGCATGATCTCGTATCACATCGTGGGTCACTGGACGATCCCGAAGATTATCTGGGCATCGTCGGTGTGGACGCTGTACGGCGCACTTGTCGTGGCGCGGGGGCTGTGGACATTGCGGGGGCGAAAGGTCGCGGTGGCGTCGATGGCGTCCTTTGCGCTGATGCTTGTCGGATTCTGGGGAGTAAACCTGTTTTAGCGATGAACCTGATCGTCATCGGTTTGAGTCATCGAAGCGCGCCCGTGGAAGTGCGCGAGCAACTGGCGTTCGCCAAAACGGGCCTCGGCGAGGCGCACACCCGATTGCTTTCCGCCAGTCCCGTGCACGAGGCGGTGATCCTGTCGACGTGCAATCGCGTGGAGATTTACGCGCTTGCGGACAACGTTGGCGATGCCTCCCGCTCTGTGCGGGAGTTTCTCCACAATCATCACCGCCTCTCCGATCGCATTGACGCCCATCTGTACGAACACCGTGACAACTCGTGCATTCAGCATCTGCTCGAAGTTGCTTGCGGGATCGACTCCATGGTGCTCGGCGAAACCGAGATTCTTGGCCAGGTGAAAGACGCGTATTCCGCGGCACAAGAAGCAGGCACAACGGGCGTTGTCTTGAATCGTGTGTTTCAGAAAGCATTCTCCGCTGCCAAACAGATACGGTCCACCACGGCCATCGCACGCGGTTCGACTTCCGTCGGCACGGTTGCGGTCGACCTCGCCGAAAAGATTTTCGGTAAACTCGGCAAATGCACGGTGATGGTCATCGGCGCCGGAGAGATGAGTGCCGCCACAGCGCGCGCCCTTCAGAGTCGTGGCGCGGGTGCGATCCTGGTCTGCAGCCGGACGAACGAACGCGCGGAAGCCCTGGCAGGTCAACTCCAAGGACGGGCAATCTCCTACGAGCAGTGGCCACGCGAATTTCCCAAGGTCGACATCGTCATCAGTTCGACAGCCGCGCCACACCCGATCCTTACCAAGGAGAAGCTTGCCCCATTGATGAGAATACGGCGGCAGCGTCCGCTGTTTCTCATCGATATCGCGGTACCCCGCGACATCGAACGCGCGTGCGACGAACTGGAAAGCGTGTACCTCTACGATATCGACGATCTTCAACAAATCGCCCGGAAAAACCTGGCGGTGCGCGAACGCGAAATCACCACGTGTCGGGTGCTCATTGCCGAGCACGTGCGGCGTCTTGCGGACTGGCTGGAGACCAACCGTGACGCTCTCCAAGATCGATATCACCGACGCACCGCCGACGCACCCCTGCGCAACCCCGCCCACACCCAGGCGTCATGAAGCCGCTAATCATTGGCACGCGCGGGAGCCCGTTGGCGTTGGCGCAGGTGGAGATCATCCGTGGGCTTCTGCAGAATACGAATCCGTCGCTGCCGGTGGAAACCAAGATCATCAAGACCAGCGGTGATGACTTCGCGAATCATTCGCTCGTTGCCGGTGGGGGCAAGGGGTTGTTTACCAAAGAAATCGAGGAACAGCTTCTCAACGGGGATATCCACGTGGCCGTGCATAGCATGAAAGACCTGCCGACCGTCCTGCCTGACGGGTTGATGATCGGCGCCGTGCCATCGCGTGAAGATGCTCACGACGTGTTCATTTCGAAAGCGTTCCGATCCATTCCGGAGTTGCCAAACGGTGCACGCGTCGCCACGAGCAGCATCCGGCGTCGCGCACAGCTATTGGCGCGACGGCCCGACCTGCAAATCGAGGAAATCCGCGGCAACGTCGAAACTCGTTTGCGCAAGCTCGCGGAGAATGACGCAATTGATGTCCTCATCCTTGCGGCAGCGGGATTGCGACGGCTCGGCCTCTGGAAGAAATTTGGGAACTTTCACTGGCAGGAGATCGGCTTCGACATGATGATTCCGGCGGTGGGGCAGGGCGCCATCGCGTGTGAGGTTCGCGAGACGGACACCGACACACACACGGCGCTGGCGGGCATCAATGACGCGAACACGGCAGCTTGCGTAATCGCCGAACGAGCTTTCCTACGGGCGTTGGGCGGTGGCTGTCAGGTGCCATACGCCGCTCATGCCACGGTCGAAGGCGGGCAACTGCATTTGGCCGGTGCGACGTTTACTGCTGATGGCAAGGTCGTTCGACGCGTAGAGATCGTGGGGGCGACAACCAATCCTGGAGACGCGGGCGAGCGGGCCGCCAGGCAGGTTCTTGCATGACGAAGAAAGGCAAAGTGTATCTGGTGGGAGCCGGACCGGGCGACGCCGGACTGATCACCGTGCGCGGGTTGGAGTGCATCCAACTGGCCGAGGTGATTGTTTACGACAACTTGGTAAATTCGTCGCTCCTGAAACATGCGCGGCACGACGCGGAAATCATCTTCGGGGGCAAAACGTCCAAACAACACACTCTCACGCAGGATGAGATCAATGCGCTGCTCGTCGAGAAGGCGCGGGAGGGGAAGACGGTGACGCGGCTGAAAGGCGGCGATCCATTTGTCTTCGGGCGTGGCGGCGAAGAGGCGGAAGAATTGCGCAAGGCCGGTTTCAATTTCGAGATTGTGCCCGGAATCAGCTCGTCGATAGCGGCACCGGCCTACGCGGGAATCCCGGTGACGCACCGGGGGGTCGCCACGGCGTTCATGGTCGTCACGGGACACGAGGACCCGACAAAGGAAAAGACACAGGTGGATTGGGCAGGCGTGGCAAAGTTTTTCGGAACACGCGTCATCCTCATGGGAGTGGAACGTATTGGCACCATTGCCGAGGAATTGATGCGGCACGGCGCGTCGCCCGAAACTCCGGTCGCAATGGTGCGTTGGGGCACCACAGGAAGGCAACAAACAATTCAAGGCACCCTGGCCACAATTGCCGAAGTCGCTTCCAGGGCGGATTTCAAGCCGCCCGCTGTCACGGTAGTGGGCGAGGTGGTTCGATTACGCGAGAACCTGAACTGGTTCGAGCAGCGCCCGCTCTTCAGCCGGCGGATCGTCGTCACGCGCAGCCGCGAGCAGGCGAGTGAACTGGTGCGTCAACTCGGCGAGCTGGGTGCGGATGTCCTGGAGATTCCCACGATCCGCATCAAGCCACCCCAGAGTCTCGCGCCGTTGCGAGAAGCTGTCGGCGGCCTGGGTGAATATGATTGGTTGGTCTTCACCAGTCCCAACGGTGTGGATGCGTTTTTCCGGGAGTTCTTTGTACACCACAAAGACATTCGCGAGATGGGTCCGTTGAAGATTGCCGCCATCGGCGCCGTGACGTCACAGAAACTTGCCGAGCTGCATTTGGAGGTAGACTTGCAGCCCATGGAGTTCACGACCGAGGCGTTGCTGGCGGAATTCAAGAAATCGGTAAGCTGCGAGAACCTGAAGATGCTCATGCCCCGCGCGGACCTGGCGGACCAACGTCTGGCGCGTGGGTTGGAGGACCTGGGGGCTATTGTTGACGATGTGGATGCGTATCAAACCGTGCCTGATACGGAGGATCGCAACGGCCATCGTGCGCGATTGCTCAGTGAAGGCGCCGACATCGTGACGTTCACCAGCTCGTCCACGGTGGCAAATTTCTGCAATCTGGTGGATGTTCCGGCGTTGATGAAGCACTATCCGCAAATGCGATTTGTCAGTATTGGGCCGCAAACATCGCTAGCCGCGCGCGAGAAGGGATTGGAAGTCGCCATCGAAGCGAAGATTCATACCGTGCCGGGCTTGGTGGACGCAATTCTGGCGCTGTTGACGAAGAAATGATTGGAGCAATTCCCATCATCGCCGAAAACCGAATCCGCGAAGCGATGGAGCAGGGGGAGTTCGACCATTTGGAAGGCGCCGGCAGGCCCTTGGGTGATGCGGATGGGCATGATGACCCTGATTGGTGGCTGAAACGTAAATTGCAGCGAGAGCAATTGACGACAGAAGAGGTAACGTCGATCGTCGAAAAGCCAAGACATGCCGCGCTCGCGCATCGGAGAACATGACGAAAGAAGAGCATTACGATCAAGGCATGGCGGAATTCGCGATGGCGGAATATGACAACGCCATCGAGTGTTACCGGAAGGCCGTGGAGATCGATCCGTCGTATTTCGACGCCTGGCACGCGCTGGGGATGGCCTGCCTGCGCGCGAACAAAATCCCCGAGGCGATCGAGGCCGGCAAACGGGCCATCGAGATCAGTCCCAACGACATGCTCGCGCACACGAGCCTGTCGATGTATTACCTGCGGGTGGGCGACAAGGCCATGGCCGAGAAGGAAAAGGGTCTGGCCGCAGTTCTTTCGTGGGGCGGAAAAGTCGATCAGCTCAAAGACGAACCGAAATCGTAGCCAGGTTCAGTGGAACATATAGGACGGCAGGAAATACATGCGTCCGGCCTGCAACTTGAATTCATTCGGCGTCAACTGAATCTGGATCTTGGTTCTGTCGTTGCTACCCATGTACCGAAGCAGGTTGTGCAGGCTGAACGGCTGCACATACCGAATCACCCGGGCCTTTTTGATGGACGCCAGTTCTTCCGCTTTGTCGATCGCGTCGTCGAAATAGCCGAGACCA
Source organism: Verrucomicrobiota bacterium (assembly GCA_003164675.1). GTDB lineage: Bacteria > Verrucomicrobiota > Verrucomicrobiia > Palsa-1439 > Palsa-1439 > Palsa-1439. The sequence continues at coordinate 36,132 of PLTX01000117.1, read as the reverse complement.
TCCACGAAACCCGCGTCCAACGCCTGTTTGCCAGAAAGGATCCGCCCATCGGCCAGACCGTTTTTCAAATCATCCACCTTCATATCGCGTTCCTGCGCCACGATGCCGACGAATTTGTCGTAGACTTCCATCACCATCCCCTGCACGAGGGCCTTCTCATCCTCCGTCGGTTCTCGCGAGGGGTTCAAGATGTCTTTGTACTTGCCCGATTTGAACGTGTAAAATTTGATTCCCACTTTGTCCGCGAGACCGCTGAACGTAAAGCTCTCCATGATCACCCCGATACTGCCGGTGATGCTCAATTCGTTGGCCACAATGTAGTCCGCACCCACCGCGACATAGTACGCACCCGATGCGCCCATCGTATTGATGTCGGCGACCACCGGTTTCTTCTCGCGCGCCGCCACCACCGCCTGATAAATCGTATCGGAAGCCACAACCTCGCCGCCGGGAGAGTCGATCCGCAGGATAATGGCTTTCACGTGCTTGTCATCGACCGCCTGTTGAAGCTGGTCTTCAATGTCCGCCACCATACCTTCTTCGCTGGAGTAACCGTCTTCCGAGGAACTGATCAGTCCCTGCACGTAAATGACCGCAATCTTGTCCTTCGCGTCCTCTTCGCCTTCCAGATACCGTTCCTCGTAACGACCGCGATGGGTCACGGAAATGGCTTCGGCTCGGCCAGTGCCAAACACCGCGGCAAACAACACCAGATTGGCCAGCACGCTCAGAAACAGGAAAAACGTCACAATCACGCCATACACAATCCACCCCGTCCGCCTCGGCGGCGGGGGCGGCGGGCTGACAAGATAGGGCGGCGCCGAGTTCATGGTTCAGTACATTGCACGACGAGCGACAGCGTCGCAAGAGCAAAAGCTGACCGTCTTTTGACTTGGTCAGCGCTCCGACTTGTCGTACCGTCACGCGCATGCTGCTGGTCATCGACAATTACGACAGCTTCACGTACAACCTCGTGCAGTACCTCGGCGAGTTGGGCGTGGAGATGAAGATTTCCCGCAATGACGAGATCACTCTCGACCAGATCCGCGCCCTGAAACCGTCCCGCATCCTCATTTCGCCCGGCCCCTGTTCGCCGCGCGAATCCGGCCTCTCCAACGACATCATCAAGACCTTCGGCCCCACCGTCCCCATGCTTGGCGTCTGCCTCGGCCACCAATGTATGGGCCACGTCTTCGGCGGCGAAGTCGTCTGCGCCGACCGCCTCATGCACGGCAAAACCTCGCCCATCTATCACAATGGCCGCGACCTTTTCGAAGGCATGCCCAATCCCTTCACCGCCACCCGCTACCACTCGCTCCTCGTCAAACGCGACACGCTGCCCGACACCCTCGAGATCACCGCCGAAACCAAACCCGAACGCGAGATCATGGGCCTCCGCCACAAACAACACCCCATCTGGGGCGTCCAATTCCATCCCGAATCCATCCTCACCGAAAACGGCAAACAGATTTTGGCGAATTTCTTGAAGCTGACCGCCTGACCCGCTTGTAGCCGCACCCTTCAGGGTGCGCACTCCCGACAAACCATCGTTCATCATCTCAAAAACCCCCATTTCTCATCAACAGACACGAGTGACACCCCCAAAACGAAGCCAATTTTTGCAAAACGAAGCCATGTGACAAAATGGCACAGTCAGACTCCTAACCATCTGTACTACAATTGGTTCGAAATTCACAAGCGCCCAAAAACATTGGCTTCGTTTGGTAGAAAGCGTGTTTTCGCGCAGCCCCTGGTCTTGGGCGCAACCACCGCGGTAGGGCGCGCTGGCCCAACGCGCCGCTTCCCCGTGTAGCCACGGCGCTCTGTCGCCGTGCTTCGCGCCCTTCGTGTTCCCATCGTGCCTGTCCATACTTCATCGTGCATACCTTATATCATAAATAGATGCCATGTCAAATGCAAAATTGACTACGCCTCATGCCATAAGACCGCCCGCGCCTGCCCAACCCGCCATGGACACCTCCGTCGCCGACGCTCACCTGCGGTATGCCCCGTCGAACTGACACTCGGACTTCCTCGCCCCGATTCACCCAAGCACCCGCAATACATGGCCCGCTGACAGCCCTTCCGCGGCTTTCTACGCAAGGGGCTGTCACCCTGAGCCTGTCGAAGGGGTGGCGCCACCGCGAATCGTTTCGCCATTTACCCTTCCGCACGCGTTCGGAGGGACGCGCTTCCGCGCGTCCGCTTCCCATCCATCACCAATCCCAACCGTCTTTGGAGGGCGAACCTCCCGGTGAGCCGTGTCGTATTTCTTCGTCGTTGGTAGGGCTCTCTCGCCGGAGCCGAAGCGCAGCGAAGACGCGACCAAGTCGTGCCCAGGTCGCAAAGACCGCCCCGCCCACCTCCGCAGGCCGCGTCCCCTGACATGACGCCCCGTAGGGCAACCGGCCCGGCTGCCGCCGTTCCTGGTTGAACGGGCGTCCCGCCTGTTCGCCGCCATCGGAACCGTGCCGCTTCCCGTCGTTGAGAGGGTCGGCTTTGACGTTAAACGGATGTTGAGAATAGCCGATATTCTCGTGCTGTTACAGAGATTGGACGCCCTGTTACAGGGTTGACAAAGAGAGGTGTTCAATGTAAAAGGTCACGCATGGCGCGTTCATCCACGACCTATCCACGGAAATGGAATTCAGGGAAAACGACAGTTATCCGAGTTCCAGACGCGATGGCAGGCCAACTCCTTCAGATAGCCAGGCGATTGGATGCGTGTCGAAAGTTTCGCGTTCGTGAAGAGCCGGGTGCGGTCGTTTTGGAACTGGAGCAGGTCAAAGGCGTTCGCTACACGGCAAACAAGCCGGTGAACGTATCAAGTGTTCCGCAACGAAGCCCGTTTCGATACCCAGGTGGTAAGACCTGGCTGGTTCCGTATATACGAGATTGGCTCCGGGCAAAGTCAAAGCGACCGACACGCCTCATTGAGCCGTTCGCAGGTGGCGCAATTGTCAGTCTGACGACGGCATTTGAGCGCCTCGCAAAGCACGTCGTATTTGCGGAGTTGGATGAGGGCGTTGCATCCGTGTGGAGAGTGGTACTCAATGGTCAGGCTGAATGGCTTGCCAGACAGATCCTAAACTTTGATCTGACTTACGAACACGTTCGGACAGTGCTCGATCATCCAGCCGGTAACCTGCGAGAAAAGGCATTTCAGACAATCCTTCGCAATCGCGTTCAGCGTGGTGGGATCATGGCAGCCGGTGCCGGGCTGGTGAAGGCGGGGGAGAAAGGGCGTGGGCTTAAGTCCAGGTGGTACCCGGAAACGCTTGCGCGACGCATTCGGGAGATCAACAGGCTTAAAGACAGGCTGACCTTCGTGGATAGTGATGGCTTCGCTTTGATTGAAGAGCACAAGGCGGACGAGGATACCGTCTTTTACATCGATCCCCCTTACACACTAGCCGCACGACGCTTGTACACAAAATGGCAGATTGACCACACTCGACTGTTTGCCGCGATGCGTGGCGTCAAGGGTGATTTCCTGATGAGTTACGACAACACGGTTGAAGTCGTAGAACTTGCAAGGAAATACGGCTTCGAAACCCGGGCTATAGCGATGAAGAACACGCACCACGCCAAAATGACCGAGCTCTTGATCGGGCAAGACCTATCGTGGTTGCATGTTGACTGATACAACGCGCCGCTCAGCAATGGCGTCAACCCGCCTTCAATCCAAGCGGGTGGCCGGGGTCAAGAGCGCCGAGCTCTAGACGCAACTGTTGTTCAAACCTCTCCTTGGAGAGTGGCACGCCACCGGTCAATGCCTTAACGGAGGAATCCAGTTTGGTGAAAACCACGTCCCGACGAGTGAGTTTCCACCCTCTCGGGGTCTGATCATAGCCGACAACAAACCAGGCAATCTCTGCATTTGACAGGTGCTTCTCTTTTTCCAATCCGACAAGGGACGCAAAGAACGCCTCATCTATTACAACCGCCAGTTTCTTACCCCAAGTGCGAATCGTGGGAACTTTTGTTTGAAGTTGCGGTAAGAGACGTTTGGGCCCCGAACTACGCCAATCAGGTCGGCGGTGTGCCGCGGGGAATGGCAAGGCTACCTTTTCCCCCTCGTTAAGCATTTTGAACTCCTGATTCATCGCCTTGCCCGAGAAGTAGACCGCTTGAAGCTCAAGGGCACACCAGTCGATCGGATTTCGTGACGGATGGACAACGACATTGTCGATCCTGCCTATATAGTCCCGGCTGTCTTCGTCATCGGACTCGGTTGAAGAATTCGGGCTCAATCGATCCAGAAAGCCAACCTCGCTAAGGACTATCGGATGATCTGTCTGAAGTATGGTCTCACCGACCCAACGGAATATTGTATCATCCTCGAGAAAACGGAGCGGACATGTTGTCACTAAAGGTCCTGTTCCAGAGACCACACCGTCATCCACCTGCTGATAGAGCCTCAAGGAGCAAACGCCGCCCTTTTTATTGCAATTGGTGTCCTTCTGGAATGGGCACGGCGTTCCGGTCAGGGCATCCAATTCGATTTCGACTTGGGCTCGATGAAATCGCTCGTTCGGAGTGAGTGCTTCAAACCCCGTTCCATACCACTCACCAATCGAGTATCGGTGTCGAAGCCTGGGGCGCTTGGAGGACGGCATGGGTCTTGATTACCAGAACGGAGGCTGTAGAACCACCAATTTCTCGCTCGCCGTCGCTCACCCTCCTCTCTGCTCGGCGAAGCCCGCGTTCGCCCTCCGGGCGTCACGCGGCCCTTCCTCGTCCGTCTCCCGTCTTTAGCTTCCTCTCCTCGACACGCTTGCCCGCGCACCGGTAGCTTGCTACATTGTCTTCCACACTATGCAAGCCCGCTGGGTTTCCGATCGTCCGTGCTCACCGCCGGTTCTTCTTGCAACCGTCGTGGCAAGTTGGTGGCCGGGACGGTATTTCCGTGTTTCGACCGTCGAAACCGACGTCCAGTGGCGCGACAAAATGCTCAAGCTGTCGGGAGAAACAGGGACACCACCCCCGCGTTATTTGACTCAGGTCTTCTCTTGTGGCGGCGTTCCGACCGGCTACACCGCCAGCATCAAATCACTGCGTAACCCTCTGTACGAACGCGAATACGCCGAAAGGCCCGAAGCGGAGAAGGGGCATCGGGAAATCGTCGAATCACTCGCCGCCGGCAAACTTAAACTCTAGCCCTGAAACCAAGGTGGTTCACCGAGCCGACCCCCCCTGTTCTTGACTTCAGTTCTCCAACATGGTTCCATCCTGAGTGTCAACCGGAATAAGCCTTCCGTGGTAATTGGAGTGAATGTCTATGCGCGAGGCCCGCAAGACGTGCGGATTGGATGGGCATCAAAGCTGGAGGGGAAATCTCCGGTCCATGCTCATCGTCGCCGCCATAGCCCCGCAAAGTTTTACATACCTTTTACTTAACAAATCTCCGCACTGCCGTACACTCGTCGCGTAAGCAGGAGAACACTCGGGAGGATACCATGAAGCTGCGGACCGCACTGTTGCTGGTTGGTCTACCACTGGGATTGGTCGCTCTCGGCTTCACAATCCCTGACGCCAACGCCCAAACGAATAGCTGGATCGGTACCTCATTCGGTTTCTGGCAGGACACCGCGAGTTGGTCCTTGGGACTGCCTCCCGATTCCACCCAGTCCATGCTCATCACCAACGCGGGTAACAACACCGTCCTCATCGATTCCTCCACCGCTTCCGTCTACTCGAATACCCTGACGGTGAGTGACCTGATCCTCGCCGGCCAAGCCGGCTCCGAAAATATGCTTCTCGTCGACAATATCGGCTCCAATCCGCCCTTACATGTTCTGAATTCGTTGATCGTCAACCCGGGTGGCACACTGCTCTCGCTCGATTCCTCGCTCCTCGTCGACAATGCCGCCGGGGGAGCGGTTGATGTCGAGGGCGACACGGTGCTTTCCGGCACGAACTTCCTCTCCGGCGGCCTCTATGTCGGCTTTTCCACAAACTCCGCCGCTTCCGTTTCCGTGATCGACGGACAAACCACGTTCACCAACGGCTATATAACCATCGGGTTCTACGGTTCGGCTCAAGTTACGCTCTTGGGCGGCACACTTCAGACCGAAGACGACGTTTCTCTTCCCAACGGTATGTTTGTCGGCTTCGGACCGGGTTCGCAGGGCACGCTGTCCATTCTCGGCGGCACCGTTCTGGTTCCCGAGCACCTCAGCCTCGGAGAGGACGCCGGCTCCGCAGGGCTCCTGTCCCTCGACGGCGGGCAGCTCATCGCCACGAACAACTACCTCGTCACGATCGGCGGCAACCGCAACAACTTGGGGCTGGTCGCTGTCCCAAGTGGTCCAACGAACGTCTATATCTACACCTCCGTTGGGACTTCCGCAGGTCAACTCGATGTCTCTAATGGCCAATTCGCCGCGTCCTTCCTGATCGTCGGCGATTCCCCGGGATCGTCCGGAACGCTCACACTTGCGGACGGCACAGTGAATCTGTCCGGCGCGATGGTCGTGGCTCAGGGCCAGAATGCCACCGGATCCGTTCTCATTACCAGCGGCCAGTTGACGGTTATGAACCAGGGCGTGTCCGTGGGCGGTTTCGGAACCGGGCAGTTGTCGGTGACCATCGGCGGTTTCGGGGTCGGCCAGATGACCCTGTCCAACGGTTCGCTGCTGGCTCAGTCGGTCATCGTCGGCGACTGCGAAAACTCACAGGGTTCCCTTACAATCGCCGGTGGTACCGTCTCTGTCGCATCCAATTTGACCGCGGGAGCCCACGCCTATATCGGAACCGCCACCAATGCCAATGCCAGCGGTACGATTCAAATGCTCGACGGCAACCTCACGGTCACCAACCAGTATGGGACCGGTTTGTTGGCGATTGGCCAGCAAGGGGATGGATCTCTTGTTCAAAACGGAGGGATGGTGCAGGTCGATCAGTTCGCGATTGCTTTGGCGACGAGCGGCTCCCTCTCTCATAATTATTATTCACATAGCAACGTCTTCTATAGTGCTGTCGGCAAAGCAATTCTCTCCAATGGATCGTTTTTTGCCCAGAGCGTAATTATCGGCGGCGGCACGAATTGCCACGGCGTCTTCACCATTGCCGGCGGAACAATTTCAGTTTCTTCCAACGTCCTTGTCGGTGTCAGCTCCAATGCAACCGGCGTGATCCAGAGTTCCGGCGGCGATCTGTACGTCACCAATCAATCCGGGACGGCCCAGCTTGTGGTGGGCCTGGCGGGCATGGGTACGTTCGCCCAAAGCGGCGGGGTGGTGACGGTTGATCAGTTGTTGGCCACCAACGGCACCTACAGCACATTCATTCTCAGCTCGGGGGTGTTCAACACGAGCGCGACGACAGTCAGCAATGCGCAAACGTTACTGGTAGGAGATGGCATCGATCCAGCCACCTACCACCTCCTTGGCGGCGTCCATTCCTTTGCCAACGGCCTGGAGGTTCGCAGCAACGCCGTCTTGAGCGGCTGTGGCACCATCAATGGCAGCGTGCTCGTGGACGCCGGCGGTGCGGTCGTGGCCGATTGCGGCGGAACGCTGACCCTCACCGGCATCGTGACCAATAATGGCGCCTGGACAGCCCTCAACGGTAGCGTGTTCGAATCCTACGGCCCGGTGGTGAACAATGGCCTGATCAACGTCCTCAACGGCAATACAAATTTCCATTCCGGCTTCGTGAATAATGGCATCGTGCTGGACAAGGCCAGTATCCCGAAAATCATTTCGGTGACAGTGGTTGGCTCCGATGTACAGGTCGAGTTCACCACCGTCCCCAAGTTGACCTACATCTTCGAGTACACGGGTGACCTTGTCACTGGTAACTGGACTCCGCTCATTGGTTTCACCGGCCCGGGCGGGAACGTAATCGTGACGGATTTTGACGCCACACTGCAAACACAACGCTTTTACCGGGTTCACATGATGGTGCCGCAATGATTGATAACAGCCTATTAGACGACCGTGTAGCGGCACTTCTGTGAAGCGCCGAACTGATACAATGAAACATTCATCCAAACACGCCTTTACGCTCACCGAGTTGCTGGTGGTTGTCCCTGTCGCCGCGCTCCTGACGACGATGCTGTTTGCCGTGTCCAACGACGCGAAACAGCAGCTTCAAGCCGCCGCCTGCCTCAACAACATGCGCCAGTGGGGCCTCGGCTTCATGCTCTACGCCAACGACTGGAACGATTACTATCCGTACGACGGACAACCTTTTTATGTGTGCGGCGGGGCCAACACGAGCGCATGGTTCAATGTCGTTCCTCCCTACATTGGCCAGAAGCCCCTGTGCGATCTGTATACGGCCGGTACACCGCCAACGCCCCTCACCAAGAGCGTATGGTCCTGCCCCAGTTCAACGAATACCACCGCGCAACCCACGCTCTCGAATCCGTGTTTCATGTACGCGATGAATCTTCAATGGCACGTGGAAGGCAACACCCGTGCTAGATTCCGGCGCAACCAAATGACGAGTCCTACCAATACCATTCTCTTCTGCGAGGAACCGGAAGACAACTACCCAGATACGTGCGGCCTGTACGACACCACGACGCGGCACTCGGGCGGCTCGAACTTCGTTATGGGTGATGGACATGCGGAATGGGTCGCTTGGACCAACTTCTGCAGGAGTGGCAATACAGCCATGGGGCCGTGCCCGGCCCCGCTGGGCCAAATTCAGTGGAACCAATCCGGGATTAACGGCGACTGGAAATCCACCGTACATTATCACTGGTGGCCTTTTATAAATGCTAACGTGTCCAGCGATTGACGCGCAGCTACTCCTTCGCCCTTTGCCGTAAAGACCTCGTCGCCTTCGGGTCTTCTTGGTGAGACTCGTGCTATCCCAAATCAGTCCAACTGACCAAGTCCGCCAGGTTGGGCCTTCCGTCATGGTGCCAGGAGAGCGGGGGACGTTGCATCTGGCCGATCGGGCAGACGCGGTGTACGCCCATCCGCGCCAAATCGCTCGCGAACGCCAGCGCCCGCTCGTTCATTGGCGCGACGCCGACCGTCGAGACACTTGAAGCGAATCTCTGGATCGCATCCAGCACGCGCTTGTAGCCATCCGTCGGCTTCACAAACACGATCCGATTCAGGCAGGACGGAACAAATGCGGGGTTGTCGTCGTAAATCACCGCCCACTGGCTTTCCGCCGGACTTGCCCAGACGCCGAGCCGACGGTCCGACGCCGCGCCAAATTCATAACTGGTCCGCAATTTCACGACCTCCGCCGCTTCCTCGACGGAAAGCTGACCGCGCGGCACGCGCGTCTGGTACGCGGCCATCGCGTCGGCCAGCGCCGCCGCAAACTTGCGCGGGCCAAGCTGTCCGCGTTCCTCCACATAGAACACGTGCGGCGAGAGACACCCCTGCTGGTCATACACGGACGCATCGAACGCCGCCGCCTGTGCCAGTCGGGGAAGGTTCTCCTCGGTCATCGCCTCTTTCGCCACCACCGCAAAGCTGATCTTGTGGCCATACCCGATAAATTTCGCCGTCGGCGGCGCCAGTTGCCGCAAGGCCGAAACCGTAGAATCGTCGCCGTACGCGATCACCGCGTCGGCGTCGCCCACCGCCGCCTGCGTCAACGCCAGTTCCCCGCGCGGCCAGTCCAGCGCTGCGGCGCAATCGGCCAGTTCGGCGTCCACTTCCCGCACCGATTCGAGAAACAGAACGGGGAACACGGGGTCGCGCGCCGACATCTTCACCAGGTTTGCCGAACGCAGCAGCAACCCGCAGCAGATGCTCATGATGCCGGGCGCGGGAACGTTGCCCGCCAGGAAATGTACGATCAGGCGGGACGCCATGGCCCGCGTTCGCACGCGGCCGCGCAGACAAAACTTGTCAAGCACGCGGCGGTTGCCCAGTTCGCGGTCGAGCAATTCACCCAGCGATTCGTAGGTAATCGCGCCAAACGTGAGATCGATGGCCTCGTTCACCATCGCTTCGGAAAAACCCGTGGGAGTCGTGGCCTGCTCCGCCGCGCGCTTCCGCCACGGATTCTTCGGGTCAAGCCAGTTCTTCGCGGCTTGCGCCAAGGCCGTAATCACCGCGTCGGTGGTGCGATGTGGCCACACCCGTTCGCGGGCTTCCCGCGTCCGGCTTATCGCCTCGCGGATCTGTTCAATGGTTGCACTCATTCCACTCGTAAATCTTCCGCCGTCAACGAGCACCCGCGCACTTCCGCGCCGGCCGCCCGCCCAAGGACTTCAAATGAATTCGTGCCCGATGCCGAGCCGGCGACGTGTGCGACCCCCAAATCTTCCGTCTGTATACATAGGATACTCCATAGGTTCGCCAAATCATAGACACGGACGAGACCACGTCCGTTCTCATCTGCCTCCCTGCCAGTGTTCGGGTCGACAATGACCACCCGCGCCCATGGCGGAGCCGCCTTGTCATCGGTCTGGCGACCCATTCGCAGGCTTCCGTCGTAGAACTGCGTGCTCAACTCGGTCATGCCGTATTCGTTGACGATACGCGTCTTCGGGATGCCGATGAGCCGCTCGATCTGCCCGTACAATTCCGCCTTCGGCATCTCGCGCGACCGTCCTTTGAACCCGCCCGTCTCCATCACCCGACTGCCTTCGGCCATCTCAACTCTCAAACCCTGCCGTGCCAGATGGTCGAGCAGATGCACAAAAGCAAACGCGGTCCCGAGCAGGAAGACCGGTCGATGCGCCACTTGCGCCTCGGACAAGTCCCGCACCACGCGCTCGACGCGCAGCACTCCGTCTTCCACATAGAACTCGCTGTCTTGCGCGCCAAACTCGCGAGCGACGACCCCCATCATGTGCGAGAGCGACGAATGCGGCACCTCTCGTGGCGATGACATCAGCACCATCATCGGCAATCGACTGTATTGTCGCTTCTGTAGCGGCGGTCTATGACCGCCGGTTGTTGTCCGTTCCGCAGTAGATAGTGCGTCCCGACTGTTGCCTTCCAAGTCTCGCAACAAATACTCCGCGAAATTCGGACGTATCGCCGCCTCATACAATTCCAAGGTCCACAAATAATGTTTCCCGGCCTTCTCCCGCGTCGTACCGCTCGTGTGAAACTCCGCGACCGCCTCCTCGACCGGAAAACACGTCAGCGCAAAGTCCTTGAACGCGCTCGTCGGCACCGCGGGTATCTGCTTCCAGTGCGCAACGGTTTCCGGGGTCAATTTCAACCGTTCGCAGTAAGCCCGGTACGGCGCGCATCGCTCGTATTGAAACGCAAACACCTCGCGCGCGAGTCGATCGAATTCCTCATCCGTCGTCGCCTGCGCCATCCCGCGCGCAATCAACGCGAGGATGCGTTGCTGAAGATCGAGAGCAGCTTGATCCATGTTGACCTGTCAACGCGGCGAAAGCAGCTCGTTCAGTTCTGCGACGCAATACTCCAATTGCCGTTTCGTAATCACGAGGGGAGGGGTGAGGCCGAGGATTTCGTTGTGATCGCCTTCGGGCAGGACGAGGATACCGCCTTGCAACAGTTTCTCGACAAGAGGGACAGCATTGCCCACTTCCAAGCCAAGCATCAGACCTTTGCCGCGAACCTTGCCGATCTTCGCCAGCCGCGTTGCGAGCCACTTGCCGAGTTCCTGGCTGCGCTTGTCCAACTTCATCCGTTTCATCTCGCGGATCGATGCGAGCGCCGCGGCGCAGCCGAGCGGGTTGCCCAGAAACGTGCTCGTGTGAATCGCCTCGCCCTGCGATTCCGGCCAACTGTCCATCACCTCCGCGCGGCCGATACATGCCGAAATCGGAAATCCGCCCGCCATCGCCTTCCCAACGCACACCACGTCAGGTGTCACGCCCCAATGTTCGCACGCAAACCACCGTCCTGTGCGACAGAAACCGGAATAGATTTCGTCAACGATCAGCACGAGGCCATGGTCGTCGCAGAACTGGCGCAGCTTCGGCAGAAAATCATCCGGAGGAACCACGATGCCACCGCGACCCTGGATCGGTTCGACGATAACCGCGCCAAAATCCCCGATGTTCGCCACATTGGGCACACGACCGAACGGCACATGCGCCGTGAAGTGGCCCAGTTGCTCCGAGAAAGGCGAACGGAAGTGCGCCCGCCACGTCGTATCCAGCGCGCCGTAGGTAAGCCCGTGGTACGCGCCCTCGAACGCAATGACCCCGGGACGCTTGGTGTGGATCACCGCCGTCTTGAGCGCCACTTCCACTGCTTCCGCGCCCGAATTGGCAAAGATGACACGGGCAGGGGATGTTGTAGCGGCGCTTCTATGAAGCGCCGACCCGCGCTTCGCAGAAGCGCGGCTACACCAACGCCTAAATGTCAACCCCACCAACTCCCGCGCCAGTTGCAGTTTCAGCTCGTTCGGATGCACGTCGCCCATCGCGTGCACGAGCTTCCCCGCTTGCGCTTTGAGCGCGGCCACGACGCGCGCGTTGTTGTGTCCCACGCTGGCGACGCCGAATGCCGCCGTGAGATCGATATAGCGATTGCCATCGACGTCCCACACGTTCGCGCCCGACGCGCGCTGCCAGAATATCGGCCAGTGGCCGGACACGAACGTGATGTTGCGGGATTCGTAACGACGAAGCTGGCGGGAAAGCGCGCGCGACTTCGGGCCGGGGATTTGGGTCTTCCGCGATGGCAGTAAATCGTTCACAACGACGGCATCACTCTAGCCGTGTTGGATGAAGCGGTGGTAGGTATTGCCCGCCTCTTGGTCGACGAGCAGCACCAGGTGGTTAAATCTCATCGCCTCCAACAGGTCATCAATGCTGACGGGTTCGTAATCGGGTTTGTCCGCCGCGGCGGACTTGTCGTCCCCAAACAGCACGGCGACGTCGGCGTCGGTATTCCGCCGGCGCGCGGGCGTGCCGCGGCGTTCCTTGATCCAGTTTCGGATTTGATCGGCCTTAATGATGATGCGAAGCGACATGGTGCTAGACTCCTCGGGTCTCGGGTCCCCAAATGTGTTTGTGCCACTGGGTCTGCATGCGGACGGGGAGTTTATCGGTTAAGATCCATTCGGCAAGCGTTTTGAGCGGCAGCTTGCCCCACACGGGCGAGAACAAGACCGTGCACGTGTTCGACAATTGGCGGTCCGCCATCACGCCCCGCGCCCAATCGTAATCCGCGCGGTCGGCAATCACAAACTTCACTTCGTCCTTCTTGTCGAGATGGCGAACGTTGTCGTACAGGTTCTTCTCGCACTCACCGCTGCCGGGACATTTCAAATCCATGATCTTGACCACGCGTGGATCGACCTGCGACACGTCCACCGACCCGCTCGTCTCCAGCAATACGTGTTTGCCGAGGTCGCACAATCGCGCCATCAGCGGAAACACATTCGCCTGCAGGAGCGGCTCGCCCCCCGTGATTTCGACCAGCGGACAGTTGTACTCCAGCACCTTCACGATCACGTCGCTGAGCTTCATCGGCGCGCCTTCGTGAAACGAATACGTCGTGTCGCACCACGAGCACCGCAGATTGCAGGCCGTTAACCGCACAAACACACACGGCAACCCCGCATACGAGCTCTCGCCCTGAATGCTGTGAAAAATCTCGTTGATGACAAGGGTATCGGCCACGTTTGGAAGGTATCAAAGCCCCGCGATTCCGTCAATTTGCAGGGTGGGCGGCGTTCTTCTACTCCACCTCGACCTTCACCGCTTTGCCGGTCCGGGCGAACTCGTACAGCGCTTCCATCAGTAATGCCTGACGCAACCCCCAAATTGCCGGGGCGGGGTTTTTCGCTTTCCCGAGCACGCAATCGATGAACCATTGTTGCAGTGACGGCACCGCGGGCACGGGCGGATATTTCACCAGCCGACCGTCCGCGCCCCACTGCTGAAGCCGTCCACCGTGAATCCCCGTTTGCACTTCGCCCTTGGTGGTCGACATGCGCACGCCTTCTTTCCAGCCCACCACCGAATCGCCATTGATCATCGCTGTGCCGAGCGCGCCGTTCTCGTAGCGAATCGACGCACTGCACGTGATGTCCACCGGCGCGCAGCGATTGTCCATCCACGCAAGCAGATCGACCCTGCCTGGCAACTCGATGGGAACCTCGTGGGATTCGCCAAATTGGCCATTCGGCGCTCGCGGCCTGCCATTCCGTGGACCGTTCCCGTCCAAAAAAAACTTGAAATAGCGATTGATTCTCAGTGACGAGAATGAATATTGAGTTATTGTTGGTGTGGTCTGCAATCACCCGCTGGGCGGACGATTGGAAGACAGGACAGATTGAATTGAGGTAACGCATGAAAGTGCTACGGTTCGTTTTGGGAGTGATATTGTTTGGGGCGCTCATCGTGGTCGTCCAGCTGGCCGATTCTCCGCTGGACACCCCCTCCGCAGAATACAGGCGATTGCCGGACGTGAGCCTCCCGCACATGGCGGACGCCGAATTGGCGGCCGGACGCAGCAGCTCGGCGTTGTTGATGTTGGATTACGCGATTGAGAACAACTCGCCGGACAAGCAGAAGGCGGTGGATGCGCGCCAGAAGGTATTTGCCCAACTCGCCGGCCAGAACACGCCGGCAAGCCGGTTGAAAGCGACCGGTTGGGCCGCCGCGCTCGGCGGGAATTCATTTGAGAATCTCGCGGGTACGACCGTTGCCGACGCAGCGCAGTACGGCGACATCGCGGACCTAGCGCGGCAGGGAGGATTGGAGGGGAATCGGGACGGTTTCATCAACGCGCTGAACGGTCTGGCCGGCATGGCCAACGTTTTTCCGCCAGCCGAGGGCGCGATTACACTCATTAAGGCGGCGCGTGTGGCCGGCGCGATCAACGAGCCCCTGACTGTGCAATTGACGCAAATGCTCAATCTCATGCAGTCGGACCCGAAGTCGGGGATCGCCGTGGAAAAGTTTAGAGACAACTTCATGCCGATTTTCGAGCTGGCGAGGCACTGCCGGACGTGGGGTGAGTTTGAAACGATTTTGCGGCAGGCCAACAGTCCCGACCAATTGAAGGTGCTGACCAAAATGGCCTCCATGAGCCCGGGTGCATCGAAGGAACTCGGTCAGGTTCTCGCGGTGGCTTCCGCGGATGGACGAACGGCCGCGTCGATGAGCATCGACTTTATCATGCGCCAAGGTTTCAAAGGGCTGGATGCGTTGCGCGCGGCCATCGGCAAAGGGGCGGATGGCTTGAAGTATGTGGCGGAACATCCCGGCCTGAACCCGCAAGCCCTCGCCAAACTTACGAAAGCGCCGTCCCCATTGGGATCGGTTCGGGAAGTTTATCAGGCGCTTCGATATCAATACGGGACGGGCGTTTCGGCCGTGAAATACGCGCTGATCGCGGCGCTCTGCGGGGTGCTGGTTTTGGTCGTCGTTCCTGGCCGCTACTTGGAAAAGCTGATTGCGAGACCGGGCAGTGCGATTGCGGCTCCAAGCCCGGCGCATTTTCTCCTCTCGGCCCTGGCGGTCGGAGCGGTATTGAGCGTGTTGGTCTATTTGTTGTCGCTGGCCACGCGCCCGGCCGTCGAGCCGTCCGCCGTCGCGGCAGTCGTCGGCGAAGCCGGCGCGCCCGTCACCATGGGGACAGCGGACAATGCGTTCTTGTCGGGAACGGTCGTGCTGTTCTCGTTGGTAGTCCACGTGGTCGTCTGGTTCTTCGTCAGAGGCAAGATTCGTCGGGTCGAAGACGACGAGAGCGCTCCCGCTGAGCTGCGGCTGAAGAGACTGGAGAACCTAGACATTTTCTTCGATCTGCCGTTGTTCATGGGATTGGCGCTGACGGTCATTGCGCTTATCCTCATCGCATTGAACGCCGGGATGAGCCGTCTGTTTGCGTACACGTCCACCGTCGTGGGCATCCTGTCAGCGGTGTCGTTGCGCATTCGGTATCTCTACCCGTTGAAAGAGCGCCTGATCCAAATGAAGTAGCCGGTGGAATACGATGAGGACATCCATTCTGATCGTAATGCTCGATTTTCTGGTGTGTTCGCTACTGCTGTTTGTCATCGGCACGGGCGGAGAGCACACTCAATTTGAGACCTCGGCACCGAAGACGCCCCGCGTCCACGAAGAATTCACGCCCGCGGCGATGCAGGCCCAGCAGGAAGAATGGAACCGCGACTATGAGCAGCAATCGCTTCTCACCCAGCTCAACACGGCCTCCACGGAAAACCAGCAACTTCGCACCCGTTTGAATGAAACCACTGCCACCCTGGCCCAACAGGAGGCGAATCTCAAAACCGTCGCGGAAGAAAAGGCGCAAACCGAGACAGCATTGTCCAACGTCCAGCAACAACTCGCCCACGTAAGCGAAGAGCGGCAGAAACTGCAACAGGAGGGCGAAGCGGCCAAGGAGAGCCTGGCGAAACTTCAAATCGAGGAAAGCGCGCTTCAGCAGGAGAAGTCCCAATTGACGCAGCAGGCGCAACAGTTGGGGCAGACGGTCGCCAGCCAGCAGGCGACCATTCGCACGCTCAGTCAGCAGGTGCTCTCTTCACAAGAAAGGGTCGAGTCACAGTTGACGGATGTCGCCAAGGGCCAACACGAAATGGGAGCGACTCTCGCCCAGCTCGATGAATTCGCCCGCACGCTACCGGCAACCATTCAGAAGAGCGTCTCGGGCGTTCACGATGAACAGCAAGCGATGCAGCAGAACCTGGCGGCCATGGCCGAAGACGTGAAGGGTCTTCAAACGGAACTGAATGGTGACGAGAAGACCGGTCTGGGACAGGCGATGGAGGGTATTGCCAAGGGCCAGCAGGATCTCCAATCCAGGTTGGACGCGCTGATGAAAGCGGGACAAGGCGATCAAATCGCCCAAAGCTTGAACGCCATCGAGGCCGGCCAGGATGCCTTGCGCCAGCAAACGGTGAAGCTCGGCGAGCAGATCGAATCGATCAAAGCCCGCGGGCCGGGCCCGTACAAGGCCGTCAAAGGGGCCCGCCTCGGCCTGCAAGTCGCGATCGCCAGGACCGATTCCTCCTCGGAATCTCCCATCTCCCATTTCCGGTCGACCGCTTATCCCCCGGTGGTGAACGTGGGCGGTCGCTCGTTTGTGGTCGCCAATTGCCAAACCCTCGGATTTAACTGGTGGGCCTTGAGCGGTGACGGCGAAATCACCCAACTGAAATACACCGTCAACAGGGCGGGGAACACACCCTGGTCAGGCGCACTGACCGGCCCCGCTTGCGTCTTGCGCGCCGACCCACAAGTGGTCGCCGTCGAATTGAGTCAACCCACGCCCGGCGTGAGCACCATGGAATTGGCCGGGCCGGATGCCATCGTGCAAAACGACCAGCACAGGCTGTACGTCTTCAAGAGCACTGCGGCGGGACTCAGTTTTGAAATCGATACCGCGCCCAATCTGGCTGACGCCCGATATTTGGTCGTCAAGCGTGCGTTGCGGGGCGTCGCCGCGTGGTTCGAGAACCCTGCCTACCGTGCTGACGTCGGTGATTACGTGGTGAGCTCCGACGGCAAGCTTGTTGGGATTATGGTCAGCCGCGAACGGTGTTTCATCCTCGGCAAGGACAATCTCACAGACTGCGCCCTGTCCGTCCCGCTGAATGATGGACGACAATTCCTCCGCGCTGTCACCGAATTCCAAAAGCTCAAGTAGCGGGACAACGCTGCCTCGCGACAACCGCGTCAGTTCTTCGCCTGTACCGCCCCATAAAATAGCGGTATTTCAGGCCCTATCGAGCCCCGTTTGGCACTGCCGCCACCACCGCAACCACATGCTGGACACCACCTTGACAAGGTTCGGCAATCCTGTTACCTACATTGTGAAAATTGGAGCAAGGGGTCGCGGATGGGCTGCGTTTTTGGATCGGTCGGGTGAAAGATCTATACTTAAATCAGTACTTGTTCGTCGTCGTGTTCCTGCTGGTGGCGGTAGCGTTCCCGTTGCTGCCGCTGGCCATCGCGTGGCTCCTCGCGCCGCACCGTCCCGCCGCTACCAAGAACGACACCTATGAGTGCGGCCTGACCTCCAAGGGCGACGCGTGGGTCCAATTCCGCGTCGGCTACTACATCTACGCCCTCGTGTACGTGATTTTTGCCGTCGAGACGGTCTTTCTGTACCCGTGGGCAGTGGCGTTTGGAGGAATGCCGTTTGGTGGGTTCCTCGCCATGATGGTGTTCGTGCTCCTCCTCGTGGAAGGGCTGGTTTACGCGTGGGCCAAGGGCGCGTTGGATTGGAAATAACATGGCCGTCGACGAAGGTCTAAGAAGCGAGCTTCAGAAACAGGGGATTTTCGTTCTCCCTTTCGAACAGCTTTACAACTGGGGCCGCAAAAGCTCGATTTGGCCGTTGCAGTTTGGACTGGCCTGTTGCGCCATTGAAATGATCGCCAGCGCCGCAGCCCGCTACGATTTGGCGCGATTTGGAGCCGAAGTCTTTCGCGCCACCCCTCGTCAGGCCGATTTGATGATCGTCGCGGGCACCGTCACCAAGAAAATGGCCCCCTTGGTCGTTCGCCTCTATAACCAAATGCCCGAACCGAAATACTGCATCGCCATGGGCGCCTGCGCCATTTCGGGCGGACCGTTCAAGGACGGTTATAATGTGCTGAAGGGCATCGACCGCTATATTCCCGTGGATGTGCATATCCCCGGTTGCCCGCCGCGCCCCGAGGCGTTGATTCACGCCATCATGACCCTCCAACGAAAGATCGCGAATCAACATCTCGAAACGGAGAACCGTCTGCGCTGGTACGATAAGAATGCCGAGACCGAGTTTCCCATCCCGTCCTACGGCGACCACGATTTGCAGCCGCCTGCGAATTGCGAAGTCTGGCAGCCGCCGCGCAGCTATCGCGACGTGACGCTCGATGAGGTCAAGAAAGCCTGATGGAAGCCATCGAGAAAATCAAAGAGGTTGCGGCACAGGCCGTTCCCGGCGCGAAACTCGAGATCATCAACTCGACGCCCGCCGCCCAGCAACCCGCGCTGCTCGTTGACCGTGACCATATCTACGCCGTCGCGAAGTTCCTCAAGGAAGACCCGCGTTTCCAGATGGACTTTTGCTCCTGTGTGACGGGCGTCGATTATCTACAAAAAGCTGACAACCCCGGTTTCATCGAGGTCGTCTACCACCTGTATTCCGTTGCGCAGAAGCACGGGCCCATCATTCTCAAAGTGCGCGCGCCACGCGAACTCGACCAGTGCCGCGTGCCATCATTGACCTCTCTCTGGCGTGGCGCCGAATTCCAGGAACGCGAAGCGTACGATCTCTATGGCGTGAGGTTCGACAGTCATCCCGATTTGCGCCGCATTCTGATGTGGGACGAATTTACGGATCATCCCATGCGCAAGGACTACGTTCCGCCGGCGGACTACGAGTGGGAGCCGACCCCTCACCACGACACGCTCGAGCGAACGGTGCAGGTGGGTGGCATCACGCCGCCGACGGCTCGCGAAGAGTTGGAAAAGGCCAGGAAGAAATGATCCAGCCGCTCACAGAAGAGAAGCAGTTCACGCGGACGCCCGGGTCGGAAGGCTTGATCGAGACCCAGACGCTTGAGGTTTCCATCGGGCCGCAACACCCGAGCACCCACGGCGTGTTCCGCATGGATTGCGTGCTGGACGGCGAAACCGTCGTTGCCCTCAAACCCGTCATGGGCTATCTGCACCGCAATCACGAGCAACTGGCCGAGCGCATGGCCTGGCTCGGCTCGATGCCCTACACGGACCGCCTCGACTATTTGAATTCGATGAGCAACAACTGGGCCTATGCGTTGGCCGTCGAAAAGCTCGCCGGCATCAAGGTCCCCGAGCACGCCGAGTACCTTCGCGTGATCATGTCCGAGTTGACGCGTATCCTGAACCACTCGTGCGTCATCGGCTTCATGTTGCAGGACCTCGGCGCATGGGGCACGCCGTTGCTCTACGCCTTCCGCGAGCGCGAACGGATTCTCGACCTCTTCGAAGCCGTCAGCGGCTCGCGCATGATGTGCAATTACATGCGCTTCGGCGGCGTGCGCGTGGACATGACGAGCAAGGATTTGGCCGTCGCGAAGAACATCGTCTCCCGCTTCCCGCGTTTTCTCGATGAATTTGAAATGTTGCTCACGGGCAACGAAGTCCTGCTCGCCCGCATGCAACGTATCGGTATTCTGCCCAAGGAACTTGCCATCAACGCCAGCATCAGCGGCCCGATGGCCCGCGCCAGCGGTGTGGAATACGATGTCCGTAAGATCGACGAGTACGGCGTTTACGGCCGCTTGGATTTCCGCGTGCCGGTCGGCAACGTCGGCGACGTCTACGACCGTTATTACATCCGCGTCCTGGAAATGCGCGAGAGCATCAAGATTCTGCAGCAGGCATTGCACGATATTCCTGCCGGCCCGCACGTCGCGCCGGAAGTGAAGCTCCGCAATTTCAAAATTCCGCCCGGCGACGGCTATGGGCGCATTGAAGCACCAAAAGGTGAGCTGGGCTTCTATCTGGTTTCGGACGAAGGCGGCAAACAGCCGTACCGCTACCACGTGCGTCCGCCGAGCTTCATCAACCTGACCACGCTCGAGGACATGTGCCTCGGCCACAAGGTCGCGGATGTCGTTATCATTCTCGGCAGTATCGATATTGTGTTGGGGGAGGTCGACCGCTAATGGGCTTCATCGGCAAAGGTTTGTTGGATGGCATGGTCGTCACCGCCCGTAATTTCGTCGGCAGCTACTTCGACAAAGAGCGGCTCGTGACCGTCCAGTATCCCGAAGAACGCGTCCAGACGCCCGAAAACTCGCGCACGTTCCCGTTCCTCGTGTATGACGACAACAAGAATCCGGTCGACACGATGCGTTGCGTGGCCTGCAAGATTTGCGAAACCGAATGCCCGCCACAATGCATTTACATCGTCATGGACCGCGATGAGAAGGGCAAACCGCGGCAGCGCCCGAAGGTGTTCGACATCGATACCAGCGTCTGCATGCAGTGCCAGATTTGCGTGGAAGTCTGCCCGTTCGATGCGATCAAGATGGACAACGATTACGAGAAGTCGCGGTACGGTCGCTTTGACGAACTCGTCGAACACCTGCCTGACCTGCTTAAGTCGAACGAATATTATGGTAGGATCAAGCCGACTGAGGCGACCGTCGTCGATGCAAAGCTGAAGGCAGAGAAGGAAAAGAAGGCGAAGAAAGCCGCTCCGGCTGGCGCAAAACCCCCAACAGGCTCAAAAAGCTGATGGAGGAGTCAGGAAAAGCGTAAGAGTCGTGTGAAGTTTGACACGCGTTCGCTGTTTTCTTATAACCAGCGAGCTTTGGGGCAGGGGATTCACTGGGTTTGGAAACGATTTATCAACAACTGCGTATCTGGTTCGTGAATGCGCCGGACAGCGTCTTGCTGTGGACATCCATGGCGATTCCCATTTTGTTCGTGCTCAGCGTTTTCCTTGGCATCTTTGCCTACACGACACTTGTCGAACGCAAGGCGCTGGGTCGAATCCAAAACCGCTTCGGCCCAAACCGCGTCGGGCGGTGGGGGATTCTCCAGCCAATTGCCGATGGGCTGAAGCTGCTCATAAAAGAAGACATTGTGCCGCGGCGGGCCGATCAATTCGTCCATTTCCTCGCGCCGGTTATCGCGGTGATCCCATCGATCCTGCTTTTCTCCGTGGTGCCGGTCGGCACCAGGCTGGTCCCCGTCGACCTGAATATTGGGATTCTGTTTGCGTTTGCCGTCAGTACCGTGAGCGTGTTGGCCTTGTTCATGGGCGGGTGGGCGTCGCGCAACAAGTTCTCGCTCCTTGGCGCCATGCGCGCGGTGGCGCAGGTCGTTTCCTACGAAGTCCCAATGGTGCTGGCGGCGGTGGCGGTGGTAATGGCCGTCGGCTCGCTTTCGACCCTGCGTATCGCCCGCGCGCAGAGCGGGGGAATACTCAACGTCACCAACTGGTTCGTCTTCCGACCCTGGGGATTCGTTGGATTCGTCCTGTTCACGATCGGCGCCATGGCGGAATCGGCCCGCACACCGTTCGATATACCCGAGGCCGAATCTGAAATCATCGCCGGCTATCACACCGAATATAGCGGATTCAAATTCGCGCTTTTCCAGATGGGCGAATATCTCGCGTCCATTGCGATGGCGGGAATCACCGTCACGATGTTCCTCGGTGGCTACAACGGCCCCGGCAGCGGCCCCGGCTGGGTTGGCGGCTTGATCTCGATGTTTTGGTTCTTCATCAAGCTGGCGTTCATGATCGTGCTCAACATCTGGATCCGTGGCACGTGGCCGCGGGTGCGCGTCGACCAGTTGCTGGGATTTGCCTGGAAAGTCCTGTTGCCAATGTCGATCGCGAACATCGTCGCGGTGGGCATGTGGCATTACCTGACCTTCCGTCCCCTGGCGTGGGTGGCGACGACCTTGTGGCTCGTTCTCTGGTTCGTCACCCTTTCGAAACTGGCCGCCACAGAGAACGTCGCACCCCGAACGTATCGCTACGCCTCCTGATCGCCATGGAAACCATCTTCTGGATTCTTTCCGCCATCACAGTGCTCGGCGCGCTGTTTGCCATCATGCTTCGCAACCTCGTCCATTGCGTGTTGTCGTTGATTCTGTTTTTCCTCGGCATCGCGGGACATTACTTCCTGTTGCGTGCGGACTTTCTCGGAGCCGTGCAAATCCTCATCTATGTCGGCGCCGTTGCCGTGTTGATGTTGTTTGCGATCATGCTGACAAGGCACGTGACCGGCGACGAAGGGCCACGTGAGGTTTTGGGCGGCAAATGGTGGGCGGGCATGGGCACGGCCATCATCATCGCGGGGTTGTTGTGGGCAATTATTCGCAAAGACCAGCTCGCCCAAATTCTGCCGGCTGGCGGAGCGCAAACCTCCATGGTGGAAATCGGGAAGGCGATGGTCACGGACTGGGTGGTGCCATTCGAGGCAATGGCCGTGCTGCTGACCGCGGCGCTCATCGGCGCCGTCGTCATCGCGCTGGAGGAGGTCATCCGCAGGCGATGAACATCCCCCTCGGCGATTATCTCATGCTTTCGGCGTTTCTGTTCGCCATCGGCTTGTGCGGAGCGTTGTCGCGCAAAAACGCCATCATCGTGCTCATCGGCATTGAGATTATGTTCAACGCGGCCATCCTGAACCTGATCGTATTCTGGCACTACAAGTATTTTGCCGTGCCGACCGCCTACATGTTTGCCATTTTCGCCATCTCGATTGCCGCGGCGGAATCGGCTGTTGGTCTGGCGTTGGTCATCGCCATCTATCGGCAGTACAAATCCGTCGATGTCGACGAGTTCACGAGCCTGAAGGGGTAAGATGGAACACGGCGAATACCTTCAGCATCTCGCACGGCAGCAGTGGCTGATCCCGTTTTTCCCACTGATGGCCGCGGCGATTCAGTCGTTGATGAAACGCCCGTCGCGCAAAGCGTCGGGAGCGCTGACCATCATCGCGATGGGCCTCTCGTGTATTTTCGCGCTCCGGGCATTCTTCGCAACCATTGGCGGTGGCGGCCAGCACCACGAGATCGAGCGGGCGATCTTCAACTTTACATGGTTCAAGTTCGGGACCACGAGCCTCGGCCTCGGGTTCATCCTCGACCCACTGGCAGAGGGGATGGCGGTGATGGTCGCGTTCGTCGGGTTCTGGATTTTTGTCAACGCGACGGGGTACATGGCCGACGATGAGAATTTCACGCGGTTCTTCTGCTTCCTGTCGCTGTTCGCCGCCTCGATGCTGGGCCTGGTCGTCTCGAACAATCTGCTGTTGCTGTACATGTGCTGGGAACTCGTCGGCTTGTGCAGCTATTTGCTCATCGGCTTCTGGTATTTCAAGCCGGCGGCGGCGGCAGCCATGAAGAAGGCGTTTATTACGACCCGCATCGGCGACGTCGGCTTCCTGCTCGGCATCGTGATGTTGTATTGGAAGACGGGCACGCTGAATTTGTACACGCACGACACGCTTCACCCGGGCGCGTTGGAGCAGGTGAGTGCGCTGGCTCTGCGAAACGGCTGGTGGGGCCTGTCGGCGGCAAGCACGATTGCGTTTCTCCTGTTTATTGGCGCGATGGGCAAGAGCGCGCAATTCCCGCTGCATGTGTGGTTGCCGGACGCGATGGAAGGCCCCACACCCGTCAGCGCGCTCATTCACGCGGCCACGATGGTCGCGGCAGGCGTGTTCATGGTCGGACGCATGTACCCCCTGTTCACTGCGGAAGCGGGTTCCTGGGTATTGGATTTTGTCATGTGGGTCGGTTGTATCACGGCGGTGTTTTCCGCGACGATTGCGGTCGCGCAGTTCGACATCAAGCGCGTGCTGGCGTATTCAACATGCTCGCAGCTGGGTTTCATGGTCATGGCGCTTGGCGCAGGCAGCGTGGTAGCGGGACAGTTTCACCTGCTGACGCACGCGTTTTTCAAAGCGCTGCTCTTCTTGGGATCCGGCTGCGTCATTATCGGCACGCACCATGAGCAGGACATGCGGAAGATGGGCGGCCTGAGAAAATACATGCCGATCACATTCTGGTGCTATCTCATCGGCATGTTGGCTCTGTGCGGTGTGCCGCCATTTGCGGGATTCTTTTCCAAGGATGAAATCCTGCTGTCAACGTTCCATCGCAACAAGTATGCGTGGGGTCTCGCAACATTCGCCGCGTTTCTCACGGCGTTTTACATGACGCGCCAGATGTTCATGGTTTTCGCCGGCAAATGGCGCGGCGGAGAAAACGATCACGGCCACGACAAGCACGGCAAGCACGATGATCACGAGCATGGTCATCACGGCGGCGAACCGCACGAAGTGACCTGGAATATGTGGTTGCCGATCGCGGTGCTGAGTTTATTCGCCATTGGTCTCGGCTTCTTTGGCCACAAATACGGGGAGTACCTCGGCGTCGAAGGAGCTGAATCGGTGGAAGGAAAGGCCGTCGTCATGGGTGCCTCGCTGGCTGTGGTGGCGCTGGGTCTGTTGCTTGGTTGGGCGGTTTACGGCCGCAAGACCATGGAACATGCGACCGATGAAGACCCGCTTTCTGCGGCGTTGGGAAGTCTGTTCACGTTCCTGAATCGCAAGTGGTATATCGATGAACTTTATGATGTGACGATCATCCGATTCACGGCCACGTGCGGCATGTTCTTCCGGCTGGTAGACAAATCGGTCGTCGATGGCATCCTGCACGCGATAGCCTGGACGGCCTGGGGCATCTCCCAAGTCTTTCGTTGGATCGGTGACGAGTTCTTCATCAACGGTGGCTTTGACGCCGGCTGCGAGAGCGTACGGTGGGAGGGCGAGGAGTTTTCAAAGCTGGAAAACGGTCGCATCCAAAACTATTTCCGCGTGTTGAGCCTGGGGGCAGCAATTCTATTGCTGATTTACTTCTTCACATGACCCAGTCCTCGATCCCCTTGTTGTCGCTCATCACGTTCATGCCGCTGGTCGCCGCGGCACTGATCTTGTTGCTGCCAAAGACCAGCGAGCGCGAGATCAAACTGATCGCGCTGGGCGCCAGCATGATCTCGCTCTTGACGACTCTTTGCGTATGGAGCCGGTTTGATCCGAACGCGGGGCTGGCGTTCGAGGAGCGCTGGTCGTGGATCCCCACGCTCAACGTCGATTATCGTCTGGGTGTCGATGGACTCAGCGTGACGATGGTTCTGTTGACGGCGATCGTCACCCCGTTGGCGTTGCTGGCGCATTGGAAGCAGGACCGGAATGTGAAACTGTTTTTCATTCTGTTCCTGCTCCTGCAAACCGGCATGTTCGGCGTCTTTACCGCCCTCAATTTCTTCCACTGGTTCATCTTCTGGGAACTCGGGCTGATCCCGATGTATTTCCTCATCAAAATCTGGGGAGCCGAGGACCGCACGTACGCATCGTTCAAGTTCTTCGTCTACACCCTCGCCGGCAGTGTCGGGATACTCCTGGCGTTTTCCTTTATCTATCTGGCGACGAATTCCCTCGACTTCCTGGACTTGCGCCAAAAGGCGGCTTCGGGGGAACTGGGCGTGGCCATCTCCAGGCTCGTGGCCAGCATCCACGAGCGGACGGGTTTCCATGTTAGCGCATCGTGCTTCGGATCGTTGCTGTTTTGGGGCACGTTCCTGGGATTTGCGATCAAGGTGCCCATCTGGCCGTTTCATACCTGGTTGCCCGACGCACATACGCAGGCGCCGACCGGCGGCTCGATGCTGCTGGCGGCCGTTTTGTTGAAGATGGGTGTGTACGGCTTCCTGCGAATTATCCTGCCGATTTTCCCCGATCAAGTCCATGCGCATGTGCACGTGCTGCTGTTTTTGGCCCTGGCCAGTATTGTATTCGGCGCCTTCGCCGCGCTGGCACAAACAGACTTCAAGCGGCTCGTCGCGTACTCGTCCGTCAATCACATGGGCTACGCGATGCTGGGCATTTTTGCCACGGTCGCCTCGGCGCCGAACGTGGCCGATATCGCGAACGAAAAATCCGCGGCGCTCAACGGCGCGATGTTGCAGATGTTCAATCATGGCATCAGCTCCGCGGCGTTGTTCTTCCTCGTGGGCGTGATTTACGAACGGACGCACACGCGCAAGCTCGAAGAATACGGCGGCCTGCGCAAGAACATGCCAATTTACGCGGGCATTCTGGGCATCTCGATGTTCTCATCGTTGGGATTGCCTGGACTCAACGGGTTTGTAGGTGAATTTCTCGTGTTCAAAGGCGCGTTCCCCATCGTCACGCTGATCACGTCGCTGGCGACCATCGGATTGGTCATCACCGCCGTGTTCCTGCTGGGCATGATGCAAAAGGTCTGTTTCGGCCCGCTAAACACGAAATGGGCCGGTCTGCCCGACATGACAGGACGGGAGATTTTCATCGGAGCGGTGCTGATGTTTTTCATGTTCTGGATCGGGATTTACCCGGGACCGATGATTAACGCCTCCAACACGGCGGTGAGACAGTTGGTCGACCTTTTCCAAACGATGACGGTCGCAAAATTCTGACGGAACCATGCAAGTTGATTGGACAATCTACCTGACGTTGCTCGGTATGGGACTGATCCTGCTCTTGCCTCGCGAGTCGAAGACCCTGATTCGCTGGGTTGCATTATTGACGGGCGTGGCGGCCCTGCTGGTCGCGCTCAAGGATTATTTTAACTACAACGCCTGGGTCAACGCTCAGATCAGCGCCCATGGCGCGCTGCAGGACGGCTTCGTCCAGATTGTGAATGTCCCCTGGATTCCGGCGATCAACACGAACTACCATCTCGCGGTGGACGGCATCAGCTTCCCGCTCATCGTGCTGAACGGTTTCGTGTGCGTGACGGGCATCCTTTTCAGTTGGAACGTTGAAACCCGCGTGAAAGAGTTTTTTGCGTTCTTCCTGACCCTGATTGCCGGCGTGTACGGCGTGTTCATGGCGATGGACTTGTTCTTGCTGTTCGTGTTTTACGAACTGGCGATCATTCCGAAGTACTTCGTCATCGCAATTTGGGGCTCCACGCGCAAGGAGTACGGCGCGATGAAGCTTGTATTGTACTCGTTCATGGGTAGCGCGCTGGTGTTCATCGGCATGCTCGCCGTTTATTTCAGTGCCGGCGGACAAACCTTTGACATTCTCGAACTGGCCAAGCACCCCATTGCGCCCAACGTGCAGGTGTGGGTGTTCCCCTTGATTTTTGTCGGTTTTGGCGTGCTGGCCGGTATGTGGCCGTTCCACACGTGGGCGCCAACGGGCCACGTCGCCGCGCCGACCGCCGCGTCCATGCTGCTGGCGGGTGTCGTGATGAAACTCGGTTCGTACGGATGTTTCCGCGCTGCGATGTTGCTGTTCCCCCAAGGGCTTGAGCACTGGAAGTGGTGGATCGCGTGGCTTGCGGTGGTCGGGATCGTGTACGGTGCGGCGGTCGCACTGGTCCAAAAGGATTTCAAGTTCATCATCGGTTACTCGAGCGTCAGTCACATGGGCTTTGTATTACTGGGCCTGGCAACGCTCAATCTGATTGGCATGTCCGGGGCGATTCTGCAGATGTTCTCGCACGGCATCGTCGCGAGCCTGTTGTTTGCCGTTGTTGGTCGCATGGTCTATGACCGGACACATACACGACAGTTGGATAAATTGGGCGGACTGGCCAAGGTCATCCCGTTCGCCTGCGTGACATTTGTGGTTGCGGGTGCGGCCTCCATGGGCATGCCGGGCTTTAGCGGATTTGTGGCCGAATACCAGATTCTCGTCGGGGCATTCCATATGCACCCGCTACTGGCCCTCGCGGCGGGGTTGAGCATCCCACTTACCGTGGCCTATATCCTGAACGCCAACGACAAGGTGTTCATGGAACAGGATCAACCTGCGGATGGCGGCGGGCATGGACATGACCACAAACCGGGCAGTGGCGGGCCGCATCCGTCCCTGCCGCCGATTACCCTGCCCGAACGCGTGGCGGCAATCATTTTGATGGCGTTGCTGGTGATTGTGGGAGTGTACCCATCCATCATGTTGAACATGATCAAGGCGAACGTACAATTGTTCCTGCGGGGTGCGCCGTGACACCCGTGCCTTATTTCGATGTCCTGAAGGGACTGGGCGCGGAAGTGATCCTGACCCTGACCGCGTTGGTCGCGTTGACGCTGGATCTCGCGTCGGTGCGCCGTGCGGAGATGAGCGTGCGGTCGCGGACCATTGGCACGACCGCCGTCGTTGGCCTGCTGGCGTCGACCCTTCCCCTGTGGCAACAGCTCAACGGCCCACGCATGGTGCTCTTGGGCGGGACGCTGGCCATGGATGACCTGATCATATTCTTCAAACTGGTGATCGTGGCGCTGGCGGTGATCACCGTGTTGATTTCCATGGACTTCGATGTCGGGCGCCACGTCGGCGAATATTACGCCGTGTTGCTGTTTGGCGCGGTGGGAATGATGCTGCTGATCAGCGCGGAGGAATTGATAACGATTTTTGTGGCGCTCGAGCTGACGAGCGTTTCATTGTATATCCTCACCGCTTTCCACAAGGGCGAGCTGCGGTCGCAGGAGGCAGCGGTCAAATACTTCATGTTCGGCGCGATTTCGTCGGCATTTCTGCTGTTCGGGTTGAGCTATGTGTTCGGAGTGACCGGCGCGACCGGCTTACAAGCGATCCAGGACGCCGTGAAAAATACGGGTGGGTTGGCGATGAGCCCGCTGCTGGCGACGGGGTTGCTGTTTACGATTGTCGGCTTTGGATTCAAAGTCGCGGTCGTTCCGTTCCACTTGTGGGCGCCGGACGCGTATGAAGGCGCGCCGACGCCGGTCACCGCCTATATTGCGACCGGCTCGAAGGTCGCCAGCTTCTTTATTTTGTTGAAGGTGTTATTCATTGGGTTTGCGGGTCTGCAAGGTTCGGCGTTCTGGGGCAACTTTGCTTCGGGATGGACGATGCTTCTCGCTGTCACGGCGACCTTGAGCATGATCCTGGGCAACTGTGCCGCTATCGTGCAGCACAATGTGAAGCGCCTGCTGGCGTATTCCAGTATCGCGCAAGCGGGCTACATCTTCATCGGTCTCGTCGCCGCCACGAAAATGGGTGCGAACTCGGTGTTGTTTTACATCATCGTGTACGCCCTGGCGAATCTCGGCGCGTTCGGAGTTGTCGCCGCCCTGTCCAGTCGGGCCGGAGGAGATGAAATGCAGAATTTCGACGGGATGGCCAGGCGGGCTCCGTTCCTCTCGCTGTTGATGTTGATCTTCGTGTTGTCGTTGGCGGGGATACCTCCGTTGGGTGGATTCTTTGGCAAGTTTTACCTGTTCGCTTCCGCCGTTCAGCGGGACGCGCAACACTTTGGCCTGCTGTGGCTGGTGATTCTGGGGATCGTCATGAGCGCCGTGTCGCTTTACTACTATCTCATTCTCCTCAAACATATCTATGTGATCGACGGCTCCGACCAGAGTCCGATTATCACCCCGACGTATCTCAACGTCGCGCTGGGCCTTGTGGCATTGGCCGTGGTCGCGCTCGGTGTCTACCCGAAGCCGATTCTTGAGCTTCTAAACAACTTCAGCTACTCTGTCATCGCCGGGTTGGTACGCTAAGCGCCACCGGCGCACGCAAGCCCGTATCACAGTCAATGCATATTGATGGCTTAACGACAATTGTTGGGGTCTTCGGGGCGCCGATCATGCACACGGCGTCACCCGCGATGCACAACGCCGCGTTTGAAGCGCTGGGGATGAATTGGGTCTATCTGGCATTTCACGTTGACCCGCAGCACTTGCGCACGGCGCTCCAAGGCGCGAGAGAGATGGGCCTGGTCGGGCTCAATCTGACTGTGCCGCACAAGATTCTCGCCTTGGATTGCCTCGATGAAATAGACCCCGAAGCCCGAAAGGTTGGCGCGGTCAATACCATCGTGATCGAGAAAGACAAGACGCGCGGGTTTAACACGGATGGCTCCGGTTTTCTCAAGGCCGTCAAAGAAGATTTCAACCTTTCGATCAAGGGCAAACGCGTGCTCGTGCTCGGCGCGGGTGGAGCAGGGCGGGGGATCGCGGTGAAATGTGCCCTGGATGGGGCCGCCAAGGTCTTTGTGGCCAATCGCACACTGGCCAAGATCGAGCCCATCGCTCGTGAGATTGCCAGCACCAAAAGTGAATTTCAGTCGCTGGCGCTCACGGTGGACGCGATCCAGAAGGTGATCCACGAAGTTGACCTGGTGGTGAATGCCACGTCGGTTGGACTGAAGGAAGGCGATTCCCTGGGACTGGGCGCCGAACTATTCTCGCCGCGCCAGCACGTGTACGACACGATCTATCGTCCCGCGGAAACTCAATTGCTGCAGGTCGCCGAGAGCGCGGGCGCAAAGGTGGCGAACGGGCTGAGCATGTTGTTGCATCAGGGGGCAAGGGCGTTCGAGATTTGGACCAAGCGGAAGGCACCATTGGCCGTCATGCGCCGGGCGCTACGCGCGGCGATCTATGGGGACAAGTCGTGAGCTGGTTGCGGCTCTATCTTGATTTCGTCGTGTTCGCGTTTGGGGCCGTCATTGGCAGCTTCTTGAACGTGTGTGTGCATCGCATGCCGCTCGAAGAATCGATTGTCACGCCCCCGTCGCACTGTCCTCACTGCAACGAGCGCATCCGCTGGGTGGACAACATTCCACTGGTCAGCTACCTCGCGCTCCGGGGCAAGTGCCGCCACTGCGGTGCGAAGATCAGCCCCCGGTATTTCCTGGTCGAACTGCTGACAGCCCTGCTGTTTCTCCTGATGTGGTTGAAATTGACGGAGTGGGATCGCCCGCTGGTGCACGGCATCTACTTTCTGAAAGCCCCGATCTATTGGATGGTCATCGCCGGATTAATCGTTGCAACCTTCATCGACTTTGAGCACTATATCATTCCCAACGAAATCACGTTCGGTGGACTGATCGTTGGGCTGCTGCTGAGCGCGATTTACCCGCCGTTGATGGATGCGGATACGATCAAGTCGTCATTGTTGCGGTCATTGCTGGGTGCGGTCGTAGGCGGGCTGTCTCTGTTGACCGTGGCGGTGGTCGGTAAATTGATTTTTCGGAAAGAGGCGATGGGCATGGGTGATGTGAAGCTTCTGGCGGCCATCGGTGCGTTTTTTGGCTGGCAATCGACGTTGTTCACGATCTTGGTTTCGTCTTTGCTGGGAGGCATGGTCGGGGTGGTCCTCGTCTTGGGAAGGCGGAAGGGCTGGGAAAGCCGCATCCCGTACGGCCCGTACATCGCATTTGGGGCGGTGCTCTGGATGTTCTGCGGGCACGAAATTGTCAATTGGTACCTGAGTTTCATTCGAGGATAGGATGCCACAATTGCGTTACTTCACGGCGGGCGAATCCCACGGCCCGTGTTTGATTGGCGTTTTGGAAGGATTGCCGGCCGGTCTCAAGATCGACCTCGCCGCCATCAACCGCGATCTTGCGCGCCGTCAGCAGGGCTATGGGCGCGGTGGCCGCATGAAGATCGAAACCGATCAAGCGGAAGTGCTCTCAGGCGTGCGGCGCGGAGAGACCATCGGCTCGCCGGTCACGTTTACGGTCAAGAACCGTGACTTCAAAATCGACGAACTGCCGGCCGTGACGAAGCCGCGCCCTGGCCATGCGGATCTGGCAGGCGTGATCAAGTATGACCGCCAGGACGCGCGCGATATTCTGGAGCGATCCAGTGCGCGGGAAACAACCATGCGCGTGGCCATTGGCGGGGCCTGCAAACTTCTGCTGGCGGAGGTCGGCATCGACATCGTCGGGCATATCGTCAGCCTCGGTGTTGTTCAGGCGAAGACGGATGGTCTGACGTTTGCGCAAATTCGTGAGCGTAGCGAAGCCAGCGAGGTGCGCTGTGCTGATCCGGTCGCCGGTAAGCAAATGATTGAGGCCATTGATGCCGCCAAAGCCCAGGGCGATACGATTGGCGGCGTGTTTGAAGTGGTCGCCATTGGTGTTCCGATCGGACTGGGAAGCCACGTCCAATGGGACCGGAAGCTTGATGCGAATCTGGCGCATGGCTTGATGAGCATCCAGGCCATGAAAGGCGTGGAGGTCGGTCTGGGCTTTGAAGCCGCGCGGCGATTCGGCTCGCAGGTGCATGATGAAATCCTACCGGCGCAGGACGGCATGCTGACGCGCGCTGGCAATAACGCGGGCGGCTTTGAGGGCGGGATGACCAACGGCCAGCCCGTCGTCGTCCGCGTCGCCATGAAACCGCTGTCCACGCTGATGAAACCGATGCGCTCGGTGGACATTCAGACAGGGCAGGAAGTGAAGGCGACCGTGGAACGTTCCGATGTGTGCGCCACGCCTGCCGCGGCGGTCATTGGTGTAGCGGTTGTGGCTTTCGAACTGGCCAAAGCGCTCCTCGACAAGTTTGGTGGCGACAGCGTCCGCGAACTCAAGCGCAACGTGGGCAGCTACCGCGAAGCCTGCAAGCGGTGGTAGTGACCCGTTGGGCTAAAGACTTTTCTTCAGTTCCAGTTTGGCGATTTTGCCGGTGGCCGTGCGGGGCAGGGATTCCATCACGCGGACTTCGCGCGGGATTTTGTAGTCGGCGAGCCGATCGCGACAGAACTGCAAGATCTCATTTGACTCCAGCCTCACGCCATTGGCTGCGCTGACAAATGCGATGGGCACCTCGCCGCGCTTCTCGTCGGGTTTCGCCAGCACCGCCGCTTCCCGCACGTTCGGGAACTGGTGCAGGACTTCTTCGATCTCGCGGGGGTACACATTCATCCCGCGCACCAGCAGCATCTCTTTGCGGCGGTCCATAATGTAGATGTAACCGTCGTCGTCCTTCTTGCCCATGTCGCCGGTGTGCAGCCAATTGCCCCGCAGCGTCGCGGCGGTTTCCTCGGGGTGGTTGTAGTACCCGCGCATCACGTTGGGGCCGCGCACGGCGATTTCGCCAAGCTTGCCTGGCGGAAGTTCGCGCCCATGATCATCGAGAATCTTCACCTCGATATCGGGCAACGGCAGCCCGATCGAGCCCGGTTTTTGGACGCCGCGGATTGGGTTGAAGGATACCACGGGCGACGCCTCGCTCAGCCCGTATCCTTCCAGCAGCGGGAAATGAAACTTTTGGTCGAATTTTACCAGTGTCTCACCGGGCAGCGGAGCGGCACCCGAGACCGCCAGCCGCAGCTTCAGTACCCAATGCAACCAGAACGGAATTTTGGCGTCGGCCAGCGCCTGGAACAATTGCGGGATGCCGACCAGGATCGTGGCGCGGTTGCGAATGATTTCGCGCATCGCCGCCTTGAACGGCTGGACCGACTTGATAAGCACGATGCCCGCACCCATCGACAAGGGGGTGAAAATGCACACCGTCAACATGAAACTGTGGAACATCGGGAGCAGCAGCGTGAGGCGATCATCCGCGGTCTCCTCCAATGCCTTGATGCAACTGTGGACGTTGGATGCGATGTTCTCGTGTGTGAGCATCGCGCCCTTGGATTTGCCGGTCGTGCCGGATGTGTAAATAATCACCGCCAGATCGTCCGGCGACACCGCCGGCCACTTCGGCGCCGCCGCCGCCGCGCCCCGCTCGAGTTCGGAGAGTAGAATCGCCGTAATGCCCCGGAGCTTCGAGATCGTTTCGTCAAAATCCACTGACGTGATCAGGCGTTTGATCTGGCAGTCGTCCACGATGTGCTGGATTTCGGGGGCTTTGAGAAAACTGTTGATCGGCACGACCGTCGCGCCCGATTTCAACACGGCGTACAACGCGAAGATGAACTCGGGACAGTTCTTGAGCAGGATTCCCACGCGGTCGCCCTGGCCCACGCCGTAACCGGCCTGCAACCGCGCCCCGTACCGCCGGATGTGGCCGGCCAAGTCCGCATTTGTAAACCGGTCCCCGCCCCAGTAGATGCAGACCTTGCGCGGTTGCCTTGCCACGACCGCATCAAACTGGGCAATGACGGTTGACTCTGTCATGTCGACGCGTGGATGGCTTCTACCACAGGACCGACTTTTCTTCCGCCACAACCTTGTCGGCGTCCCACAAACTCACGCGCCAGGCGGATACCAAGCCGCCCGAGCGGAACTGTTCCCCGCGCACTTCAAAAAGCTTCCGCTCGTCCCCATGCGGAGCATAGGTTTGTTCAAAGACCTCGCCGGGTTTGGCCACCTGGCGATATTCGAATTTTACCAGGTTGACGGTCCTGGGCGTCCAGCGGACATAAAATTCCTCTCGCTGGTCGTCAATGCTCAGGTCCTGTGGTTCGTAGCGAATGAGCGACGCTTGGTCCTCGATGAAATACTGCCGGTCCGCGAAGTCCACGTCCTGAAGGCGGGTGCGGTTGGTGACCTCCAGCACGCGCGGCCCGGAGGTGGAACAAGCCGAAAAAAGGAGAAAATAGGTGAAACAAAGAGCGGCGCGCCACCACGCCGGGGCGCAGCCCGGCAAGCGAAACAGCTCACGTGGCGCTGGATTACGCGGCATATTTATTCCTGTCGGCCCTCGACGATCACGGTAATTTCCCCCTTGATCGAGCGGTTCTCAAGCTTTTTCAGGATCGACTCGAGATCGCCGCGGAGGAACTCCTCGAATTTCTTGGTCAACTCGCGGGCAACGATCACGCCCCGATTTCCCAGCACGTCCCGCATGTCGCCGAGGCTTTTCAACAGGCGATACGGTGATTCGAAGAAGACCAGCGTGCAGGGCAGGGGAGCGAGTCGGGTGAGGGAAGCGCGGCGCTGCCCTGACTTGTGAGGGAGAAAGCCAAAAAACAGAAACGGGCCGCCAAGCCCGCTCCCCGCCAGCGCCGCCGTGACGGCGGAAACGCCCGGAACGACTTCCACGACGATTCCGGCGCCGATGGCAGCCCGAATCAGGCGCTGTCCAGGGTCGGACAACGTCGGCATGCCTGCATCGGAGACAAGGGCAATCTGGCGGCCTTGTTGAAGCTGCACCAGCAATTCGGGCGTCCGCCTGGCTTCATTGAACTCGTGGTAACTAACGAACGGCTTCTTGAGACCGTGGCGGGCGAGCAGGACGCCCGTGTGACGTGTGTCCTCGGCAGCGATGAGATCGGCCTCCTGCAGGACGCGCAGGGCGCGGAGGGTAATGTCCTCCATATTCCCGATGGGCGTGCCGACGATGTAGAGTTTGCCTTGTGTCGCGGACATGATGCGACTCTATTGAGTCGCGGGCAAAAACACAAGCTGATGCCCACCCGGAAGGCCCAAGGTTGCACGCTCAATATTGGTAAGCGCCGAGGTCCCACGAGCCCGCGGTCGGACGGGGTTTGCCATCTTTGTCGGTGTTGAGTCCCGGCAAATTCAAGTCACTGAGGTTGGCGCCCGCGCCAATAGCCGCCGAACCGGACTGCAAGTGGTAATCGTTTCCCACAGAGTTGGTGCTTGAGCCGAAGGCCAGACTCGCAAACAGCGGGTCGTTGGTCTGGCCGTGGGCTTCAAAACCGAGGGCTTGCATCGCGCTCAGATCGCCATGGATGTTGAACGACGGGGCCGGGTTATTCCACCAGAACCAGTCATTGGCGGTGTCGAGCGAAAACCAGTCGTTGTAATCGACCGTCCAGACCGTCGGCCCGGGTTGGTTGAGGACGACACCGATGGTCAGCAGCGTGGGGTCGCCACCTCCTGACCCAGTGAAACTGTACACGAGATTGTTTTCCACAGCCAGTGTACCGTCGGATGGCCAGTCGGACGAAGGCGACAGGCAGCCACATGCGCCCCACAGAAACGCGGTATTTTGGGCATTGGAAGCAGTGTTGATGATTGCCGTATTGTTCAGGATCCGAACCGTTGAGGGAACATTCAGTTCATAGGAAATCTCC